>CAZUMH010000015.1:0-45134 GCA_964621645.1 uncultured bacterium
ATGCATTGTGATTGCTTGAATCCGGCGCGGGTTCAATATCCAGCATATAGAGGGTATCCGGTGTTTTGTCGCTGAGCAGGATATCCCCTGCCAGGGAGGTGGAAACATTGGTCACTGTAACGCTATACCGTGCCGTGTCGCCAGGAGTCAGGATCCAGGTAGTATCTGCACCAGACACCATCAGTGAATCAGTCTTCACTATTTTTGTCACTTCCAAATCAGTGGGCACATAGGGGACATAATACTTCCCTTTTCCTCGCCCCTGTGTATCACCGCTGTTAAGAGTCAGATCAACAATACGGAAGGTGCCGTTGTAAAAGGGGTCGGGAGAAGTGTGCGCCATTACATAGAAACCTCGGATCAGGCCGTAAAGCTCGATATAGATATCGGCCAGATCGGCAGCGCTGGCTGCGTGGCGATAGACCCCTCCCGTTTCTGCGGCCAGCCGCATCAAACGGGCTTCATTAATTTTGTCTCCCAGTCCTATGGTAAAGACCGGAATACTGTAAAGCTTTGCTGTCAGTATCACATCATCGATGTTATGACTGGAAAAATTGTCCTTGCCGTCCGTGTAGGCCACTACGGCCCGGCGGCCGCTCTGGTCCAGTTGGGCCATGATGGCGGTGTAGATAGCGTCGTACAAACCGGTAAAGGAGCGATCCCCGGTGCTTCTGCTGATGGCCTCCATCAGAAGGGTGGTATCGGTGGTGAAATCCTGGAACATGCCGACCTTGCCGGTGAATTTGATGATCGCCGACTGGTCATTGTGGGTCATCTGACGCACGAACACCCGGGCCGCCTCTTCCGAGAGGTAAATATCGTTTGCCATACTGCCGCTGTAATCCATGGCCAGGGCTACCGACAGCCCATACCCTTCAATATCGTAGAGCTCCGTAACCATATAGGGAGGTTGGGTAGGTTTCACATCTGGGTCCGCGGGCAGAGTAGTATCCTCTTCGTGGTATTCCCAGATAACCTTCCAGACGGAATCGACAGGCATTCCCAATTCGGTGGTGTCCGCGGCTGTGATCCAGCGGCTGGTATCAGCCAGTCCATGTATATACCTGCCTGCCGAATCCTGGACTGTTATGATGGAAAGCACGTAGAAGGGGAATCCGGCCCTGACTCCCCTTAACAGAGTGGAATTGTCGATGGAAACCTGTTCAAAGGTCACGTTCAGGGTCTGCTGCTGTCCCTGCAGAGTACCGGTCAGGACCAGAATAAATACCGCCGTTATCAGGCAATGCCGCCAAACCCTAACGGATCTCCTACACATAGATTCCTCGATATTAAAGTTCGTCAGAACAGGAAATATCTTTTTTAAAAATAGCAACTAAGATAACTTTAGTTTACACAATTATGACAAAAATGTCAAGAAAAATATAGTTTACGCGGCCATAAGGTGGGAAACCGGGTTCCCAGTCGAAATAATGCTCAAGGGAACCCGGTTTTCAGGGGTTGATACGGTGATTAGGGGATATTCATTCACTTCTTCTGCTCTTTGGGGACACTCCGGAGCCCAAAGGCTCCGGAGTGTTTTGGGGAACATGATGAGCAGAGGGGACAGGGTAACAGGTCATTTTATTGTTCAGTATTGTTCAGCAGCCACCGTTTAAAAAAGCCATCCTGCGTGTCCATGCCGTTGAATCCGTGATCTGCACGGGGGAAAAAACGACTTTCATAGCTGATTCCCGCTTGATCCAGCGCGTCAATGAGCTGAAAAGCATTGGTGGGATGCACGTTGTCATCCACCAGACCATGCATTATTAACAGTTTTCCTTTGATGTTTTTCACAAAAGGCATCACCGAGCCGTTCTGGTATCCATCCGGATTTTCCTGAGGCAGGTTCATATACCTTTCTGTATAGATACTGTCATAATTACGCCAGTCGGTGACTCCGGCCCGGTCCACGGCCACGGTGAAAACATCGGGATATTTAACAATTGCCATTGCTGCCATATAGCCGCCGTAGGAGTGTCCGACGATACCCACCCGTGAACCGTCCACATAGGAACGCTGCCGCAGGTATTTCACCCCTTCAGCCTGGCCCCGGATATCCACATCCCCCAGTTTCTGGTAGACAGCATCTTTGAACGCCTTGCCTCTGCCTCCAGTGCCGAGATTGTCTATCTGAGCGACCAGGATTCCCATCTCGTTATAGCGGGAACCGCGCTCCATGTAACGGTTGTACACTGCCCGCGAGCCAGGCCCGCCGTAGACGCTGATGATGAGAGGATAGGTACAATTGGGATCGAAATCTTTCGGTTTATGCAGTATCCCATAGAGGGTAGTCTTGCCGTCCGCAGCGGTGAAGGAAAAAATCTCGGAACGGCTGTTTCCCTTCTCCGGGCCCTGAGCCAGAATTCGTACCAAACCGCCGTCGCTGCGGTAGAGTGCCGTTGAAGGGGGGGTCTGAATATCTTCATAGCGCGCCACGAACCATTTACTGTCCGGGGAAATGGAGAGGGAGGTATGATTGAGCCCCTGGGGGGTCAGCGTCTGCTGCCCGGTGCCGTCCAGCCGTACCCGCTGCAGATGATCGTTAAGCGGATTTTCCCCGGAACGGGCGGTATAGAAAATCCAGCCGTCTTTTTCGTCCACCCGTTCAATGCGCATATCCGGATAATTCCCGGAAGTCAGACGGTTGAGCAGCCGCCCATCCAGATGACGCAGTTCATAATGCCGAAATCCGCTCTTTTCCGTCTCCCAGATGAAACGTTTGCCGTCATCCAGAAACTGCATAAAAGGAGTATTTTCCTGCCAGGTATTCTGCTTTTCTTTCAGGACAATCCGGGTGGCCCCTGATTCGATATCCAGAGCCATAACTTCCAGTTCTTTTTGTCTCCGGTCCGTGCAGTTGAAGAGAAGTTCACGGCCGTCAGGAGTGAAACGCATGTTATAGATGTACTGGTCCCGCTCTGTCTGACCGCAATCCACCGGGATACGGGCCCGTTTCCCCAAATCGTAAATCTCCAGCCAGACAACGGGATTGGGAGCTCCGGCCTTCATATACCCTTCGGTCATCAGCGTGGTATTGATATCAGTCAGATTCCCGATCAGGTAGAAATCATGTACGGGCCGCTCATCAAACACATAGTAGATGAGTTTCTTGGAATCAGGGGACCACCACATCCCGTGACGCTGTCCCAGCTCTTCTCCGTACGTCCAGTTGGCAGTGCCGTACCGTAATTTCCGTTTGCCATCTGTCGTCACTGCAATCGTGTTGCCGCCCTCGGCACTTTCGAGTACAACGTTCCAGTCCTTGCAGACGGCAAACCAGCGTCCGTCAGGGGACATTTCAGTGAGGTACTGGTGCCCGCGGGATGGGACCTCGATCCTGCGGTCCCCTTGAGTAATAAAACGTCCCCGTCCGCGCCGGAATCCCTGCCTTCCCTGTTCCTCTCCGGTATCTTCGCCCGGTGTAACAAATTTCTGGGTTTGAAGATCGAAACGATACCGCTTTAAGTGAAGTGTATAATCCAGATACCGTCCATCCTCGCTCCAGCTTACGTGGGTGATAATTCCCGCCCGCGCCGCACTCATCTGATTTTGCCGCGGCTGCCTATCTTGAGGATGATCAGCAGCCGCAAGGAACGGCGCAACACTCAAAGCAGCGATGAGAATTACTGTGCGGAACTTGCGCGCACCCATACCTCCCTCCATCCAACATTTACAAGAGAATCATCCGGGCAAGAATTTCCCCTTCAAGAGGAGGGTCCCCTTGCCCGGAAATCAATATTAGTTGCTTCTGCGTCTGCCGAAGAAGTCCTGAACCTGCCCGCGCAGCTTGTCGAGATTGCCCTGGCTGCGCCTGCTTTCACCGATTCCTGCGATGGCATTGATGTCGTTTGTAGACCAGCCAAGGCCGTGCAGCTTCATGAACAGATCTTTTTTAGCCTTTTCCAGTCCTTTATCACTTTTGACATAGAGAATGAGATTATCCACATCGCCGAAACGCCCCTTCAAAACTGTGAGTTTATCCAGACAGGCTTGGATGTCGGCCGGATCGAAATCCACTGCTACCAGTGCATCTTTCTCATTCAAGGCGGCAATCTGACCATCGGTGAGATCGGCCGCCCCCACGACAATAATCGGTTTGGTGACCAGCTGTAACACCCCGTCGAGAATAGCCGAGGACGGATTATAGAGTGCCAGGGTAAGACTGTTCTCTTCCAGGCTTTTAATCCCCGCTTCACCGGCGGGTGTAAGGCCGTTATCGAACCACAGTTTATTACAGGAGCAAACATCTACCCGTCCAAAACTGAGGGCGTCTTTGGCAACTTTCAGGAGATTGGCGTCGCCGCCGTAAGCCCCCGGTCCTTCGATTCCGGTGGTATAGTTACCGCCTCTCATAAAGAACCGGAAACGCCGCATCATTGAGGTCTGCTGATCCGCCGGCTGACGCAGCTCTTCGATTTTCTTCAGAACCAGATCGGTCAGTTCTGCCGGATTTTTCGCCTCCAGTTTGGTCCAGGCTCCACTCATTGTCAGGGAGGGATTAATCAGCGCGGGACTCCAGCGCATGGCATCGTACTTAAGCTGTCTGTCGGGAATAATGAGGGAACCCGGTTCATTGGCGACATTAACGGTCCCCTGCAGGACAAACTGAGCGGTCTTGCCCAGGATATCCGGTTCGGATTTCTCCGGATCATCGCCGGTGTCATGGTAATCGGGATGACCGCCGCCGCCTGCCGTCATCAAAGCCAGGGCCTCAATGCCTCTTGATATGAAGGCGGAATAATCACTGCCGCCGGGACCGGCAGTATGGGGAGTAACCACGGAGATGACATCATCACGCTGGTTGCGTTTGATGATATTCCAGATGAACGGGAAATTGAGCGCTCCGGGAGCATCGAGCGTATCTCCCAGGGCCACCATGTCCATGTTGAAATTAGTCACTACTCGATCCATTGAGACACCGTCCGTGGGATGTTCGCCCCAGTAATTGGAACCGATAAGTCCCAGCTCTTCTCCGGTCCAAAGACAGAAGTATATGGTGCGTTTCGGTTGAATCCCTGTTTTTTTGAACAGCTGAGCTACTGCCAGTACGGTAGCACTGCCTGAGGCGTTATCATCGGCCCCGTTGTAGATGAGCCCCTGCCTGGTACCCAGGTGGTCGAAGTGACCTCCCAGAACGATGTATTCATTCTTCAAAACCGGATCCGTACCGCTTATCTTGGCGATGACATTGCGGCCGCTGCTTTTACCCACTTCCTCGCCGTAGACTTCGGTTCTTTCGTAACTTGTTACCTGTGCTTTCACACCGGTGTCGAAAGACTGAGGTTTCTTGTTTCTGATATCCCAGGCCAACCAGGCCAGCCGACGCTCGAAAGCCCGGGAAGATTCCTGATCATCCCGCCAGAACAGCCACTTGATGACGCGGTAGTCAACTGCGGAGATGTAGATAAAATTACGGTCGAAGGAGATATTCATGGAGGAACGGCGGCGGAAGAATCTCGACGTCGTGGTTGTCCCCGAAATAGTGCTGGGATCGAAGAATATGATACCGGCGGCACCTTTCTCCAGGGCGATTTTAATCTTCGCGGTATCAGCCGCTTCCTTGGTCCACTCATTCTCATCGCCTGTCACTTCCGGCACAGTCGGTCCGAAGCTCATTCGCGGCAGGGTCGCACCGGAAGGAGACCCCTTCAGCACCAAAACAAGCTTGCCCTTGACATCGAGGCCGGCCCATTCATCCAACCCCTTTTCAGGAGCACAGATGCCATACCCGGCGAACACAACGTCCGCCTTGATCTTGACCCCGGGAGTAGAGTGGTCATCCAGGGTGAAATCACCGTAGCGTGAGAAAAACTCCCGTCCGCCAAGAATCAGTCTGGGAATGCCTATACTCTGGATGTAGGAACCGCGCTGTCCCAAAGGCACTGCCTGAAAATAGGTGCCGTTTTCGCCACCCGGCTCCAGACCCCAAGCCTTAAAATTATCCGCGGCCCATTGCTGCAACTCTTGTATCTCCGGAGTCATGGGTTTGCGGCCGTGAGTACTGTTCTTAGCCAGATGAGTGATAAAGGCCGCCACCTGGCGACCATCCGCCTGAACCGACACCTGCTGTCCGCAAACCGGCAATACAAAAGCCAGGACCAGCAGCAAGGCCGTAAGGCTCTGCAGAATTGTCAACCTTTTCATACATTGTCTCCTTTGCATTCTTTTGTCCCCTTACCCGTTATCTTGCTATTTTTCCGCTCTTCATTAGTACTGATTATGACCCCATACTGTCACTGAAGAGCAATGGCCGACATCAGCCCCTTCCCCATCGTGAGAAACATACCATCACCTCGCCTCCTAGCAGTACCGGCTCGCGGATAAAACGGAAAAAGAAAAACAGCAGGACCGGTGTGACGATATGTTTTCATCACATTTTTTTTGAATTTGAATCCTTTTTATAGTATATTCAGTATACTACGCATAAACATGGAAATTGGCTCTTGTGTGAGACGGTTTAATTATACACAATTTTATTGAAAAATACCTGAAGTAAGACTAATTTTCCGCTAATTTTTAACTAACGAACAGGTGATTCTGTCTTTCCATGGCTGATATTTACTATCTAAATGAAGATTGGAAGATTCAGCCCCGCCTGAATCGCATCTCCAACGCCGATGCGAGTCATACAATACCGCCCAAATACATGGAAGTACTGCTTTTTCTCATGCAGAATGAAAGGGAGGTTATCAGTCGAGACGAGCTGCTCAGCGCTGTATGGAAAGACGCCGTGGTGGTGGAAGAGTCCCTTACCAGGGCCGTTTCCGAACTGAGGAAAATTCTGAGGGACGATCCTAAAACTCCCCGTATCATTGAGACTATCCCGAAAAAGGGATACCGGCTGATCGCAAATGTGCGGCACGATCCCCAACATTCTGCGCATGATAAGACCGATGCTCAGACTGAAAAACGCTTTCAGTGGAAATCTCTGTATCGTGTTTTGTCTCTCATTGCCCTTTTCGTCATCGCGGCTGTCCTGATAATCCGTTCCCGCATCTTCACTTCCTCCTCACAGCCGCCCATTCATTTAATGCCCCTGACCAGTTACCCGGGGGATGAGAGCAATCCGGCCCTTTCTCCGGACGGCAACAGGCTGGCGTTTCGCTGGAACGGCGAGGACGGCTACAGTTCCAGTATTTATGTAAAAGTAATCGGTTCGGAGAGGCCTTTGCGGTTAACCGGCGATGATTTCACCACCGAACCGGCCTGGTCTCCCGATGGGCGTTTGATCTCATATGTAAAGTTTACTCCTTCAGGAGGAGAGGTTTTCTCAATCCCGTCTCTGGGCGGGCCGGAGACTCGACTTGTTGAAAAAATAACGGGTATCAGAAATCCCGTCTGGTCGCCGGACGGCGGAGAACTGCTGTTTACGTTATATTGTCAGGAGATCTCCTCCTGGCTCGTATTCCGTTATCCCCTGGACACCAGAGACACCGTTCGAGTAACGAATCCTGTCTCAGGTCCGGTACAGGACAGCAAGCCCATCTACTCACCTAACGGTAAAAGAATCGCCTTTATCCGTATGTTTCAGGGAGTGATGGACATTTTCACCACTTCTGTACAGGGAGGTCCCTTACAGCAGGTAACAAACGGCGGGCAGTGGATCACGGATGTGGACTGGTCCCCCGACGGGCACTGGATTATCTATACTTCCAAGGATGGTGTCTGGAAGATCCCGGCAGCCGGGGGCAGAGCCGTCCTTCTCGCTGCCGGAGGTCCAGGCATTAACAACCTTACCGTAGCCCGTAAGAACTGGCTTCTGGCCTATGAGCAATCCAACCGGGAAGAGAACATCTGGCGTCTGATTCTGCCGCAGGACACCTTGGTAGCCGCCACGCCCCGGCGTTTTATCTCTTCATCCCGAGTGGACCGTGAATCCATTTTCTCCCCCGACGGACATCAGATCGCCTTCATTTCCAGCCGCAGCGGGGATCCCCAGCTCTGGCTCTGCCGCCGTGACGGAAGTAATCCTGTTCAGCTTACCCATTTCAACGGCTGCGAAGTTCGTTATCCCGACTGGTCCCCGGACAGCCGCCGTATTACCTTTTCCGCCGATCTTTATGGAAATTTCGACATCTTCAGCGTTGATGTGGAAGGAGGTGAGCCGATACAACTCACCCGAGATATTACCCGGGACATACTTTCAAGCTGGTCCCCAGACGGAGAATGGATCTATTTTAACTCCCGCCGTGATCGCCGCTGGCAAATTTGGAAGATCCCCGCTTCAGGAGGGAAGTCTCAATTGATTTGGAATGAACCGGGTATCCGTCCCACCGTCTCCAGGGACAACACAACCATCTACTATGAAAAAGTAACCCAAAACGGTCAGGGGATCTGGCAGCACCCTCTGGGCGGCGGCCGCGAACATCGGCTGTTTTTCATAGAAGACAATTTCATTCAGAACTGGCTGGTGACCGAAGAAGGTATCTACTATGGAAGCCGTGGCGTGGATCGGACCTATACCATCGGCTTCTATAACTTCCGCAGTGGAGACCTGTCTGTCTTATATCGATCCAGCGAGACGGCCTACGATTTCACTCTCGACCCCGAAACCCGCATAACGCTTTTTTCAAAGATAGAGCGGGATGAGGGCGACATCGTGCTTATGGAAAACTTCGAGTAATCCTTCCCCGCCCGTAATTATTTTATTAAGAATTAACATTGTGGGTTCCCTCTGAAGCCTCCCAAAAGCTCCCTGACAGGAGTGTCGGCGGATAAAGGGTTAAAAGACCGACAGCATAGACGGAAAGCACTATGGGTTTTCAGGGTCAGCAGCGGCTGACAATTTTCCACTGGATTTTATCCTGTTGATTTTCTATGTTAAAGGCAATCCATACACAACAAGAGCCAGAGAATGAGTACTGTCAATTCCATTATCGCTATCTCCGACCTCCATTTGGGATTATCCGATTCATATCTTCATTGTGAAGGTGAATTTTTCCGGCACAACGCTGATATCTTTCTGGAGACGCTGAGCAGTTTCGGCCCCCAGGATGAGCTTATCATCAACGGTGATTTCCTGGAACTTGCGCTAGCCGGGCCCGACATCGTCTACCGGGATGTGCGGGAGTTTTTCAAACTCGTAGCCCAGTGTGGACCGTATCGCCGTATTGTCTATATTCCGGGCAATCACGATCATCATTTTTGGCGTTCCCTGGTAGAGCTGATGAACATAAACGGCAGCATCCTTCAGGCTTCCAATCCGCCCAGCAATGCTTTTTATCCCTACTATTTTGTGGACGCCCGCTTTTCCAGCCTTGATCCGGAGCTTCCCTATGATATCCCTCTCATCCATCTCTGGCCGCGGGAATCACCCCGACCGGAATTTGTGGTCAAGTACCCTCATCACCTCATCCGGGTAAAGCAGGATGGGGAAGATGAAACATGCTATTTCTTCACCCACGGCCACTACCTGGAACCGCTTTTCAAACCGTTCAATTTTCTCATCGAGCCGGCTCTTTTGGAAGAGCTTGAAGCATTCAATAACCTTTGGCTGGAAGCATTTAACTATCACATCGGCCACGCCGGGAAACTTTCCCAGAAGGTATTTCAGCTGCTGCGAAGTTATGAAAGAGGGGGAAAAAGTGAAACCCGAAAACTGCAGGACACCCTTTACAGAAGCAATAAACTTGTCCAGAATATTTTTAAACTCAACTGGTTTAAAGCTCTGCAGCTGAAAATGATGTTCCGATATGTCGTTCGTAAACTCGCCTTCGAAGGCAAAGGCCGTCTGTACGAGACCGCCATCGACGACGATGTGAAATACAGCATCGCCCACTACCTTAACAAATACGTGCTTTCCCGCTATCGTCAGGGCCGGGCGGTTAAGCACCACTTTCCCATTGATATCGACATACCGACCCCTTTCACTTTCGTCTTCGGCCATACCCACCGGCCCATAACCAGTGAGCAGTTTGAATACGCGCGAGTATATCTGGAGGGTGATACCTATCCCATCCTCAATACCGGAGGCTGGCTGCGCTACGCCGGTGACAGAAACCTAAAGGGCCTTCCTGCCGGATTTCTGTCAATAGGAAACGAAGGGGCCTCCTGGGTCTCGCTGAAAGGGAAACTCATTTGAATTAAACCCAGATGCCTTCCCGGGGAACATTCACGGTGGAGGCAGATTATTAACATGAACAAAAGGAGTTCACCATGAAGAAATATGCAGTAATTCTGGGCATCATCATCCTTTCCTTCTCCTGTGCCAAGCAGGGAAGCTACACCATCAACGGCAAGATCGACGGTCTGGAAAACGGTAAAGTGGTTCTCTCAACCCTGAGCGAAGAGGGTAAATACGTCGCTACCGATTCCACCCAGATCGAAAACGGCAGTTTTATCCTGCACGGCTCGATTTCATCGCCTATGATGGCAAGTCTGAAGATAGACGGCAAACAGGGCGGCCGGTTCTTTTTGGAAAATTCGGTTATCGCCCTGACAGGGAATTCGGACAATCCAAGAGAATACGCAATAGCGGGATCGCTGAGTCAAACGCAACTGGACAGTTTCCAAACGAAATTGGAACCCATCAGCACTGAACAAAGCGAACTCTATAAGAGCTACAGCGAGGCCAGGAAGAAAGACGATAAAAAAACCATGGAGGAAATCCAGAAAAAATTCGAGGACCTGTCAGATAAGAGAATGGAGCTAATCAAGGAAGGCATCAAAGAAAACAGCGATAACGTCATCGGCCCCTATATGCTTTACGGTCA
Source organism: uncultured bacterium (assembly GCA_964621645.1). Taxonomy (GTDB): domain Bacteria; phylum Zhuqueibacterota; class QNDG01; order QNDG01; family JAGLOF01; genus CAZUMH01. The sequence goes on from CAZUMH010000015.1 coordinate 10,713, forward strand.
GGTACGCTACTATCTCACTCTGGATGAATTAAAGGAGTACTGCGCCGCTTTCCAGGGTCCGGCAAAAAACAACATCTATTATGATCTGCTCTCAAAAGCCATTGAAACACTGGAGACCGTGGCCGTTGGCAAGATGGCTCCGGATTTCGAAATGGAAAATCCCGACGGAAAAATGATCAAACTCTCGGATTTCCGGGGCACGTACCTGCTCATCGATTTCTGGGCCAGCTGGTGCGGCCCCTGCCGACAGGAAAATCCCAATGTTGTTAAGATGTACAACGAAGTTAAGGGGAAGGGATTTGACATTCTCGGGGTCTCTCTGGATACTAAAAGAGAAAACTGGCTCAAGGCAATAGAGGATGATAAGCTCACCTGGAATCATGTTTCGGATCTAAAAGGATGGGACAACCGGGTAGCCAAGCTCTATGGAGTGAGCTCTATCCCACATACGGTTCTATTGGATAAGGAGGGGAAAATCATCGCTAATGATCTGCGCGGCGATGACCTGCGGGCCAAAGTAAAGGAACTGCTGGGAATGTAGATCGAAGCGACCCTTTAAAAAGCCGTCTCCTGTTCAAGAGACGGCTTTTTTTTATGCGCGGCAGGAGGAATATGGATCCAGCACCCTACTTCCGTTTACCAGCCTGCCAGGTGATCCTCCAGCGGATGATGCGTCCTTCTGAATCAAGGCTGTAAACCATATCTTTAAAAAAGAGAAGAGGGTGCAGGGTCAGCCACACCCGGGCCTGGTATGTTCCATCGGGAGAAAAAATATCATAGGCGGTGAGGGACTTCCCTCCCTCTTTCTTTGTTTCCGCTGTCCGCACCCAGAGCCTGTTTGCATCATCCACCAGGGCGTAGTCGGCTACGCTTCGCAGGTCCCAATCTTCGGGAAGATTCGGCAAGGATTCCACCTCCTGCATTTCCGCCTCTCCGATGCGAACCCGTTCATAGGGGCGGCTGAAACTACCGACCAGCCTGCCGCCAAAATCATATGCCTTGATGTGATAGCGTTCTCCCCCGATGAGATACAACAGCCCCCGCTCCAGATCGGAGCAAATCATTGTCTTTGGACGGTTCAGCCGCAGCAGCCTGCTCCTGCCGCCTCCCTGGGGCAAATTAAGCAGATACCCGTCGGAAAGATTCGGGACCACCCAGCGTCTCTTTCCCTGCCAATCGAAAAAGACCAGGGAACAGTACAGCGGCCTGCTCTCTCCCATATTGCTTTCGCGGACGAGCGCCACATATCCACTGTCTGTTGCGGCCAGGATACGATCCTGATACTTCTGGATCGGCAAATCCCAGGGAATACTTCTTGTATCTTGTTCCCTTACGGACACTATCAAGGTACGGCTGGCATTGCTGTCCAGCACCAGCAAATCACCGTTGCCGCTGCAGCTGATGCTCTTGATGAAACGATATTCATCCTCCCCAGAACCCCTCGAACCCAAAAAAGTCTGGAAATAGCCGTCCGGACGGAATAATGTGATGCGGCCCTTGGACTCGTTGGCCGCATAGATTCTCCCCTGCCGATCCAGACAGATGAGCGTTGGGACGCACCTCATGAACTGAACGGCGTCGACAATGACATCCGGCGAGAAATCAACCTGCAGGGTCCCCTGCCGGGGAAGAGAAGGATTAATTACTTCCTCTACAAGTTCATCCTGAGCAATGAGCTGACGCAAAGGGAATAAAATATTTGTCAGAAGGACAAAGACAAGGATCACTGCGAATCCGCCGTCACTTTCTTTTAATTGTGCCGTTTTGTGGTGTATTACAGGGTTCTTGGGCAACAATTCTCCTCTTTGGATTTTCCCGCGACTGAATCGGTAAACTTCCGTTATTAAGCACTTTGATGCACGCATATCAGTGTTTCCAGGATCAAATCAGTTCTTCCCCCGCCGGACCTTCACCACTTCGCCGGACCAAAAAGTTCTGTCTTCTCCCCCGGAAAATTGTATCATCAGCCGGCCCAGATCATCCATGCCCTGATAACGGCCCCGCCAGGATTCCTCTCCCACGATGATTTCGATCTCCGCCCCGAGCAAGGCATCCCGGATTTTCCAGGCACGGGCCAGGTAACGATTCCCCTGTTTCTGCTTTTCGGCCAGGGTCTCATGAATAGATGACAGTAATTGTGAAAGTACTTGTTCCGCCTCTACCTGACGGCCCAGCTCAAGAAAAATAGACGTGGCCTGCTCTTCAAGCCCGTTTGCTTTCAGCTCCTCCCTCGAAATAGTGGTGTTAAGACCGATCCCGATCACAATTTTATCAGAGGCGGAAGCGGCCTCGGCCAGGATGCCGGAGATCTTGCGGCTCTGTACCAGGACATCGTTGGGCCACTTCAATTGAGTTCGGATCCCCAGGCTTTCCAGGAGACGGGCTACTGCCAGGGCAGCCGTCTGCCCCAGCGAGAGCGCCTGCTCCGGCTGGGCAGGTTTATCCAAAACAAGGGACAGGGCGATGTTTCCACCGGCCGGTGTTATCCAGCTGCGGGAAAAACGGCCGCGTCCGGCCGTCTGTCTCCAGGCGGCCACAACATCACCAGCATGCAATGAATTCAGATGCGCTTTGGTCCAGGTATTGGTGGAAGGCAGAGAATCAAAAAGGATAAGCCGGCCGCTCCACAGGCCCTGCTCGGGCAGGATTTCCGCTCCCGGCCATTCATTAGTTGTATCGGGGATCATACAGCTGCCGCCTTTTCACCCGTCATGTCCGCGGGGTTATTATTTCCCCCCTGCAGTATCTTTATCCTGCCGCATAGTAACCACTCGCTGCGGGAAGGGTATCTCGATCCCCTCTCTTTCAAAACACTCGTATATGGAAAGGCGCAGCTCTTCAGCCACTCTCCACTGCATGCTCCATTCCGCAATCCGGCAGGTCACCTGAAAATCGAGAGATGAGTTGCCGAAATTGACGAAATAAATTGCCGGAGGCGGATTCTCTATGACATCCGTATGGCTGCGGCATACTCCTTCCAGCAACGTCTTCACTCTCCTGAGATCGGATCCATAGGCGACGCCCACTTCCACCACGACTCTGATCTGGGGATCGGGATAGGAAAGGTTGGTTACCTTTTCGTTGATAATCTGATTATTGGGGACGATGATCAGGGTATTATCGAACGTTTTGATTTTGGTGGTTCGGAGGCCGATATCGAAAACATCGCCTTTCTGGCCGGATTCCAGTACGATCCGGTCTCCGATTCGGAAGGGCCTGTCGGACATAATCATGAATCCGGCGATCATGTTGGCCAGTGTGTCTCTGGCTGCCAGGGCCACGGCCAGGGAGCCCACACCCAGGGAGACGACAAGAGAGGATATATCCTGGCCGAAATGTCGCAAAATCATCACCAGGGCCACCATATAAAAAATAATGGAGATGATCCGTTTGAAAAGCGGCCCGAAATCCTTCTGCAGGGCCCGGGCCTCTCCCCGGGGCCGGCGCGTCATCTGCCACTCCAGGATCGCCTGCAGTGCGGCGATGAAAGTCCGGGCTATAACCAGGACAATAAGGATATAGATAATGCCGTCCGCTACAGCCGGGATATGGCCGGGCAGCATCGGTCTCACAATCTGCAGAGCAAGATACAATCCCAGAATGCGGATGATAATTCGCGCCGGAGAGGCCAATAATCTGACAAGACTGTTATCCAGGGCGGTGGACGTGCGTTCCAATAACTTCCGCAGCACTTTCTTTTCCAGCAATCGCACTACACTGCCGGCGAAATAGAAAAGCATAAGAACCGCTGCAGCTGCAACAATACGCACCAGGTTCGAGTCGCTTTTAAATATATCCAGTACTTCTGTCATAGTCGATCTCCCCTCGTTTTTCCCCAGGCCCGCGTACCAGGAATAGTATGGCTATAGGGATAATCCGGTCAGAAGGCTTAAAAATAAATTGATCAGGGGCAAGATCAGCCGGAAAAACCCCAGCATTAACAGGATGATGATGATGAACATCCCGTAGGGTTCAATCCTTACATACGTCTCCGCCATCGATCTGGAAAGGAAAATAACCAGGATACGCGAACCGTCCAGCGGTGGGATGGGCACCAGGTTAAAAAAACAAAGAACCAGATTGATAACCACTGCAAAGAGAAGCGCCTGGGAGAGAGGATGGTACATCCCCACTGCTGGACCCAAAATCCGGAACGCCACCCCAGCCAAAACGGCCAGCAGGAAGTTGCTTAAAGGTCCGGCGGCGCCGATAAGAGCCAGATCTTTGCGGGGAGTGCGGTAAAAATAGGGATTGGTTGGAACCGGCTTGGCCCAGCCAAAAAGAAAACCAGCCCGGGTCAGGATAAGAAACAGAGGGATCAGAATGGTCCCGAACAGATCGATGTGGGGCAAAGGATTGAGAGTCAGGCGTCCTGCATCCCTGGCGGTGGTATCCCCTCGCCAGAGCGCCACCGCTCCATGGGCCACTTCGTGTATCATAATAGAAAAAACCAGCACTACAAAACGAGGCAGGGCCGTAATAAAAGTATCCATATCACTTCCCGGTATTAATTATACATCTCAGCGCCGCTGCAGGAGAAGGGGGTCAGCGGGTTTCATTGGATTCCTCCAGTTTCATTCGTGCCTTTTCACCGGCTTTACGCCGGTTCTGGAGAAACCACTTGGCCAGTTTATTATTCTCGATCCCAAGCACAATATCCTGCAGTCCATAATATAACACAGGGTCATTGATCAAACTGCCGATTGTGCCCCGGCCGCTGTCAATCTTAGCTGTAATGGAGGCAAGGGAGCGCAGTGTTGACTGTAGATCACGGGTGAGAGAATCACCATAGGCTTCATCATTAAGCAGCCTGCCGGCGACACTTCCACTGCCGACGAGATTATTGCTCACCTGGTGCAGATCCCCCACCACTTGTTTTAGTTCAGTCAGTGCCAGGTAAATATCCGTCGAATCGGCCAGGAGTGAGCCCGCGGCCCCCTCACCTTTTTCAACCCGCGAGATTATTTTCTCCAGCCGGTTTGACGAAATGGCCAGACTGCGCAGCGTTGCTTCGACCTCAGGGCTCCCCTTGAGGATCAACCCGGCTAAGCCGTCACCCCGCTCCATCCGGCGCACGATGGAGTTGATGCTTGCCAAAGCCGAGTCGGTGTTCATCATGATGGAGGATATATTCCCCGTTTTCAGGGTTTGGATGTATTCCCCCGGTTTAATAGGGTCAAGTTCAGGTGATCCCATGCTGAGCGTCACCACTTTACCGTAGACCAGACTGGCCGAAGCGATGCTGGCCCGGGTATCCTGCCGGATACGGTTTGCTACATCCTGCCGTACTTCAATCTCTACCAGAATACTCTTCTGGTTAATGTCCTCAGGGAAAGCTAGCCGGCTGACATTTCCGATTTCAACTCCGGTGAGCAGAACCGGATCTCCCTCATAGAGTCCGGCAGTAGAGGAAAAGAGGATTTTGTAGCGAACCTTATGTCCGAACATCTGTTCTTCTCCGCCCAAAGCGAAGACAACCGCAATAATTATCGTCAAGGCGACGATAATGACGGCCCCTACCCGTATTTCTCGTCTATTTCGTTTCTCCCGGTTTTTCAAATCAGCTAACTCCTTAAAAATTCCTGAACAATATGATCGCCGCAGTTGAGAATCTCTTCCGGCGTACCCACAAACTTGATACGGCCTCGGTAAAGAAAGGCGATACGATCGGCTACATCCATGGCACTCTGGATATTGTGAGTGACAATGACTGATGTTATTTTCAGGTCCTCATGGATATTGCGCATGAGCTTGCTCACCCAGCGGGTTGTAATAGGATCAAGTCCTGTCGTGGGCTCGTCATAAAGCAAGGCCCGCGGTTCCAGGATAATGGCCCGGGCCAGAGCCACACGCCTGCGCATGCCTCCGGAAAGATTGCTCGGCATCATCCAGTCCACTCCCTCCAGCCCTACCAGTTTGAGTTTTTCATGAACTTTTTCGTCGATCTGATTCTCATCCAAATTCGTATGTTCCCGAAGGGGGAACGCGACATTGTCGAAAACGGTCATCGAATCGAAAAGAGCGCCCCCCTGAAAGAGAAATCCTACCTGCCGTCGTACCGAAAGGAACTGATCCTCATTATAATCGCTGATATCATGTCCGTTGACGTAAATGCTGCCCCGTTCCGGAGAGATCAGGCCCACAATGTGTTTGAGGGCCACCGTTTTGCCGGTGCCGCTGCCGCCGAGAATGACAAGGGCTTCACCTTCACGGATCACCAGAGTGAGACCGCGCAACACCTCACGGCCGTCAAAACTCTTATACACTTCATCAAAGAAAACAAATGGTGCCACGCTGTCCTCACAGTAGCAAAAGCAGTTTGGTTAAAAAATAATCCGAAATCATAATGCATACAGAACTAGCCACCACCGATCGGGTGGTAGCGGATCCCACTCCCTCTGCTCCACCCTGAACCTTGAGCCCCTGGTAACAACCGATGAGTGAGATAAAGAAGCCAAAAACGAGAGCCTTGAAGATGCCGCCGAAAAAATCACTCATGGCAACGGCCCGTATTACCTGATAATAGTAGGTGGTAAAACTCATCTTGATGTCCAGCAGCGCCACCACCAGACCACCAAATATCCCCATGAAATCGGCCACCGCCGTCAGCAGCGGCAGCATGATCATGGTGGCAAAAAGCCGGGGGAATACCAGTTTCTTGGCCGGACTCGCTCCCAGCAGACGGATGGCGTCAACCTGTTCGGTCACCTTCATTGAGCCGATTACGGAGGTAATGCCGGCACTGACTCGCCCTCCTACGAGCAGGGCGGTGAGAAGAGGACCGAATTCCTTGGTGATAGCTACTCCCACTCCGATACCGACCATGACCCTTCCGGCAAAATTAACCTCCGAGTAGGCCACCTGTACCGCCATAACCATTCCCACGAAAAATGAAGCGATGATGACGATAGGCAACGATCGTACTCCGATCTCATCCATCTGAGTGATCAGGGATCGTATCTCATAGGGCCGCGTGAAACCGTGTTTCAATGTATCCCGCAACAGATAGAGCATCTCTCCCACGCTGCGGGCGCCGTTTCCGAATTTGTCCAGCCATTCCTGCTTCATGTACTGTCTCTTACTGTAATAAGGGAACGATCATACTCATTGGGTGGCTCGAAGCCCATCAGATCCAGACAGGTTGCCGCAATATTGCTCAATCCTGCTTTTCTTCGGGTATTCAGCGTATACTCCTTTCTGTAAAGCGGATCAACAATGATAAATCGGACCGGATTCAAGGTATGACTGGTGCGCGGTTTTATAACGCCTTCTTCACTGCGAAGCGGATTCCCTTTGCCGTCCAGTTCATACATTTCATCGGCATTGCCGTGATCTGCGGTAATGAGTGTCACCCCGCCCATTTTTTCAACCTCGGGGAGCAGCCGGCCCAGGGCGAGGTCCACCGCTTCCACTGCCATCACGGCGGACCGGAAAATCCCGGTATGCCCCACCATATCTCCGTTGGGATAATTGAGCCTGATGAATTTATATGTACCGCTTTTCATTTCCTGGATAATCGTATCGGTTATTTCGGCACTCTTCATCCAGGGCCTTTCTTCAAAAGGGATCCGGTCGGAAGGGATTTCTATATAGGTCTCAAGCTTGTCATTGAATTTGCCGCTGCGGTTACCGTTGAAGAAATAGGTAACATGGCCGAATTTCTGGGTTTCGCTGCAGGCCAGCTGGCGAATCCCGGCTTCGGCCAAAAGCTGCCCCGCGGTGTTGTCGATGGCCGGAGGCGTAACCAGGTATTGCCTGGGGATATGCAGGTCCCCGTCATATTCCATCATGCCGGCGTACTGTACCTGGAGCCGCGGCCCCCGATTGAATTTATCGAAGGATTCATCCTCGAAAGCACGGCTGATCTCTATGGCCCTGTCACCCCGGAAGTTGAAGAGAATAACAGAATCACCCTTCTTTATGGGACCGATCGGTTTCCCGTCTTTCGTAATCACGAAGGGAGGCAGAAACTGATCGGTCATGGAAGGATCATTCTTATAAAATGTCCTGACTGCCTCTTCAGCGGAGGGAAAGGCTTCCGCTTCCCCCTTGACATGAGCCAGCCAACCCCGCTCGACGATGCTCCAATCGGCCTCGTAGCGGTCCATGGTCACTCGCATGCGGCCCCCGCCGCTGGCAATGGCACAATCGAAGTCGGCCCCGGCCAGTTCCCGCAGAAAAGATTCAAAGGGAAGGATGTAATCCAAAGCGGTTCGCTCGCCGACGTCCCGTCCATCCAGAAGGATATGGATGCGGACTCTTCCGAGGCCCTCCTTGCGGGCTTGTTTGATCATCGCTTTCAGGTGATCCAGATGACTGTGCACGTTCCCGTCGGAGAACAGTCCGATGAAATGAAGCGTGCTTTTATGTGTCTGGCAGTTCTGTATTAATTTCCGCCAGGTCTTTCCTTTCCAGAGCCTTCCGCTACTGATCGCCATATTCACCAGAGCCGCTCCCTGTTCGAAGACTCTTCCGGCTCCGATGGCGTTATGGCCGACCTCTGAATTGCCCATATCCCCGTCCGAAGGCAGTCCGACGGCGCGGCCATGGGCTATGAGGAGGCGGTTGGGGCATGTCTGAGTCAGGCGGTCCAGGACCGGAGTGTTCGCCGCCGAGACCGCATTACCGATGCTGCCGCTGCTGAAACCGACCCCGTCCATAATTACCAGGACAACCGGCCCAGGCCTTGCTATTCCACCTTTTCTCTGTTTAAGCTTCATGTACGTGCTTCCATTGTGTGACGGGAAACGTTCTTTCCCCTATTATTCAGTTCCGTCCCAGCGAGGGCAACAGTCGTACCCGTACTCCCTGAGTCGGAGTATCCTCAAAACAGTAATATTCATATTCCCGCTGCACCCACCAGCAGCGGGAATACCCCGGACGGGTATTCTTCTGAACCCAGCGCCTCTCGGTTCTCTGAGACCGGGTGAGAGGAAGACCGCTGAGGTTCTGCACGGCCCACCAGATCAGTAATTTAAAGCCGGCAGTAAGACCGGCCTTTCTCCCCAGCCGGGTTAGAGGATGATAGCGTTTCATTATCTTTTAATCCACCGTTTCCAGGATGAATTCCTTACGGCCCAGGCCGATTTTCTCGCCGTGCCGGATCTGCTCCCAGGCGTCGATGCCGGCATAGAGCACCTCATCCAGTCTCCCTGCCGCCCGCTCGGCGATAAACGTCAGAGCGGCCGCATCCATTGCCACGGGATCACGTCCCGCCAGGATACCGATATCGGGAATGGCAGGCTTCTGTTTCCAGTTCATGCAATCACAATCTCTGGTCATGGAAATAAGAAAACTCAGATACCCGCATTTGTCCTGTTTACCGCTGACCACACCCAGAGCGTGTTCAGCGATACGCCGCTGCAGTTCACCCGCATCGACCTTCCAGTCGAATGCCACCGCACCGAACCGGCAGACAGCCAGGCATTCACCGCACCCGATGCAAAGATTTTTATCGATAACCGCGGTGCTTTCCGTCAGGGATATGGCGTCGGCAGGGCACCACCGGCGGCACTCACCGCAGAGCGTGCAGTATTTTGCCTTGATTTTCGGTTTGGATACAGAATGCTGACGCAGCTTTCCCTTGCGGCTGGAAAAACCCATGCCCAGATTTTTAATGGTCCCGCCCATGCCGGTGGCAAGATGGCCTGTTATATGAGTCATAGTGATAAGGGAGTTGGCCTGAAGGGCAGCCGCCGCGATGGAGACCTTTTTGAAGATCATCCCTTTAATTTCCACCTCCCGTTCCGCGTCACCCACTAGTCCATCTGCAATGATCACCGGAGCGCCGGTCACGTCGGGAGTGAAGCCGTGATCACGGGCCTGCCGCAGGTGTTCCACCGCATTGTCCCTGCGGCTGCGGTAAAGCACACAGGTGTCGGTTAAAAAGGGGTGCGCTTCCCGGGCGCTGATGGCTTCTGCCACGGGCCGCACCAGCGGTGCCGGGATATGAGTGCTGTTTTCGTCTTCCCCGAAATGGATTTTTATCGCGGTGAGATCGTTGGGACCTGCCACTTCAGACAATCCGGCCGCGGAAAATATTCTTCCTACCATTTTCTGCAGCTTTTCGGTAGACTCATCTCCGGTCACGGGGGAAAAATATATAATTTCCTGCATATAGCCCCAAAAACAGTACCAAATTTTCGGATAGTAATATACGCAATCATGCGCTGAAACGCAAGGAATGAAACCTCATCATAAAGCGGGGAAACACAAGGATGGCAATAGATTTGGCGCCTTTTCTTGCGGATCGTTTACATCCAGTGAAAGCGGCTGTCACCGCCGCTTTTCTTTATTCCTTCGGTAACGTGTAACCGGAACCAGCGAAACGGGAAGGTAAATCCAAAAATAGTGGAAAATCCCGCCAAAGCTGAGAGAAGGATCAGCTGTACAGGAGAGAACAAGAACACCGATTCACCAGTGCCAGACAGCGTGGCCATCCGGATGCAGAGAAAAATGAATCCGGAGAGGAGCGATCCCGGAACCAGTGTCGATAGGTATGAGAGTCCGGGTCGCCCCACCCAATTACCTCTGTCAATCAGGTGAATCAAGAGTCCAGCCACAGCTCCGGCGGCGGCCGGGATCCAAATGGGCAGATGTATTCCTGCCAGGGGAAACCCGGAAACCAGCGAAATGAGGATGAGGCCGGCACTTCCCGTTATCAATTGAGCCGGCAGGCGGATTGTAACGGGGTGACGCCGCAGGAAGGCCGTCACTGCAAAAAGCGCCAATCCGGAAATAAAGTAGAGAAGGATTCCCTCCATCAGAAACTCTCTTGGGGACCTGGAAAATCAGCGGCTCTGACATCATCGGCATAGCGGGAAACCGCTTCGCGGATGGTCCGTCCCAGTTCAGCGTAACGGCGCACAAACTTGGGAGTGAATTCCTCATACAATCCTAGCAGATCATGAGTCACCAAAACCTGTCCGTCACAGTGAGGACCGGCTCCGATACCGATAGTGGGAATGGAAATGGATGAAGTAATGGATTGGGCCAGGGATGCGGGAATTTTTTCCAGCACGATGGCGAAAGCTCCCGCCTCTTCCAGGATTTTCGCATCTTTTTTCATCGCCTCCGCTTCTTTCTCTCCCTTGCCCTGCAGTTGGTACCCGCCCAGAGCTCTGATAGACTGCGGGGTCAGACCCAGGTGTCCCATGACCGGAATTCCCACTCCGGTCATGCGTCTGACTGTTTCCGCGGCCTGTTCTCCGCCTTCCAGTTTCACCGCCTCCGCTCCGCCCTCCTTGAGCAGTCGGCCACCATTCCTCAGGGCTTCTTCGGCACTCACCTGGAAAGAAAGGAAGGGCATATCCGCGACAACCAGCGCCCGTTTAACGGCTCGGGATACAACCTGAGTGTGATACACCATCTGATCCATGGTAATTGGGAGCGTGTTGTCGTGTCCGGCAAATACCATAGAGGCCGAGTCCCCAACCAGGATCAGATCGATTCCGGCCTCGTCCAGCAGTCTGGCCAGAGTCCAGTCATAGGCGGTAAGACAGGCGATGGGCTTCCCCTCCCGCTTCATCTTCGCGAAACGGGGAATGGTCACCTTGTCCGGTGTTTTCATCTCCTTCCTCCTGGTTTGTTTTACTTCCGCCGCTTTATACCCTGAGAGACGGCCCGGATATATCCTCCTTTATCGAAGAAGGAATGCCGTCACTGCCTGATCACCTGCAGGACAGAATCCATAAGAGCCAGAAACTTGTCCGGATTCTTGTATCCCACCGGATGGGCAATCGTCTTGCCGTCGCCACGCATAAAAAGTATATTTGGAATACCTACTCCACCGTACTTGGAGGCGTTGCCGTTATACTGGTTCGCTATCTCTCCCTGCTCATCCACATCAATGCGCACGGTGACAAATTTTTCGGCCAATTTAATTACTTTAGGATTGGAAAAGGTACTGTCCTCCATCTTGTGGCAGGGTGGGCACCAGGTGGCCATGAAATCAACCATGACCGGCTTGCCGTTATCGGCGGCCAGGGCCAATCCCTGATCGATATCGGAGATCCAGTTGATTCCCGCACTTTCCTCGGACTGCTTTTTACCACAGCCCGGGATCAAAAGACAAAGGATTACAAGAGAAATGAGGAAGGTGATCCATGCGGTTTTATTCATGACAGTCATCCTTTCTTGGTTGAAATGTTCTCAGTCAAGTATTTCATCTATCCAGGCCGACCCGACTACCAGATCGTTGTCGTAAAAAACGGCCAACTGACCCGGAGTTACGGCTCGCTGACTTTTTTCAAAACAGACTTCCACCCTGCCACCGGAACGGGGGAGTATCTGGGCCGGTGCGGCCCCGTGCTTATAACGGATACGGACCCGTACTCGTTCCCTTTCAGTCAGGTTGGGGATTGATATCCAGTTGGCTCCGGAAACGAGAAATCTTGTCGTATAAAGCGCTTCCTCATCACTGACGGTGATGGTATTTGCCGCCGCGTCAATACAGTTCACATAAAGCGGCCGGCCCAGCGCTATTCCCAAACCCTTGCGCTGGCCGATGGTATAAGCCGTTATTCCCCGGTGTCGACCCAGAACCTCTCCTCTATCATTAAGTATATCTCCCGGCTCAGATCTGATTCCCGACACCTCCTCGATAAACTCAGCCACCTTGCCCTCGGGGACAAAACAGGCTTCCTGACTCTCGCTCTTCTCGTCCACGGGAAGACCAAAACGGGACGCTTGCTTCCGTATTTCATCTTTGCTGCAATCCCCCAGTGGAAACACGGTATGCTCCAGAGCTTCCTGCGACAGCTGCGACAGGAAATAGGATTGATCTTTTGCATGCATGCGGGCTCGCTTCAACAGCATGCGGCCATGTTCACTATCACGGCTGACAATCGCGTAGTGTCCCGTCGCCAACGTTGCGGCCCCGCAGTCTCTGGCGATCTTGAAAAGTTCGCCGAACTTTATCAGAGGATTACAGACTGCACAGGGATTGGGCGTTCGTCCCTTTCGATATTCACTGATGAAATAGTCGATAACATTTTCCCGGAAGGCTTTCCGAAGCGATACGACCCGATGCTCTATCCCCAAGATACGGGCAACCTTTCGGGCATCTTCCACATCTTTTTCTTTGTCTGCCAGCCAGGGTTCCATGGTAATACCCAGGACACGGAAGCCGTTTTCGTGCAACAACGCCGCCGCGACAGATGAATCGACTCCACCGCTCATGGCGACGGCCACCGCAGGCTCAGACATAGATCAACATTTTCTCCAGAGACGTTCTCGCTCGATCCATGATATCCTGAGGGAGGATCATCTCATACTTTTCTTCGGTGAGGGCGGCGTAAACATCCACCAGTCGGGTCGATTTCATTCCGGTACAGACACGGGCGGGACCGGCCGAATAGAATTCCTTGCCGGGATTCTCCTTTTTCAAACGGTAGAGCATCCCTTCTTCCGTACCGACCAGAAAACTCTCCCGGTCACTATCCCGGGCCATCCGCACCATGCCGCTGGTGGAAAGGACTTCATCGGCCAGATCGATCACCGGAGGAGGACATTCCGGATGGACCATGAGCAGCGCGTCGGGCCTGGCCTCCTTTGCCCGTCGCACATCCTCCGCGTTAAATCTGTTGTGAACATAGCAGAATCCGTCCCAAAGGATGATTTTTTTATCGGTAAAGCGCTGCACATAGGAAGCCAGGTTTCTGTCGGGAGTGAAAATAATAGTATCGGATTCAACATTGCTAACGACGTTCACCGCATTGGCCGAGGTACAGCAGACATCGGATTCTGCTTTGACTTCAGCCGTGGAGTTCACATAGGTAACCACCTGGGCATCCGGATAGCTCTCCTTCAATTCCTTGAGAGCGACAGGGTCCACCATCTCCGCCATGGGACAAGTGGCCTCGGTACGCGGCAGGAGGACTTTTTTCCCGGGTGAAAGTATCTTGGCTGTCTCGGCCATGAACTTAACACCGCAAAAAACTATTAAGGAATGATCACTTTTGGCCGCCTGTCTGGCCAGTCCCAGTGAATCACCCAGATAATCAGCGATCTCTTGAATCTCGCCCATTTGATAATTATGGACAAGAAGCACCGCGTCTTTTTCTTTTTTTAACCGTATAATTTCGTCGACCAACTCGGCAGTGCGCATGAGCGCGATCCTTTCCATCGGATTCTTCACAGTAAACGGCTTCTGGGTGTATCTATCATCTCCGCACTCAAAATATACTGATTCGGGTTCCCTTTGTCAAGAATGATAAAAAAGCCTTTGTTAGGAAAAACAAAGGCTTAATTAATTTAGTACGGATAGACTCGTAACAGTGTTCAGCAGTGATTATCCTGATTGATTATACGCAACGAAGACCTTTCGGGAGCAACAGAAGAAATCAGCCCAGTATCTCCCTTACAATCTGCTGAGCTCGTTTTCCGTCGGCACGGCCTTGAATTTTCGGCATGAGTGTTCCCATGACCCGGCCCATTTCCTTCATCGACCGAGCCTCGACTTCCGCCACGGTCTGCCGAACAATACTCCTCAGATCATCCTCGCTCAACTGTTCCGGAAGATAGTCAGCCAGGATCTCCGCTTCCCGCTCTTCCTGGTCTGCGAGATCTTGACGCCCTCCTTTCAGATAGAGATCAATCGACTCTTTTCTCTTTTTTACCTCTTTGTCGATTACGGCAATAATTGCTTCTTGCGACAGATCCTTACCACTGCTGATGGCAGCATTTTTAATCTGAGCCCGCAATACACGCAATGTCTCCCGCCGAACCTTGTCGCCGGATTTCATCGCCGCTTTCATGTCTTCCAGTAGCTGATTTTCTAGTTCAGAAGCCATTCTCTATTCCATCACCGGGATGGTTATTCTCCGAATATGGCTTGCAGTTTACGCTGCTTTCTTCTGGCCGCCGCTATCTTTCTTTTCCGTTTTTCGCTGGGTTTCTCGTAATGCTGATGTTTCTTAATATCCGACATGAGCCCAGCCTTTTCACACTGCTTTGTAAATCTTTTCAGTGCCTTTTCAAATGGCTCATTCTCCCTGACTTTAACTGCTGGCATATGGGTAGTAATCCCTCCTTTCCATGTAGTATTTAAGTCGTCTAAATATATTAAATGACCTGAATATTTGCAAGCTGTTTTTGAAAATATATGAATTTATCCTCAGATCCGGGAGTAAAACCCATTATTATGATTAATTCACCATAGGATACTGTTTTCCGTTCTGCATTCCTGGAGATCTGTGTTCACAATCTTAACAGTTTCAAATGTGGATAACTTGTGTAATACCCCAGGAAGGGATACCCCGGTAAAATTTGAAGTAAGAACTTTGAGTGATATTCCCATCATTTTCTCTTAAAGTGAACAATGTGTTTCTAAAATGATACGAATCATTCTAACCATTTGTAGTTATTGCAATTATGCCTTCTATCTAAATTGGAAAATACTTTTATTTTCGGCCGCTAATTTAAGCAGCCCTGCAGCCTTCTCGAGCCTCACTCACCCGTTTCTGCTAAAATTATTGAACTTAGAATACATAAATTCAAATGTGGATAACTCGTTGATAAAATCAAAGAGCCACCACAACGGTTTTTCGAACACAAACCGTATCACTTCCTCCATATTCAGACGCACACAATACGACAATATATATTCCTCTTCGCACGAGTCTCTCCTCTTCATTTCGGCCGGTCCAACTATAGCAGCCCGTCGAACCGCTCCTTTGTCCTGAGGCCAAAACCCGCAGCTGCTTCCCTTCCATCGTGTAGATACTGAGCAGAATTGTGCCTCGCAGAAAGGGAAGCCGGTACCTGATCTCGGTCACATCCTCGTACCCGTCTCCATCAGGTGAAAAAGGATTAGGATCGATATTCAGGATAACTCGTTCGTTCTGTTCTTCACTGTACACGCTGTTTTGAAATCCCGGCGTCCCGCCCCAACAACACCCGTCAATCCAGGAGTCATGTTTGGGATGTATCCGCTCGTCGGAAAAACCCTCTTCGTTTCCCAATGTATATGTATGGGTATCGGTGCTGTCACCGGCAGCATCGAGGATAAAGATTGTCTCGGGACTGGTATTACTTAATCCTCTCGCCCCCAGAGTAGTCCCATCGACTTGCAGCACCAGGGCCGAGAGTGGAATAACGTTGTCATAGAAACGGGAATCGCTGAAATAGCCGCTGGTAAAGATGACTCCATACTGTCCAGGCTCCAGAATCGTTCCCGTGCCTGCCGATTTAATCAGGTCCACACCGCTGCCGTCACTTATCATCCAGCCAGCCAGATTCACGGCCTGGCTGGCACTTGTATTGTAGATTTCAATAAACTCATTGTTGCGTTCATCATATGGGGGATCGAACATGATTTCGTTCAATACTACCTGGGGAGCAGCCGCGACAGGCAGTCCGATACTGAGAATAACAGCCATTCCCCATATACATCCTTTCATATTTCGCTTCCCTTTTAAAACTGGACGACCGATAGCTGAAGTCCGCAGTAAAATATTCTCCGCAGCATTGGGGAACAAGGAATTCTTGTTTTCAAATCTTCCGGCAAGGGAAGACACCCCTGCACCATGGAGAGGATTGATGCAGGTATATGGAAGTCATTGGGTCAGCCAGAATACGGTATATAAGAGACTATTTCCTTTGCAAAATAAAAATACCCGTCGTACATTATTTTCGTTACGCCGGATCAGGGAAGATATCCCCTTCGAATAACCGCTAGGTATATCCAAACGGATCGATGAATTTCGCATGCGTCTCCCACGGCCGTATTGACAAGACTGAGCTTGGAAAAAAGAGCGGCTTTCCGGCATGAATGAGAACAGAGAGGCGGATTATCCTGGTCCGGCCCCCAGCTTCAGGAAACGTTTCTACCCTCGTTATTTCACGTGGAAGGAATTATATGAAAGTTGTAGCTATTAACGGCAGCGCCCGCAAGGATGGGAACACCGCCATCCTGCTGCGCACTGTCTTGAAGGAACTGGAAAATGAAGGGATCCAAACCGAGATGATCCAACTGGCCGGTCAGGACGTGCACGGTTGCCGCGCCTGCTACCAGTGTCGTGAACTGGCAAACATGAAATGCGTCATCGATACTGACCCGGTCAATGAGATTATTTCAGCCATGGAACAGGCGCACGGGATTCTGATCGGATCGCCCACCTACTTCACCGATGTCCCCGCCGGTCTGAAAGCCCTTATCGACAGGGCGGGCTTCGTGGCCAGGGGCAACGGTCACTTTCTCAGAAGAAAGGTGAGCGCCGCTGTTGTGGCCGTGCGACGGGCCGGCTCGCTGCACGTATTCGATACTATCAACCATTTTTTTACTATCAGCCAAATGATCGTCACAGGATCAACTTACTGGAATCTGGGTATCGGCGGGAAAATCGGTGAGGTGGAATCGGACCGGGAGGGGTTGGAAAATATGAAAAACCTGGGCGAGAACATGGCCTGGCTATTAAAAAAACTTTACAGTGAAGGATGATTTGTGTCGCTTCCTTCTCTTTAATCTTTCCTCTTTGATTGCTTTAAAGCTGTTGACAGCCCCTTCAGAAAGGGAGGACGAATTATGCCCGCTTCAGTGATAATAGCACTGATGTTCTCGGCGGGGGTAATATCGAATGCCGGATTGAATACATCAATCCCTTCAGGTGCCACCGGTCTGCCTGACATGTGTGTCACTTCCTCCGGGGAGCGCTCCTCAATCGGTATCACATCCCCCGAGCTTAAAGATAGATCCACGGTGGAAAGCGGTGCGGCCACATAGAAAGGTACTCCATGCTTCCGGGCCAGTACGCTGAGTGGATAGGTGCCCACCTTGTTCGCCGTATCTCCATTGGCCGCGATCCGATCCGCGCCGGTAATCACACAATCTACCGCTCCCCTGGCCAGGAGGCTGCCGGCGGCTGAGTCGCAAAGCAGCGTGACCGGAATATTCCGTTCTTTCAGTTCCCAGGCCGTCAGACGGGCCCCCTGCAGCAGCGGCCGTGTTTCATCGGCAAAGACTTCAATGTGCTTTCCCTCTTCCACCGCCGCGTATATGACCCCCAGCGCCGTTCCATAATCGGCGGTTGCCAGGCTGCCGGCGTTGCAGTGAGTAAGAATCCGGGCCCGGGAGGGAATCAGGGCGGAGCCGTTCTGTCCGATGCGGCGGCAGACACGGCAGTCTTCTTCCAGTATCTCGAGGGCCTCCCGGCGGAGGGCGGCAATTATCTGGGGGCCACTTTGGCCGCTTACCTTTTCCAGTAAAATCCTCATCCTTTCAAGGGCCCAGAAAAGATTTACCGCCGTGGGCCGGGTCAGAGCCAGACATTCGATTGCCTCCCTTGCCAGTGATAGAACACGTTCCCTTTCATTCTCGGGACCGGAACCGGCGTGCCATGCCACCCCCATGGCCGCAGCGATACCGATCGCCGGTGCGCCCCGCACCCGCAGGGAACGGATGGCTTCTTCGATTTCACTGAGGGATTTCAAAATAAGATAGGATCGGGACCGTGGCAGCCGTGTCTGGTCGATGATGCGAATTCCCTTGTCCGTCCATTGAATGGTGGGCAGATCCATATTATTCCCCCATGACCTGGACGGCCAGACGCCGCTGCCGGGGCCGGTTGTCAAAGTCAATGCAGACGATTTGCTGCCAGGTGCCCAGCAGCAGCCGCGCTTCAGCAAAGGGGACGGTAAAAGAGGTGCCGATAAACGCTGAGCGCAGATGGGCGTATCCATTGCCGTCTCCCCAGGTAGCGTCATGGTGATAGGATCCTTCCGGGATGAGTCTGTCAAGCAATTCCGGCAGATCCCGAATCAATCCAGGTTCGTATTCTATGGTGGTCACCGCCGCGGTTGATCCGGAGACAAACACGATGACGTTCCCCTTTTGCAGGCCGCTCTTTTCCAGGATTTCCTCCACCCGGCTCGTAATATCCATGATATGACAATGCCCTTCACTCTCCAGAGTGATGGTGGAATTCGTTATTTTCATGTGGAATGGATGCCTTTCGACAGGGCCTCCTCGGGCCCGAAGTTTTGCTGATAACGCTGAATAAAATCAGCAAGACTATAGCGATGGTTCTGGGGTCCGTCCGTCTCGATGACATAGGCAGCGGCCAGGCTTCCCAGCCGGCCGCACACGGGCCAGGCCAGCCCCCAGGACAGTCCGGCCAGCAATCCGGCCCGGAAGGCGTCGCCCACACCGGTAGGATCGAGAACGCTCCCGGGCTTCGCCGTCGGTATGGCATAGGATTCATCCCGCCGGCGAATCACAGCTCCGTCCTCACCCATGGTCACAATGAGAGTATCGGTCAGGTCGAACAGTTCTTCTTCGCGACTGCCGGTCTTCTTTTTGAACATCTCCAGTTCGTATTCATTAAGGATGAGAATCGCGGATCCCCGGCTGTCGGCCAGCAGAGTTTCACCATCCAGTACGGCAATCTGCTGCCCCGGATCATAGATGAAATCTATTCCAAATTCCCGGCATTCTCCAGCGTGCCTGCTCATGGCCTCGGGATCGTTCGGAGAGATTATTACCACGCTCTCCGGGCCGCTGAAGGCCTGTAAGGAGATCTCACGTGCCCGCAGCATGGCTCCGGCATAGAAAGAAGCGATCTGGTTTCCCCTGCGATCCGTATTGGCGAAAAATGAAGCGGTGTAGGCTTTATCATCAAGCAATACCGCTGTCGTGTCCACTCCCGCTTCATTCAGACGGCTGCGATAGGTTTCGAAATCACAGCCGGCCGCTCCAACCAGGCGGGGAGTGTGGCCCAGGAGAGCTAGACTGTAGGAGATATTTGCGGCACAGCCGCCCTCCCGCTTATGCAGATTATCGACCAAAAAACTGACGCTGATGGCATCCAGCTTCTCCGGCAGGATATGCTCCCGGAAATCACCGGCGAAAGACATGAGGTAGTCGAAGGCGATGGAGCCTGTCACGATGAGATTCATGGATACATTCCTCACTACATCTGCTCCGGGGCTCCGATGCCCAGGAGGTCAAGGCCGTTGGCCAGTACGGTGCGGGCAGCCCGGCAGAGGGTCAGCCGCGCCTGAGTTAGATTCATGTCATCGCCCACAACCCGCAGCCTCTCATCCACCCGGCCCGCATGCTGAAACTTGTGGTAAACAGTAGCCACCTCCTCCAGATAGGTGGGAATATGATGCGGTTCCAGATCACGGGCTGCCTGGGAGACAACTTCGGGAAAAGAGAGAAGCGCCTTGATCAAATCGATCTCCTCCCGGGTTTGCAGAAGAGACAGATCGGCCTCATTCCCGCTGTCTATTCCCCGGCTTTCCGCGTGCCGTATAATGCTGCAGATGCGGGCATGGGCATACTGCACATAGTAGACCGGATTTTCATCCGACTGCTTGCGGGCCAGATTGAGATCGAAATTCAGATGGCTGTTGGCCGAGCGGTTGATAAAAAAGTAGCGGGTGACGTCTGCGCCTACTTCGTCTATCAGTTCATCCAGGGTCACGAAAGTTGCCTTGCGGGTCGACATCTTCACTGTCTCCCCGCCCTCCATAAGGGTGACAAACTGATGGATGAGCACCGTCACTTTGGATTCATCATAACCCAGTGCTTTAATTGCGGCCAGCACATCGGGATAGGTGGCCACATGATCCGCGCCGAAAATATCGATGACCCGATCAAAACCCCGGTCCAGCTTGTCTTTATGGTAGGCGATATCGGGAAGGCGGTATGTGGGTTCACCGCTGGATTTTACGATAACCCGGTCCTGATCCATTCCCAGTGTTGAGGTGCGGAACCAAAGGGCGCCCTCCGCTTTATAGACCAGATCCTTCTCCTTTAGTGCGGCGATAACGGCCTCTATTTTACCCGTTTCGTAGAGAGATTTCTCATTATAGAAAACATCGAATGCTATCGACAGTCTTTCCAGCGTTTGTTTGATATCCTCAAAAACGGCTTCTTCGGCCAACTGTGAAAAATAGGAAAGATCCTGACTCTCACTCAATGTCTCACCCTTTTCTTCCAGAGCCCGGCTGGCGATATCCTTGATATAATCCCCCTGGTAGTGATCCTCACCCAAGCTTACGGGAACTCCCAGCATTTCCAGATAGCGAAGCCGGACCGAATCGCCCAGCAGCCGCATCTGCCGGCCGGCATCGTTAAAGTAATATTCCCGTGTCACCCGATGTCCGGTGGCTTCCAGGAGCCGGGCTATGGTGTCCCCAATAACCGCTTGCCGGCCGTGACCGATTGTAAGCGGGCCGGTTGGATTGGCACTAACAAATTCGACCTGGGTTTTTTGCTCCTTCCCCCAGTCACTCCTGCCGTAGTTCTTCCCCTCATCCATGATATGGCTGAGACCGGAATGAAGGAACTCCGGACTCAAGGTCAGATTAATAAATCCAGCCCCCCCGACCTCAACTCCTGAAATATCAGGGTGGCCGCGGTCCAGGCAGGCCGTGATCCTTTCGGCAAGCTGTCGGGGAGGCACTCCCTCTTGCTTGGCAAGAACCAGGGCGATATTGCAGGTCAAATCACCGTGCCCTTTTTGCTTGGGCTCCGCTACCGTGAGCAGGTCCTCATGCTCCAGAGTCAATCCTGCCTGATAAATCGCCTTTAATAAAAGGTCTCTCGCGACCGTTTCTGCTTTCATCTTTCCTCAATCCGTTATCGTTTCTATTCCCGCATCTCCCCAGAGCCGTTCGAGGCTGTAGAATTCACGCGATTCCTTCCGAAAAATATGGGCAACCACATCGACATAGTCCAGGAGCATCCAGCGCAGGGATTGTCGTCCCTCCTCATGCCAAGCCTGAACGCCCACTTCTCTCATTCCGTCTCGTATGGCCCGGCTGATGGCTTTTACCTGCACATCGGAATCCCCATGGCAGATAACAAAATAATCGGCGAATCCGCTCACAGCACGCATATCCATCAGGACAACGTCCTGGGCTTTCTTGCTCAGGGCCAAAGCGGCGATGTGTTCAGCCAGTTCATGGGAAGATGTCTTACTCAATAGAGGTCTCCATCTTTTTCCAGGCATCAACCTGCTTGTAATCATAGCCCAGGACGACGGTGACATCCACCAGATAAGCATCATTTGGTTCTGAAAGGGCTTCAGAAACCGGTATTCCCAAAGCAGCCGCTACTGTCTGGGCATTTTTTATGTCTCCCCTTCGGTCTATGACGACACTGCGGTCAAAATCGAATTTTGGCTGTCCCAGTTCAAGATAATTATCCGTCTTTACCACATCAAAACCCGCATCCCTCAGAAAATCAGTAAATTTTGCAGCGATTCCTGAAACTCCGCAGCCGTTGAGCACCTCGACCTGCAGCACTTTGGTCTCGACGGGTTGAGCCGGTTCTGCGGCCGGTTCTATTGTCGCAACAGGTCCAGAGCACTGTTGCGCGAAGGAATATATGAGAAAGAGATCAACAATGACAAAGATTACAACGGCCATTTTAATCAGTCCACTCTTCCAGTTGACCGCAGTTTTTCCTGGCCTCCGTCGTCGGGGAGGAGGCGTGACCGGCCTCTTCCGCGGCCGCACTCTGCGTTTTTTGGCGGTTGTCATACTCTTCCCTCCTGCTCAATAGAAAATAGGCCGAGATCAATATCCCGGCCCTGATACGACAAGGTTCTTTAGCTGATTCCCCTCAATTCAGGTCCCGCCTCGTTACCTTCGATAGTAGGGAGAAAACATCGTTGCAGGGATTTCCTGGTATTCCAGCGAGATCTTCATGCTGCTGCTCGGTTGATACTCAAGCAGTGCGCTCTGGAGAAAGAGGCGGCCGTCGATCTGCGTTTGGGATCCGAACGAGCTGAAAGGCTGGTGCAGGTAACCAATCCGCACCTGCGCAAAAAGAGGATCGGCAAGTCTAAGATTCATGGTGTTAAGATAGAGACCCAAATTGTAATTATAACCGCCTCCGCTGCCGATCATGAAGGTGTAACTTTGTGTCATACTGAAACGATTTGAAGTCAGGAGAGCATCCAGGAATCCTGCCGGTTTCTTATACAGTGGAGTACCGCCATTATACCTGCCGGCCTGGGCCGTTGACTGAGCCAGCGATAATCCAGCCAGAGAAAGCAATCCCCACAGCACCGCCGCTCTAATCAGATGTTTCATGATTGCAACTCCTTTCGGACTTCTTATTCAAAGGTAAATTAGGCAAATAATGGATTAAAAGTCAACCTCTTTTTTCTTTGCCGGAAAATCGGGAGTTTTTGATTAATAAGGACTTAGGTCTTTTAAGGAGGAATTCCTTGATTTTTTCCTCCAATATACTTACCTTTTATTTAGCTTGAGCGTTAAAACCGATGAAAAAGGAGGCTCACGATGAAACGTTTCTTGGTTCCCAGAACAGCTCACTGCAGCGAAGGCTGCTGTATTAAGTCCCGGATATGACATTAAACTGTCCCCTAACTGAAAATAAAACCCGGAAGCACATCCTTCCGGGTTTTGTTATTACGCGGTTACTTCAATCGTATAACAAGTCTTTCCATAAAAATCATACTACCCTCCCCCAATCCCCTGAACTATGATCCTGGACTTGTCCCGGGGTCAAAAAGGAAGGGATCTAATTTTCATCGTTCTTGAAGGATCCTCTCGGCCACCTCCAAAGCCAGAGCGTAGCGGCTGAAGGGCGCGCTCACCTGGATGCCGGCAGTGAAACCGTTCACTTTTTCTTCCATCTCTCGGGCGATCTCCAGGCCCGCCTTCTGCTGATCCTCTTTGCAGGAATATCTGCCGATCCGTTCAAATACGGTATCGGGAATAGTGACTCCCGGTACTTCATTGCGCATGAACTCGGCGTTTCTCAGACTGGCCAGAGGCCATATCCCCGCGATAAAAGGGATCCCGGCATCACCGACTTTTTCAATAAAGCTCTCAAGGGCCACCACATCGAAAACAGGCTGAGTAATAGCAAATTCCGCTCCCGCATCAATCTTCCAGCGGAAACGTTCCAGTTCCTTTTGCGGATTGATACTGTTGGGATCTGCTCCCACCCCCACGAAAAAGGCTGTCGGTTGCCCCAACGACTTGCCGCCCACATCCCGTCCCTTATTCAGGCTCGTAATGATATTGGTCAAGCCAATAGAATCGATATCAAAAACCGCTGTGGCCTGAGGATAGTCTCCCATGCGGGGCGGATCTCCGGTTACGGCGAGGATATTCCTGATCCCCAACACCGCCGCGCCGAGAAGATCGGACTGCATTCCCAGCAGGTTCCGGTCGCGGCAGGTATAGTGCAGTACCGTTTCAACTCCTTCCCGCTGAAGCAGCAGCGCCAAGGCCAGAGGATTCATGCGGGCTGAGGCACGAGGGCCGTCCGGAATATTTATCGCGTCAACTCCGGCCCCGATAAGTTCTCGGGCAGCCTCAACCTGCTTCCTGACTCCCAGGGTACGGAGGGGAACCATTTCCACCAATACAACCTTTTTCCCCCGAGCGATACTGGCTGCCAACGGAGATTTTTTCTCCGGAGGGACCGGATGTGACTCCGTTTCCACTTTTTCTTTGACGGCGGGACGAATGACGTCGGTTGAGAGGCGTGACTGTTTTTGGATCAACGCAGCAGCCATTTTCCTGATATGGGCGGGCGTGGTACCGCAGCAGCCGCCGATTACCCGTGCACCCGCGTCGATAAAACGGGACGCATACACCCCGAAATACTCCGGAGTGGCCATGTAGAAGGTTCTGCCATCCACAAGCTGGGGAATCCCTGCATTCGGCATGACTGACAGAGGCTTGTCCGTCACCCGGCCGAGCCTCTCCAGAAAATCGAGCATCGATTTCGGACCGACGGCGCAGTTCAATCCAATCAGGTCTACCGGCAAGGAAGAGAGGCGTCGCCCCACTTCCTCGACCTCCAAACCGTAAAGAGTCCGTCCATCCTCCTGTATCGACATCTGCACGATCAGTGGAATATCGCACACATCCCGTACGGCCCGTACCGCTTCTTCCGCTTCACGTATATCACTAATCGTTTCAATAATAAAAAGATCAACCCCGGCTGCCTTCAGAGCCTCGGCCTGTTCCCGGAATACAGCACGGGCCTCGGCTAAGCCAGTCTCACCCCAAGGCTCCAGTTTCACGTTTAGCGGCCCCATCGATCCCGCCACATAGGCCCGGTCTTCAGCTGCTTGTCGAGCCAACCGGACACCGGATTTGTTGATCTCTTCCAACTGGTCTTCCAGATGATGCTGGCCGAGCTTCAGCCGGTTAGCACCGAAAGTATTTGTCTCAATAATATGAGCGCCTGCTTCCATGTACTGCCGGTGGACCTTAATAATGAGTTCCTGCTGCGATACATTCAACTCTTCATAGCACTTGTCGATGAAGAATCCCTGTTCATACATCAGAGTCCCCATGGCTCCATCGGCAAGGACAACATGCCTTTTTATATACTCACGAAATGGCTGCACTATATGATACCTTTCTTCATAAAAACACAATAATACAATATACAGAAGAAGGTCTTCTCATTCAATTGCTTTTTGAAATACGCAGAAATTAATTCTGGCATTTGAGAAAAAAATATCGTATCATATACAATCCCGATGACCTCGCCGCGTTGTTTGCCGGAACAGGAAATATTGGTGTTTATTATGCTCAAGGGGCAAATCGGGCTTGTTTTTTTGTCTGGCCATGGAAAATTGAACCGGTTTATGTTAATTCCAACCAGTGGACCGAGACAAAAAGTCGAGGTCATTCTTGTGCATATGTGAGAGAGGCGAGTAATGAACGACGACGCACAGAAAACAATAAGTGAAAATAGAATACAGACGAGTTTTCTTGCCAAAGTGGAAAAAAGAGCGCTTATCTGGATGGGTGAGAGAACACCCAGTTTTATATCTCCGGACATGCTGACCTATCTCGGTTTTATCGGTCTGGGCCTCAGCGGCGTCGCGTACTATCTGTCTCATTTACACTGGGGCTATCTGATCCTCGCCAGTGTGGGCCTCTTTATTAACTGGGTGGGCGACAGCCTGGACGGCACCCTGGCCCGGGTGCGAAAAAAAGAAAGACCCAAATACGGTTATTATCTGGATCATCTGGTGGACGCCTTTGGTATTACCGCCATGATCTTCGGACTGGCCTATTCAGGACTGGTACACCAGCCATTTATCTGGCTGGTGCTGGCCCTCTTTTTTATTGCCTCAATCAACACATATCTGGCTACCCATGTTGTTGAAATTTTCAAGATATCCTACCTTAAAGTCTCCACCACAGAAGCACGTGTAGCCTTGATAATCCTGAACACGGTGCTTATTTTCATTGACTCCATAACCATCGGCCGGGCCACGTTGATGATTGTTGATATCATCGCCGCACTTACCAGCCTCTTCTTATTAGTGGCCACTTTGCGCAGCGCCATCTTGAATCTGAGTAAACTGAACAGACAAGAGAAGGCGAAGTGGACCCAAAATACTGAATAAACCGCCACATGCCCCCCCCCCGGAATAAATTCAGACGATTTCTCAGATTTCAGATTGTCGCACTAGGCGGCACTCTGGTAAATATGGGGACCCTGTATATCCTGCGTGGTCGTCTGGGGCTGCATGTCACCCTTTCCGGAGCGGTAGCCATCGAGTTGGCCATCATCCACAATTTTACCTGGCACTATCTGGTTACCTGGCGGGAACGCATCCAGAGACACCACTTGGCCGATTATCTGAAAAGACTTGTCCATTATAATATCGTCACCGCCTCGATTGATTTACTGGTGAATCTGAGTATCCTGACCATCCTGGTGAAATATTACAATGTCTACTATCTCTATGCCAACCTCGTCGGTATGATGGCCTGTCCTATCTTCAAATTTCTGGCCAACGAATTCATCATCTTTAAATACAAGATAGCTCACCACTCGGAAAACGAATAGCTCTTACGGAACGGCTTCCCTTCCCATTTCGAATCAGAAAAGTGCATTCTCCCCCATCTTTTTATTTGCAATTATACCGAACACCTCGTACTTTATCAACGACCAGACGGTAAATCGGGAGCTGATAAAGATGAATAAAAAACCAGCCAACTATCCGGTGATGAGCCCTGCAGACATCGTCCGCCCCACCCGGGTGGAAATCGACACCGGCCGTCTCAGTGCCAACTTCACTGCTATTAAATCATTCATCGGTGACACCAGCATGATGCCCGTGCTCAAAGCCAATGCCTATGGTCACGGCCTGGTTCCTGTAGCGCGCCTGATGGAAAAACTCGGCGCTGATTACATCGGCGTTGCTGTACTGGAAGAAGGCATTCTGCTGCGGGAAGAGGGCATAAATATCCCCGTTCTGGTTCTCGGCGGCATCCTGGGAAACCAGATCCCTCATTTCGTAAATTACAACCTGACCATCACTGCTTCATCCATTCCGCGCCTGCTGGAGATTGAAACAGTAGGACGGAAACTGGCCCGAAAGATCAAAGTGCACTTGAAAATAGATACCGGTCTGGAACGTATCGGCGTGCATCATTACAGCGCCCGTCCCTTTATTGAAACAGCCCTGGGATGTGATCATATTGAAGTGGAAGGGATCTATTCCCACTTTGCCGCTTCTGAATCAGACGATCTCTCCGGAGCCAGACAACAGCTGGACCGCTTTATGCAGGTGCTTGATATATTCGACCGGCTGGGATCCCCACAACCGCCCCTTCGTCACCTGGCAAACTCCGGCGCTATCCTGCAGCTCCCTGAATCCTATCTGGATATGGTAAGGCCCGGTATCCTCCTCTACGGCATCTATCCCGCCCCGGAAACAAAACGGACAGTCGAAGTGAAACCGGCTCTTTCCTGGAAATCCCGGGTCGTCTTCTTCAAGGTCATCCGGGCCGGTGATGCTGTCGGCTATGGATCAACCTGGCTAAGCGATCATCCCGTACGGGCTTTAACAGTACCGGTGGGGTACGGGGACGGATATTTCCGGGCTATGTCCGGCAAGGCCCGGGTGCTGGTGCGAGGGAAAAAGTATCCGGTAGTGGGCCGCATCTCAATGGATCAGATTGTGGTAAATATCGAATCTGATAGCTGCTACAACGGCGATGAGGTAATCCTGATTGGTGAAAAGGGGGGTGAGAGAATCACCTGTGAGGATGTAGCCGCCTGGGCCGGCACCAATCCCTATGAAATCCTGACTAATATAAATACACGAGTGCCGCGGATCTATTTGTCCTGAGAATCCGCGGCACCTGCAATCTCACGTCAAGTTACGTATTATATTACGCTGTGGATCAGTATTTCTTCTTGAAAACAAAATCTCCCGTTTTAAGAAAATACCCTTCCTTCAGCCAATCCACCATCACGGCGGAGATCTCGCCCCTGACCTGCACAACCTTTACTTCTCCGATGAGCACCCGCTGCTGACGCGCATCACCAAGGATATCTTCACTACGGTACACCTCCAGCATCAACCCCTTGCGCAACCCGCTGCTCTCGCCGGCATTGATCAAGGCATAGTTGGGATAGTTGTCTACCATCTTGATAATTCTGCCCGTGAAACCGGAGAATAACATTCCCACCTGTCCCTCGGCTTCAGCCGGTTTAAACGGCTCCGCTACGGGAGCGAAGTCCAGAGAGGTGTGTCCGAATTTGGCTCGTATCGTCAAGCGATACACGTAGGAAAAATCCATGGGATCCTTGCCGAAGCTCAAGTCAGCCTCATAAAAATTCTTGTCCAGAGGGAGAGAGACAAATCCTCCGCCGGTAAGACGGGATCCATCGAATCCGGCTCTGACACCGAAATTCAGCAGGATCGGTATCTCCGCCCCCACTCTGATTTTTCCTCCTTCGTTTTGGATAGTCGCATAATCCAGCGTGAAAGCGGCTCCGTTCTTCAAGGGACGCAGACATACACCCGCCCGGATCAAGCTGGGAAATTTCTCCTGCAGGGCTGATGAGGTATTCCAGCCCACTTTGGCATAGGCGTCCTGTACGGCCACACCCAGACTAAGCCGGGGGGAATAGCGGTAAAGCAGACCAAGGTCTAATCCGAATCCACTGGAACGATATCCGGCCAGACTGTGGGAAAGATATTTAATGCTCAATCCAGCGGAAAGATTTGGCATAAGAGCGTAGCCCCAGGAAGCATAGAACGCATTCTCCGAATTGGAGAGGCTGCCTGTAATCTCACCCTGATTATCCCTGCCCTCGATACCTCCGACGCCGAAATTAATTAACGCAACCCCTACGGTACCGTACCGTTCCAGAGGGAGAGCGCCGGCGAAATAACTGTAACTTCTGTCAAGTGACAGCAAAGTATAGCTGGCATTGATTTCTGGAAACTGCAGAAACGCCAGTCCGGCCGGATTCCAGTAGCCGCTGCTGGGATCATCGGATAGAGCGGTGAAGGCACCTCCCATGGCCAGAGCGCGGGAACTTACCCCCCGCCGCAAAAATGCTCCGGCCTGGCCGCCGTCTCCGCTCTGGGCCTGGACTCCTGCAGCCAGACAAAGACCGACAAGAATCGATATGATTAATAAGGATGCCGCGGGCTTTTTCATATGTCTTTTACCTTCCAGTTATCGTAAGACCACAATCTTGCGCACGTAGACCGTCCCCTGAGCCGACAGGACGCAGAAATAGACATTGTTGGCAACAATGCGGCCGCTGTCCGTGCGGCCGTCCCATTCCACCGCGTACTCCACATTGGCCGATTTCTGTGTTCCCTCATCCTCCAGCACCGCCACCAAGCTGCTGCTCACATCATAGACCTTGAGTGAAACAGGTCCCGCCTGAGGCAGCATATACTTGATGGTCGTCGTCCCGCCGGTGGGATCGAAGGGATTGGGATAGTTAATGATCTGCCCCGGTGAAATATCCGGTGTCCAGGCGGTGATGCAGAAGATGCTGAAATGAGTCACACTGAATGTGATATACCCGTTTATCAGATCTATCTCCACATCGGAGATCTCCTCCCAGGAACCGGTCAGGCTGGAATAGCTGTATATCCTGATCACATCGGTGGTGCGGATGCCCAGGCGGTCCAGATCAGAGACGGGGAAGGGCAGCCGTATGGTAACCGGACCGGAGAACGTCATCCCTTCCGGACCGAAATAATAAACCAGCCCCAGCAAATTGTGACCAGCCGAATCAGGCAGGGCCGGGATGACATTGAGCTGGCCGATACTGAGATAGCTTGAATCCGCCACGACACCCGCCGGAATCGTCAGGCGAAGGCCGCTGGTCAGTGTGATAACGAGACCTGCGGGAGGGATGAAACCGCTGTACAGGGAAGTGACCGAGCCCCGGCCGGTGGTAAAACTGTAAGAAGAGGAAACCAGCGCGTTGGCCGGATTGGCCCGGTCCCTGCATGAAACCGTCACCAGCACCGTGGCGGACGTATCGAAAGGCGCTGCCGGCGTGTAGATAATCTGGTATCCTCTCGTAATTGAACGGATCGTCACCTCACTGCTCGCCGCGTCCCCGTCATTGATGATCTGCTGTCCTGCGACGATCAGGTCCAGAGAGCTCCGTTCCACTCCGTAAACATCATCCGCCACATTCAGGACGACACTGCTGTTTACCGGTACCTGCTGGGATCCCGAAGCCGGAAAGGCGCCGGTGATCGCGGGCGGAGTATTATCACTGAGGACGAACGTCGCCGTTACCGTGGTATCGGACATGAAATAGAGGTTCTGTTCGATCGTCATGCCCGTAAGAGCGCCGCTCCAGCCGATAAACTTCATGCCGCTTTGAGGGACGGCCTTGAACACAATATTGGAGCGGTGCGGGTATGTATCCAGTTCGGGAGTAGTAATGATGGTCCCGCCCGAATCCGCGAAGACCGTTCCTGAGGGATCGATAAATCGGACGATTCTGGTCAGCGTATGCGTGACCAGCTCGAAATTGGCCTGCACCGAATAGGGTTTCTTCATGGAAAGCGTAAGCGAGGCCGAGGCGGCGGTGGTATCACCGCTCCAGTCCTTGAACTGATAGGAGCTGTCTATCAATACGGCCGTAAGCTGCACCGATTCACCCCGATCGAACCACTCCTTGGCGGAAGAAGCGGAAACGCTCCCCTTCCCCGTCGGCACCGCCGCGTAGGAAATTTTATACAGCGTATCCCAGACCGCCGTTTCGGTTATCCCGTTGTGCAGGATCACGCTGGAGGTGGAATCACTGCCGCTGTACCCGTTGGGATCGCCGCTGGCCCAGCTGTCGAATATATATTGTTCCCGCTCACTGTTATAGACGAGGGTGCTGGAAATCCCGAAATTCTTGGTCGTCCCGCTGTCATACCAGCCGGCTCCGTAGGGATTGCCGTGCCCGGAATTCACATTGAGGCGATATTGTTTCTTGAAATTGGCGGTGATTATAACATCCGTGGACCCGACCGTGTAGGAGTGGCTTTGGGCGCCGCCGTCACTCCAGCTGGTGAACACGTACCTGGTGGTATCACCGCTGTACTGGGGAGAGACGACTTCCAGGTTGTGGGAATTCCCCTGCAGCCAGCTAAAGGCCGTGGTGCTGTCATAATCATTGCCGTCCACGGTAAAATTCAGTCCTTCGGGATTAGTTTTAATCGTAATGGTGATCAAACCCTCAAAATTGGCAGTGATGGTCTTGGCCCGGTTCATGGTGATCGTCGGCTGATCATCAGTTCCCTCCAGGTCACCGGACCATTTGGACCAGCTGAAGCCCGAGGTTGGAACAGCTGTCAGCTCCACCGGACTGCCTTCGTCATACCAGCCGCCGGGAGGATCGCCGGGCGGATTGAGGGTCACCGTACCCCCCGCTTCCGGAATGCGATTGATGGTGAGCTTATACTGTTTGTCCCAGGTCGCTGTCTCCATTACGGCATTGTTCATCACCACCGAGGTATCGGCTACACTGCCGGTGTAGGACCCGGTGCCGCTACCAACCCACCCGGTCTCGGTAAGCACGTAACGGACACCTCCGCCAGCCTCGAACGGATCGGTGACACTGAAGTTGGCGGTACTTCCCGCCGGATACCATCCCTGTCCCAGGGGATCATCGTGAGGCGAGTTTACGGTAAGATAATACTCCGTCTGCCAGACCGGTGTCACTGTTTTGGGCTCATTCATTAACAGCGTGCCCAGGGTGTCGCCGCCGCTGTAATCCCCGCTCCAGTTTTGGAAGGTATAGCGGGTGGTCCCGGCTGTCACAACGGAATCGATGGAGAACTGGGCCAGGGTGTTCCCCGTATACCAGCCCGCTCCGTCGGGAGTGCCGTGATTCGTCTGAATCGTGAGCAGATATTCAGCCGTGAAATTGATCGATATCTGAGCGTCGATCGAGGGTACCGTGTAACTGTGGGTCCTGTCTCCGCCGTCACTCCAGCTGACATAGCTGTACTTGGTGTTGTTGTTTACGGTCTGCAGGAGATCGACCGAGAGCAGATGCTGGCTTCCTTCCTCCCAGGCGAACGTATAAGGAGTCGTATATTCAATCCCATCCGCCCGGAACCTGGCGCCGGTGGAAGCAGTGGTGATCGTTATCTGGATGAAGTCCTCAAAATTCGCCGTTACGGACTTTGGTCCGTTCATGACAAGATTCTGAGGAGTAGTCTGGCCGCTTAAATCGCCGGTAAAACCGAAGAAGGTGTCGCCCGGAGTAGGCTGGGCACTCACCTCTACGGAGGTTCCATCATCATACCAGGCCCCCGGCGGGGCCGGAGTGATATCCCCCGCCTCATCCGGATCCTCGGCCGTAGTCAGATAATACTGTGTCTGCCAGGCCGCTTCCTCTAGTACCGGTCCATTCATTATCACTGTGTGTGAGAGATCGGTGCCGCTGTAAGAATCCGTCCCGGTGCCGGTCCAGCCCCGGAAATCATAGCGTACACCCGTGGTTCCGGCAACGGTTTGGGCATCCAGCGTAAACTCGGCCGTTACTCCGGCGTCGTACCAGCCGGCACCCGTTATATTCCCATACAGGGAAACAACATCGAGATAATACTGCGTCTGCCAGACAAGGCTTACCGTTTTGGGCCCGTTCATCAATAGGGTGCCCGAGGTATCGCTGCCGCTGAAGTCACCGCTCCAGTTTTCAAAGATATAGCGGGTCGTCCCTGAGGTTACTACAGAATCAATGGAGAACAGAGCCTGGGTGTTTGCCGTATACCAGCCTGCCCCCGCGGGGCTGCCGTAATCCGTCACCAGATCAAGCTGGTACTGAGTCAGGAAGTCGGCGGTCACGGTGGTATTGGTACCCGGAACCGTGTAGGTGTGATTTCGGGATCCCCCGTCGCTCCAGGAGCTGAAAGCATAGCGAATGCCGCTGGTGCCGTTCTGGATGGAATCGACGATGGAAAGGGTGTGTCCGCTGCCCTCCAGCCAGGTATAAGTGGTATCCTTGCTGATCGTTTCTCCGTCGATACGGATCGTCCGGCCGCTGGGCGAAGTGTTCACGGTGATCTGTACTTCTTTGGCAAAATTTCCCGTAGCGGTCCGGGCCCGGGTCATGCTGAGGTTCTGGGGCGTATCGGTGCCGCTCAGATCGCCCTCCCAGCCGGTAAATTGATACCCTGCGGCGACCGCGGCCGACACCGTTGCCACCGTACTGCTGTCATACCAGGCTCCGGGAGGAGCCGGAGTAACATCTCCGCCCGCTACGGGGACTTCGCTGGTCGCCAGCAGAAACTGGGTGTACCAGGAGGCCGTTTCGGTAAAGGGCGCGGAGATGGAGGGAATGGTAAAAGAGGCGCCGCTGTCGCTGTAGACTCCGGTCCAGCCGTCGAAACGGTAGCGCTTGCCGGCCTCAACAATCACTGTTTCACTGTCGAGATAGCAGGATACAGTGGTCCCGGCGTTATGCCAGCCGGGTCCGGTGGCCGTGCCCGGTGATACGTTAAGGGTCACCTCGTACTGGATATTAAAGTTGGCCGTGACTGTTTGATTAGTATAAGGTACTGTATATACGTGGGATCTGGTTCCGGAATCACTCCAGTCTGAGAAAGCATAGCGCACTCCGGTACCGTTGGGTTGGATGGAATCAGCCACGGAAATAGTATGCTGCTGGCCTTCCAGCCAGTTGAAGGTATGCGTGGACGTGTATACTGTATCGTCCACGAGATAGGTGCGTCCCAGAGGGCTGGTCTGGATTGTAATAAGAATCTCAGCGTGGAAATTAGCGATGGCGGTCTTGGAAGTATCAATAGTCACCGAAACCGTATCGTTGGTCTCCGCCGCCAGATCTCCACCCCAGTCGGTCCAGACAAAATCATTGGCTGTATCGGCGAGTGCCGTTACCTGCACCACGGTGCCGTCATCATACCAACCGCCCGGCGGGGGAGGCGATACATCTCCTCCCGCATCGGGATTCTCCTGAGTAATCAGATTAAACTGTTTCTGCCATTGAGCCGTTTCCGTCACCGACGTATCAATGGCCGTAATCGTATAGGCGCTGTCGGTGCCGGTGGTATCGGTTCCGGTCCAGCCCTGGAAAGTCCAGCGCCTCCCGGTTCCTCCTGACACAATAAGTGAATCGATAGAAAAATCGACATCCTCGCCGGCATTGTGCCAGCCGGTCCCGGAGGCCGTGCCGTG
>CAZUMH010000016.1:0-7010 GCA_964621645.1 uncultured bacterium
CCAGAAGTTTGTCCAGGGATGCCGGCAGGAGGGCTGTCACCGGAATCGGAGCGGCTTCGGCTACATCGGGGATCCAGGTATGAAGCGGCATCGATCCCGCCTTGGCAAAGGCAGCTGCAAGGAAGAGAAAGAAGGCAAAATATACCGGAAATCCGCTGAAGGCAAAGGACATTCGGTGCATTTCGAAGGTACCGGTCTGGGCGTATAATAAAAGGATCCCAAACAGAAAAAGAACGTCGGTACTGCCAATGATTATCAGGGATTTTTTCGCAGCAGAGGCGGCTTCTCTTCCACCGGACAGTACCAGTAAAAACAGGGTCACTCCCAGGAATCCCCAGAAAGTAAGCAGAAGGAGAAGGTGATTCGCTGCCAGCACTCCCATTGAAGCCGCGAGCGTCCAGAGAACCGAAGCATAATACTGACCCGGTCGTTCAGTGTCCGCCATAGTCCTGATGGAATAGATGGAAACCAGCAAGCCAAAGAAGGAGGCCGCCATCAATCCGAAACCGGCTAACGTGTCAACGTGAAAAAGCAATGTGTCGCCAAGCGTTACATCAATCGGCAGCCGCAGAAAAAGCCAGACAGATAATCCCAAGCTGCCGGCACTGCCCAGCAGGGCAAAAAGTTCCCGCACAACCGTGACTCTTTTGGGAATCAGCAGGCAGAGGAGGCCAAGCGTAAAACTCAGAATAAGAGGATAGAGAAGTGGATTCATCAGACACCCAACTCTTTGTTAATCTGTTGTGTACGGTCGTGTGACAGTTTTAGCAGATCGTTTCCAGTCAATACCTGTTCTTTCTTGGTGGCATCATCGACGACGATTACCCGTTCGGTGCAGCAGTAACAGGGATCCACCGCTGCCAGTACCAGGGCCGCGTCGGCAATGGTCTCGCCCACGCAGGCCACTTCGTTTGAAAGGATGTTGGTATAGCTGGGCGCCCGCACTTTATAACGGGCGGGGAAATTGGAGCCATCACTGTAGCAATAATGATAGACCTCGCCGCGTGGCGCTTCGGCGCGTCCTATTCCTTCTCCGGGCGGCAGCTCCTTCACATGCAGATCGATCACGCCCGGTTTCATCTTGTTGAGGCACTGTTCCACGATTTTAATGGATTCGTACATTTCAAGAATACGACAGGCCGCTTTGGCAAAGACATCGCCCTCTTCCAGAACGACTATATCCCAGTCCACCCAGTCGTAGGCAAAATAGGGATTATCCTTACGCACATCGATGGCCACACCGGATGGGCGGGCTGTGGGACCAACCACACAGTATTGTTTGGCCATCTCATTTGTGAGAACGCCAACCCCTTTGGTGCGTGCATGAATAACAGGATCATCCATTACTGCACCCTTGAAAAGATCAACCGCCGGTTTCAGCTTATTCAGCATTTCTCTTATCCAGGGGACGTCATCCTCCAGGATGTCTCTTCTGACTCCGCCGACTTTGAACATGGCGTAGCTCTGGCGGTTTCCGGTAATTTTATCGAGAACGTCGCAGACGATCTCCCGGTATTTCCATACCCACATCCAGACAGTGTTATACCCGATGAAGTGCCCGGCCAGACCCAGCCAGAGCAGGTGGGAGTGAATTCGTTCCAGTTCACAGATGATGGTCCTGATGTACTGCGCTCTCTCGGGGGCCTCGATTCCTCCCAAATCCTCCATTGCGTTGGTGGAGGCTGCCGGATGACTGGTGGAACAGATACCGCAGATACGCTCCACTAAAAACACTACCTGATCCCAGGATTTTGATTCGGCCAGTTTCTCAATGCCGCGATGGTTATAGCCGAGCTCGATCTCAAGCTTTACCACCTTTTCACCTTCCACATGCAGCCGGAAAAACTCCGGCTCCTCCTGCAGTGGATGATAGGGGCCAATGGGGATTATTTCACTCATTGATCCCTCCTCAAGGGATAATTCCCTTCGGGCCAATCTTCAGGCAGAAGCAGGTGAATCGGATTAGGATGATTCAGAAATTTGATTCCAAACAATTCGGCCATCTCCCTCTCAATCCATTCCGTGCCTTTGATGACACCGGTGAGCGATTCAATCTCAAGTTTCGATTTGGGCAGCGTCACTCTCAGGGAAAACACCTGGGGCAGCTGAAAGAAATCGAAGTGGTAGAGGATAAAAATACTATCTTTGGGCATGTCAACCGCGGAAGCTATGATAAAGCGGGCGTTGAGTTTCTCAAAGATATGCTTACTGAACCGAACCAGATCATCCGGCTTTATATCGACATAGATCCTCTTTTCGTTGTGTTCCTGCCATTTGAGGATCGCATCGCCGAAATTGGACTGCAATTCTTTTTTAATGTCTTTCCAGGTCATGAGCTCCTCTTGATCACGCCTTTTGTCTGAGCATTTCCAGTAATTTCGCCACCCCGGCGATGATCCCCTCCGGTTTGGGGGGACAGCCGGGAATATAGATGTCTACGGGCAAGATCTCGTCAACGGTCTTGGGCATAGTATAGCTGCCGTCGAATACACCATGTCCCAGGGCGCAGGTGCCTATGGCTATTACCACACCCGGTTTTGCCATCTGCTCGTAAACCTCTCTGGCGCGTTCCATGCACTTTATTGTCATGTTGCCCGTTACCAGGAGGGCGTCGGCGTGCCGCGGACTGCCAACCAGCACTACACCGAAACGCTCCAAATCGTATCGGGGAGTCAGACAATCCAATATTTCGATGTCACAGTTATTGCAGCTCCCGGTGGATAGATGATACACCCACGGTGATTTCGTCAATGCTTTAAGTTTTATTCCCATAAATCTACAACCCCAATAAAGCCAGGACAACGGCCACGATACCGATAACGGTCACAGGTCCCCAGAGAAATTTCATGGCCTGATCAATACGCAGCCTCGGATTTGTGTTCCTAATGAGGATTATCAATACCAGCAACACAACATACTTGAGAATCGAATAGAGGATGTTCCAGCCTTCGAACCGTACTCCCCCAAGAAAAATATGCACCAGAACCATGGGCAGTACGAAAAGCATCATCATGCGGGTGAGCTTGTATACGGCCAGCGGCGGACCTGAATATTCCAGGAACGGCCCGCCCATAAGCTCCGTCTCAGCTTCCGGAATATCGAAAGGAATCAGGGTCAGCTTGGCCTGCATAGTGATTATGGCCACGATCATGGCCAACGCCCCGGACCAGGAACAGAGGACCCAGCCGTAGGTCTGCTGGTAGGTCACCAGCTGTCCCAGGTGGATCGCTCCGCCGGATTTGATGATCGCTACCATTACTGCCAAAAGAAAAGGCAGTTCATCGGCGAGCATCAGCTTCATCTCGCGGCTCGCTCCCAGCGAAGCGATGCGGTTGCGGGAAGCGAAACCGCCCACGATGACCGCTATGGATGGCACCATGAGGAAATAGAGGACAACG
Organism: uncultured bacterium; assembly: GCA_964621645.1. Taxonomy (GTDB): domain Bacteria; phylum Zhuqueibacterota; class QNDG01; order QNDG01; family JAGLOF01; genus CAZUMH01. The sequence goes on from CAZUMH010000016.1 coordinate 3,399, forward strand.
ATCAGGTCACCGGTAAATCCGGTGGAAGGATCGAGGTTTGCCATCCAGATCAGAGTGGAGACAAGAGAGGCCGCTATAATTCCGAAGAGGGGTGCGACCAAAAAGGTCATTCGGGAACTCCCCCTGGGGACTACTGTTTCCTTTCCCAGGAGCTTAACGAAATCATAAAGCGGCTGCAGCAAAGGCGGCCCCACCCGCCATTGCACCCGGGCCGTTACCTTTCGGTCTATCCAACTTGCCAGCATTCCAACGATGGCCGTGAACAGAAAACCCGGAAAGATGATGTACGCTAACAGGAAATTCATCTTAGATATATTCTTCCTTTTTCCATGGGATTGAGTGAACGATCAAATGTTCGTTGACCAGGAACTTAAACGCTTTTTCATCCGGCTCGAAATCTCCGTACTGAACAGCCTTCTCCGGGCAATCCTTCACGCAGAGGGGCTCCTCACCTTCCGCAAGCCGTCCGATACAGTAATCACACCGCGAGGTAGCGTATGGAATCACTTCCGGAAGGATGGTGCCGAAGGGGCAGGCGTATGAACACGTATTGCAGGAAACGCAGCGGAGATTGTAGCGGTGCACCACGCCGTCCTCCTGCTTTTCCAAAGCATCGCTGGGGCACGCCTTTACACAGGGTGCTTCACTGCACTTGCGACAGGTGACAGCGAACTCGCCGATCTCACGCAGATACTGAACCCCGTCATTAAAAGGGTGGTAATAGTAGCTGCAGGCGACTTTGCACTCCTTGCATTTACGGCATGCTTCCAAATCGATATAGAGTCTTTTGGCCATAATTATTCCCAAATATCCGGTAGATTTTCTAACTGCTTGTAGGTAAAGACAGGTCCGTCCTTGCAGATAAAGAGCGAGTCTATCATACAGTGCCGGCACTGGCCGATTCCACAGTACATCTTGCGTTCGGTAGAAAGGTAGATGTCCTTTGATTTGAATCCCACTTCGAGCAGTTTAAGCGTGGCGAATTTCATCATGATGGGAGGTCCGATTACCACTGAAACCGCATTGGCGAGATCAACCTTTACCTTATCCAGAAGAACTGTCACAACACCCTCGGTTCCTTTCCAGTCGGCCGTTGCTTTATCGACAGTCATGAGAAGTTCTATATCTTTCTTGAATTCGTCGATCTGGTATTTATAGACTATGTCACCAGGAGTGCGGGCACCATAGCACATGATGATCCGCTTGAACTTGCTTTTTTCCTTGAGCAGACTGTAGAGGAGTGCCCGGGCCGGGGGAAATCCCACCCCGCCGATTACCAGAAGCACCTCCTTGCCGTAGAATTCCTCAACAGGGAAGCCATTGCCATAGGGACCCCGCAATCCCAGTACATCACCTTTATTCAGATTGTGCAGGCGGGAGGTCATGTAGCCGACGTTCTGAATGGTGAATTGCAGCTTCTCAGGCTGATGAGCAGGATTGGACATGGCGAAGGGTCCCTCCCCCACTCCCGGAATCATAAGCTCGGCGAATTGGCCGCAACGATAGGCGAAAGGTTTCTCCGGTTTCAGGCAAAAGGTCTTTATGTTTTCTGTTTCCTGGATGATATCTTCGATAACTGCTTTTTGGCTTTTGTATGGATTCATCATGGTGCCCTGCGTTGCTCTCGGTTATTTATTTAAATCACTCAGCGCTGCCCGCATATCGATTTCACCCTGACACCCTTCGAAACAGCGGCCGCAGCCGGTGCAGCCCAGCATGCCATAATTATCCTTGAGATATTTAAACTTGCAGAAATATCTGTTCCGGAACCGTTCGAAGAGTTTGGGGCGGGGAGTTCCGCCTCCGGCCGTCACCGCGTAGCCTGAATACTGGCAGGCGTCCCAGCCGCGCAGCTTGACGAAATCCTTGCGGGTCACATCATCGAGGAAATAGCAGTGACAGGTGGGACAGGCGTGATTGCAGGCGCCGCACTCCACGCAGGTTTCAGAATGCTTTTTCCACACCGGTGAATCCCAGGATTTTGCCACAACAGAAGCGACCGATTCATCAAAACTAAAATTCTTATTATATGTTTTGATATCGGCGACCGCCTTGGCGCGAATCTTTTTCTGTGCCTCTTCCTCCTCCTTGACCACTTCCTTCAGGGATCTGTCATGCCCTTCCAGAAGTTCCTTGCCCCGCAGACTCCCCACTTCGATAATAAATCCATCCCATACTTGTGATAGATTGAGATCGAAGCTCTTGACCGGATAGGGATTCCCTCCTACCATGGTACAAAAACATGTCTCAAGGGGCACGGAACAATCCGTGCTCACAATAAGGCTCTCTTCCCGTTTCTGCTGATAATAGGGATCGGGAAAATCACCGCCGAAGGCCTGATCCAGAATGGGAAGAGCAGCCAGTCCGCAGGCTTTCACACCCAGGAAGAGCCAGGGTTTTTCGGATTTGGCCACATCTCCGGTCATTTCAGATAAGGGAGGAGTTAAAAAAGATTTCAAAGGCTGAACTGCTCTGGCTTCGTTGTAGACTATTGTGGTGCTGTTTTCCGGTGATACAGGCTGGAAGAAAAGTCCCCCGTTTTCACGCTGTGGGGCGATGACGGAATACTTTTCCATCCATCCATTCAGGATGGATTTCCAATGCGCTTTTCCAACATAGTATTTTTCTGCCATAGAAGTACTGTTTCTTTCAGTTTGTACTGATTATTCGATATGTAAAGTAAAAGTCACGAACTTCCAAACTGGGTACCCATCAACACGCCGCTTTCTGAGATATCCATAGTTATTTACCATAACGGCGACATTATATAAGCAGAAGAATGATGTTTTCAAGAACGAGAAGAGCAATGATATTGCCAAAATACTTGAGGTCAATATAACAACTGTTCATTTGCGAGTCAAGGGGAAATTACATTTATTGTGATTTTTTTTACATTTAATTTGTAAAATACCCAGACTCGTAAAGATAATATTCATACAGAGAGGGCCGCTGCTCCCCAATTTTTCACACAAAACCCGAATCTTCAGTTTTTTATAATAAGACGAGAATATTATTTTAAATTATATATAATATTCTCCAATTCGAATTGCAGGTAGACATTACTGATGGTAACGTCTTCCGCTCCCTTGAAGCGGATAGTAGTGAAATTCAGAATTCCCTTGATGCCGGCACGGATCATAAGATCGAAGATTGACTGGGCGGCCACATCCGGAACGGCGATGATCCCCAGTGGAATCTTGTTCTTCCTTATATACTCTTCCATTTCCGTCAGCGGATACACCGGCACTCGCAGCTTGTCTCCAATCTTTGTCGGATCTATATCGAAAGCGGCCACAATTCTTATATTATCTTCTCTGAAACGCTCATAATTCATAAGCGCCCGGCCGATGTTCCCTGCACCGGCGATGACAATCTGGTACTCGTTGTCTTTTTTCAATATCCGGCGCAGGTCTTCAGTCAGTTCATTGATCTTATATCCGCCTCTTTTATTCCCGGAAATACCAAAGATTGAAAAATCTTTTCGTACCTGAGCTGAAGTTACTCCGATTTCATCCGCCAGTGTTTTGGAAAAAATACGGCTAAACCCCAGCTCCTTGAGTCTGAGAAGCGCCTTTCGATAATGTGACAGCCTTACAACAGACTTCTTGCTGA
>CAZUMH010000016.1:7020-17051 GCA_964621645.1 uncultured bacterium
GTGGATGCTAGTTAGAATATATTAATTTTCCCTTTCGGTGTCAAGTTTTTTGTGAAAGAAATCATTTCTTCCCTAGGGCCACGAGGCCCCCGAAAATTATTCTAGGTTAAAACAAGAATGATAAGCAATGCGCTTAATCCTATGACAAGCCAGAGTATATAGGCGCTCAACAATCCAGAATGAGCCAGCCGTAATCCCTTGGCCATCCAATAGCTCAGCCTGTTGCCCTGTTCGTAAATGTCGAAATTTTTTCGTTCCGCTAATTTATAGATCGGCTTCAGCCCGACGCTGTTTTTGATGGTATCGTAAAATCCTGTTCCCCGTATCCTGGATTCTTCCGTTAACACTTTCTCGCCGCCCACGAAGGGCGTCGCTTCCCTCACTTTCCGGACATTGCCCAGCAGATAAACGACCAATCCGATCAACAAACCGATAATAATAAGGATCGTAGCCAGACCCGGTTCCCAGACTCCACTGTACGTTATGTTCGGAATGACCGGTATAATGAAATTCTTCAGAGGCAGTGCAAAAGCAAAAACTCCGAAGAGCACACAAAGTGCCGCCAATATGACCATCGGCGCTCCCATGAAAAATCCGGCGTCCTTGATCTTCTTTTTCAAAATTAAAGGTGAAGGCTCGCCCAGGAAAACCGAATGGGTAAGCTTCATAAAACTGGCGAGGGTCAAGACACTGCCGAACATGGCTGCAAGCATCCAGACGATCCACAGCGATCCGCCGTTCTTCCCCATCTCAATCAGCCCCTGGTACACCATCCACTTGGATACGAATCCGTTGAAAGGCGGAATTCCCGAGATGGCCAGGGCCGCCACCAGGAAAGAAAGGTACGTAACCGGCATTAATCGTCCCAATCCACCCAGATTTTTCAGATCCGTGCTTCCGGCACGTTTCTGAACCACTCCGCCGGACAGGAAAAGGCAGGCTTTATAGATTGAATGATTCAGCATATGGAAAAGGCCTCCCGCGATGCCGATGGGATTGCCCGTCCCCAGTCCGAGCACCATGTACCCCACCTGCGATACAGCGTGGTAGGCCAGGAGCCGGCGCATGTCATGCTGCACCAGAGCCATCATTACTGCCGCGATAATGGTCACTGCCCCGACAATGAGGAGTAAAAGATTCATGGCCCCATTCATGACGAAAAGGGTGAGGCACATACGCGCCAGAAAATAGATACCAAGAAGCTTGTCCAGTGCGGCCGGCAGGTAGGCCGTCACCGGCATAGGGGCGGTGGCGGCAACCTCCGGGATCCAGGTATGGACCGGCATGGCTCCCGCTTTCGCAAAGCCGCCAACTGCCAGGAGGATGAAAGCCAGGTAAGAGAGCGTCCCGGAGAACGGGATGGAGGCCTGCCCCATGCTGTAGCTGCCGGTAAGCCGCTGGATGAAAACGATGCCCAACAACATCAAGACATCACTTCCGCCTATAATAACCAGCGTCTTTTTTGCTGCCGGCGCCGCATCTTTGCCGCCACTCTGCACTAAAAGATAGAGCGTGAATCCCAGGAAGCCCCAGAAGATCAGTAAAATGATAAGATGGTCGGCCAGGAGTACTCCGAATCCCGCTCCTATTGTGCACAGAATCGATCCGAAATAACGGGCCGTCTTTTTTACATCATCCATATACCTGAGTGAATAAAAAGTGATCAGCAATCCGAACATGCCCGCAGCCAGAGCAATAAAGCCGTTCAGCGTATCGGTTCTGAACAACTGAGTGCCGCTTAATGAATATACCTGGGATGGATTGATAAAAATAAGCACGCCTGCAATGAGCCCGTCCACAGCTCCAAGAAGGACAAGTGCCTGCTGCGCCACGCGCAACTTTGACGGCAGAAAATAGCAGATCAGGCCCAGCAGAATAGGCAGGGCAACCGCCAAGATGAGCATCAGTTCCATGTCAGCCTCCGTCTTTGAATTAATCTTCGGTCAATTTTGCAGATTACGTGTGCACCTGTATATATATTAAGGTACTACTGACTATAACCACTGCTGCCGAGAACAGATATCGCCAGCTTTGCAATTACCATTAACGTGACGCCCAAGTTTGAAAAAGTTAGCGTCAACGGATTAATAAACTCATCGAAGAAATACTCTTGGCAATAAGTAAATAACCGAACTACAGAGAGTGGAGATCAAAGTTCTGAATTAGAGTCACGTACAGGAATTGGAGAATTAATAAATACTTCAGTTGAGGAAGAGGATTACATAACAGTGTTGTTTGGAATATTTCGATTGTTTCACCGGTGTAAGCAGAGCCCCAGAAAGAGGAAATCATCACCTTGAGTTATGAGTCATGATTAACTCCATCACCTCCCGCTACTTTTTATTTATCTGGAATAGATTACGAACAATTGTATTGATAATAATCCAAAATGTCAAGCGGAAAAATGTCCAATCGGGAAGATATTGCGAAGAAAATACAGGGTAATATCAACAGTGCCGTTAGCAAACTTACCTATTTTCCTTTAATAGTCTATTCTAAAAGGATGTTCAGAAAATGATAAAAAGGGGACCATCACTAATAACAAACTCAGAACGACAGCTTCATACTATTTATCTTTCCTCAAACCATCTCTGCAGAAGCTCACTTAGACTTACTATTCGTCTGCTGATAACCGGGCTGATCCGGCCTAAAAATTCCAGCGTCTCCGGCTGAATGGCCAGCAGGAAAGGATATTTCCCCTGCTGGGTAATAATCTGCATCAGCAAGGTCATGGGAACTTTGTGGCTGGAAAAGGCCGGCTGGAAGGATTCCGCATCTTCTGGACCGAAAAGCCTGATATCTCCGGGGCTGCCGCCAAAGTCAGCGGCGTCCAGAAAAAGGATGGCATTTACTTCCTCTTTTTCCAGCAGATCGAGGACGATGCTTTCCACAGCTCTCTCTTTTTCAGAAAAGGCCCGCTCGGGAAAGCGGGCCTTAACATTTTCGGCCAGAATGATACCGCAGCCGTCATCGGCACGATCCAGGTTGCCCAAACCAACAAGGACTACTGAATCGGGCCGGGCCACATCCTGGATCGGAGAAAAAAGTTGACTACCGACAGTCACGTTTCAACTGTACCAGATGAGTGGAACAACTGATGCACGGATCATAGGCGCGGGCGATGATCTCAGCCTGCAGTCTGATGGCATCATCATCGGCATCCTGTTCCAGCATAGCGTGCACCGCTTTGCGCAGGTACTTGTCGATGTCCTCAAGATTCTGTCCGGTGGGGATAATGAAGTTAGCCTTGTCCACCAGACCGTTCTTGATCTTATAATGATGATAGAGCGTTCCCCGGGGAGCCTCCACCGCGCCGACGCCTTCCCCCTTATCTCGGGTAGGTTTGGCGATCTCAGGGTCCTGTTTCATCTTGAGCAGTTCATCCACCAAGGGAGGAATCTGCTCCAGGGCCCAGACCAGTTCAATCGCCTGTGCCAGGTTATTGAAAATCGGATTCTTGCGGCACCGTTCGTTCCAAAACTTCTCGTATAGTTTGCCGGCACGTCCCTCCAGACGCTCACCCAAATTGTTCATCCGGGCGATTGCTCCAACGGTAAAAGGTTTATCCTTGTACTGACAATGTTTGGCCGCCGAATAGGGAACCAGGAATTCATTGGTCAGCTTCTTGTAATTGTTTACATCCACGACACTTCCGTCGCTGATGCGGATGTGATCACCCATGAGACCGAATTTGCCGTCTCCCGGTTCACAGCACATAAAAACCGTTTCTTCATCGAAAAAATCGGGGATATCAAGTCCCGCCACCAGCTCCACTCCCGCTTCGGCGAATTCCATGAATCCGCCTGCCTGATTCCTGATCTTGAGAAGAGTGGCCTCATCGGGATATTTGCCGAAGCCGCCCACCGTGGGATTCTCCCCGTGAATCGCCCGTCCTCCGGTTATTTCCATGATGAAATTGCCGTATTTTTTCAGGGCCAGAGCGTTCAGCACCTCTTTGCCGTATTTTTCCGCCATGGCTATGGCCGAAGGATAGCCCAGAAAATCAGGAAGAGCCAGGACGAATACATGCAGGGAGTTGCTTTCAATCAACTCTCCCAGATGCATCAGATTGCGAAGCAGCTGGGCCTTGGGAGGCAGTGTTATTCCCAGGGCTTTCTCCAGACCTCGTAACGCCGCGTAGCGGTGCGATATGGTGCAGATGGCGCAAATACGGCAGGCAATGCTGACGTCTTCCTCCGGAGTTTTGCCCTCCACCAGAGTCTCCACCAGTCGGGTGCCTTCGAATATATCCAGATGCACATCTTTTATCTTCTTGCCGTCTGTGAGGATGGTAATCCCCCCTTCCCCTTCCACTCGAGCCAGGGGTTCAACTAGAATCTCACGCATTATAGCACTCCCAGAATTTTCTTTAACGGTTCCATCATGTCACTGCCTCCGAAAATACGGAATCTGCGCTTGATCTCTTCTTTGGAAAATCCCTTTTCGCGCAACAGATCGAACTGGGCCGTGACGTTGGCCTCCTTCATCGGACCCCAGCACCCTCGACAGACAAGATTGTGGGAGGGACAGGCAGCCCCGCAGCCTGAGGCAGTCAACGGCCCCATGCAGAGCAGACCTTTTAAAAGGAGGCAATCATTTTCCTTCCATTTGCAGTCGTTGCAAACAGGATAATCGGGAAACACCGGTTTGGTGCCCCGAATTAAATGGCTGAAACAAAAAAGCAGCTGTTCCTTACTCACCGGGCAGCCGGGCAGATAGTAATCCACCTTTACAAATACATCGATGGGCTTGGACTCTATCGGTGTGCGGTTGGAGAAAATATGATCGCCATATACCTGTTGAAACCGCTTATCCCAACCCTTGGCGCCCAGTTCCATGGCCTGAATGCCGCCATTCACAGCGCAATTTCCCAAAGCAACCAGGAATTTGCTGCGGCTTCGGATCTCTTTGACATGTTTGGCCTGTTCCTGATTGGAGATTGATCCTTCCACAAAGGCGATATCCAAATCAGTATCATCGTTGTCGCTCTTCGCCAAAGAAAACGATTTTATATCGGCAGCATTGAAAAAATCGAGGATTTCATCTTCGCTGTGAATAATAACCAGCTGATCTCCGTTGCATCCGGTGAATCCGTAGAGACCAACACTTACTTTATCTTGATCCAATGGTATTCTCCTTGTTTTATATCAACCCCCTCATATGGATAACATCCCAGTAGGTGAAAACCGGGCCTTCCAGACAGGTGTAGATATAACCACCGATGATGCAGTGCCCGCACTTACCGATGCCGCATTTCATGCGCCGCTCCAGGGTCATGAGAATCTGATGTTTGGGAATGTTCAGTTTGAGCAGTTCAGCCACGACAAACTTGTACATGACCGGGGGACCGCAGATCACGACATAGGTGTTATCCGGATTTGCATTCTCAAGACGCGGGATAAGCCGGGTTATCAGACCAGTGTCGTACTGCCACTCCCCTGTATCGTCCTGATCCACGGTAAGATAACAGTCGATGTCCTCCCGGTCCATGAAATTGAAAAGATCCCTCTTGAACAGCATCTCCTCCGGACTTCTGGCCCCGGACATCAGTGAAATATGGCCGAACCGGTCCCGGTTGTCCAGGGAATAGAGCACCAGGGATCGGAGCGGTACCGCTCCCAGACCGCCCATGATAAAGATGAGATCATGCCCCTCCATTTTCTGCACCGGGAATCCGTTGCCGTATGGTCCCCGCACTCCGATTATCTCGTTCTCTTTCAGAGTGAAGATCCTGTTCGTAACATTGCCAACTTTGCGGATGCCGAACTCCAGCAGGCCGGGGCGAGACGGTGAAGACGAGATGGAAAAAGGCGCTTCTCCCACACCGGGGATTGAAACGATCATAAACTGCCCTGGCAAATAATCAAGTTCCAGCGCTTTATCCATATCCACCGCTCTCACCTGGAAAAAATGCACGTCGTCGTTCAACGGATGCCGCCTGATGATCCGCATAGGCTCGCAGATGTAAGGGTTTTGCTCCTGATTTTGTGCTTTCATGCCTTCACCTCCTCACCTTTGAGGGCCAGGCCCACCGTCTTCACGTCTATTCCGACTGGACAGGTATTGATGCAGCGTCCGCATCCCACACAAGCGGGTTCACCGAATTTCCCCACGAACGCCTGCAGCTTGTGAATAAAGCGGAGTCTCAGCCGCTCGGCCCGGGATTCCCTGAAATTATGTCCCCCCGCTACCATGGAATACTCTCGGTACTGGCAGGAATCCCACTGCCTGATCCGCTCCCCTTCCTTCCCGTTCAGAGCGATCTGATCAATGACGTTGAAACAGGGGCAGGTGGGGCAAACGATGGTGCAGGAGCCGCAGGAGAGACATTTTTCACCCAGTTCCTGCCAGAGATTATCGTCAAAGCTGAGTTCCATGATCCCGGGCATTCCGGTAAAATTCAGATCCAGGGTAAACATATTGTCTCTGCGGTTACGCCAATCGATGTACTCCACCAGATCCTTGTGATTCACTTCTTCATCGATCAGTTCAGGACATTCACGTAACAGATCATCTCCCAGACTGGATCCGACCCAGATGAGGAAAAATTTGTCAAGTTCGGTCAGGAAAAGATCGAATCCTCTCTCCACATTGCCGGTTCCGGTCGTTTTACAAAAGCATTTATCATCCGGCTCACAGGAGAGGCCGACAATAGCCACTCGTTTTCTTCTTTCATTATAATACGGATCGGAATACTGCAGATTGAAAAAATTATCGGTAATCATGAGTCCCGTGATATCACAGGGATGCATGCCGAAAATAACACGGCGCGGGATATCTTCCAGTTCCTCTTTCAATTTCCCTTCGTTGAAGGAAAGCATACGCATCCTGGATGGGAAGAGCAGTTTCTTGAAAGGCAGTCTGGTGCGCAACGCTTTCAAGTCAAGCTGGCTGAAATCGTCAACTTTTTCCAGGACATGCCCGTCGTCTTTTTTAACGGGGCCCCAGAATTCGCCAAAATTACTGAGAGACTCCAAAAACTTGTGAAGATCCCTCTTCTTCAGTTTAACAGCTCTCATTAATCCTCCTCATTACTATGCCTGTTTTATGTAAAGAATCCGCCGGTTGAGCGGCACTATTCACAAAAATATTTTAATCCCTTCCACCCCCACCTTTTCCCGATGCCAAAACAGCCATAATGATACAAATTCTGTTTCATATGTGCAAGCAGAAAATGATATAAATAAAGAAAAGATTCACATTTTCTCCCATATTATCAGCGGATTCATGGATTTTCAGCCTGATTTATTGTGATGATATTTTCAAAAACAACAAGAGGAGCGGGATATACTGTCAGCGCAGCGGAAGAATAACACGGAAGCGGGTTTTACCAGGGCGGCTTGCAACCTGGATATCTCCATGATATTTGCTTATAAGGCGGGCCACGATGGTCAGACCCAGGCCAAGACCGAAATCCAGTCCTTTCTCTTTTGTGGTGAAATTGGGCTGCATGATGCGCGGCAGCACCTCTTTTTTTATGCCGGGGCCGGTATCTATGATATCGACTTCGATGGAGTGGCCCCGTTTACGGCTTTCAATGGTGATTATTTTGGGACCCTGTCCGGGTTGCCTCAGAGCCTCAACACCGTTTCTGATGAGGTTGGTCCAGACCTGGACCAGTTCTCCCCGGGTGGCAGATATCGGCGGGAGATCGGCCAAATGCAGATTGACCTCAATGCCGCGCAACGGGCTTGTAAGGAGGATCAACGCCTCCTGCAGGGTTTCATTGACCTGCAGGAGTGATTCCTTGCCTCCCTGCTGTACCGCCAGCGCCTTCACCGAGCGGACCACATGTGACGCCATCTGGGCTGCCACATTCATATCCTTTAAGGTCGCGCCCAGTTCCCAATAGGTGGTGATTCGTTGCAGAGGAAGGGTTTCCCTGGAAAGCAGATCTTTGATATTCTTCAGAGACAATCCTGTTTCTGCCAGTCTTCGGGCCTGGTTGGCATCGATCTGTAAAGCCGCGCCTAAATCATCAGCCCGTGCCCTCGTCTCACTGCTGGAAAGCCGACGTCCCTGTTCCAGCCCTCGTTTAAACATATCATAACAGAGCGGGTGGTGCTCCTTTACAGACTGGGCCAGCCTTCCCTGCAGCCACTGGGTATTCCTGTCTAAAATGGAGATGGCATTATTCAGCTCGTGGGCGATCCCCGCGGCCATTTGTCCCAGAGAAGCTAGTTTCTCTGTTTCAACCAACTTTTTCAGGGCCATTTCTTTCTCCAGAGCCAATTCCTGCTCCCGCCTCATCCTCTGCAGGAGGTTGTCCACAACAACCGGCATAAACTGTTCAAACAGGGAATCTATGCCCCGGTAAGAAACGGCTTGTTGATGTTGATCGATATAGGCTACCCGGCAGGGTTCCGTCGTAATCACGGTAGCCGAACTTATATAGGTGCCCGAAAAAAAACTGTATACTCCGACGAACATCTTCTTCCCGGCCATGAAGAGCTCATACCGGTCCCCCTGCTGTCTTATACCATACCCGGATAGGGTCCCTTCCTTTACCAGATAAAGCCGGTCGTTTTCCTGCCCCTGTTCCAGGAGGATCTCATTCTCCGCCAGTGATAACTGTCGGGATGGATCGGAAAAGTAGGTCCCGATCAGCCAGGGAAGCAGATCAGGCTTTTTATGGCTACTCACTCACTGGTATCCTCTTCGCTTTCCTCCCAGTCGAATTCCCTGTACTTACGCCGCCGCCTTTCCAGAAAATCATCATCCAGCCGACGCCGGACTTCACTGTCATCTTTCTCGCCGGATCTCTTTCTGCTCCGATTGAACTTTTTCGACTCGTTCCGTTTCATTTTCTCCGTCCCCTCTCACTTGACGAGTTCTGAGAAAAAACGTTTGTTGGTCTCCAGATTATTTCCTTGCTCATCATTTTTCAGCAATTACAATTAAGGATTATGTATATACTCCCGCGGCCTCACCAAAGCCAAAGCGGTTACGGATCCAGCTCCGGCTTTTTTTAGAACACCCGCAAGGCTGTTTACCGTCGCGCCTGTGGTGATGACATCATCAAAGATACAAATATGCTTATCCCTCACTTTCCCGGGATGCCGCACCGAGAAAGCGTCTCCCACATTCTTCTGCCGCTCATCAGCTGAAAGTTTCGTTTGGGTCCTGGTATTCTTCTTCCGTCGCACCAGGCCGGTCTCAATCGGCAGGCCCAGCTTTTCAGCCAGGCCCCGGGCGATTACGAGGCTCTGGTTGAATCCTCTATCCCTGCGGCGGCAGGAATGCAACGGTACGGGAATGATTATATCATTATCATCGGAAAGTCCGCTCTGCCGAAAGAATTCCCCCGCCATACGGCCAAGATCGGCTCCCAATCGTCGATATGAATTGTATTTTATTTGATGGATCAGTGTTTCCATGAGGGGTGTAAATTCCCAGCACGTCAGTACACGGTTGAAATGTATCGGACCGCTTAAGTGGTGGAAATCTGCCGAGCTGGCCTGGGACAGGAGTTTCGCTTCCCCGTCAAGGTGCAGACGGCACTCTTCACACAGCCCGGTTCCCGTCTCCGCTTTTTTCCCGCACCCCGGACAGCGAGGAGGATAGATGAAATCGAGCAGCATCCCGGGCAGGGAACGCACTCCCGTCACTGATAGAAAGTGAGGAGCGTTATTCCTCTCCGCTGTCTGAGCGGTCATCAATTCAGGCGACATAGTGGAAACGCTTGTTTCCTGTCCTCCTTATTTTCTGGACGGTGCCAGATCCAATCCCATCTCAAGAGCCACCAGCACTCCCTTGCTCGTTCCCGGAGTGAAGCCTCCCCGGCTCATTACCGCCAGATCGAGGACAAATCCACCTGGTCTAAGGCCTATGCCGGCGGAAGTGCCGAACCCGACCTTGCCTCCCAGGGTCACCCCTGCCCGCAGGGGCAGCCAGGAAAGTCCCTTCCATTCCGTTCCCAATGAAAAACACGGTTTGGTCGAAACAAAAGCATCTTCCTTGAATCCCTGTTTATAATCCGCCGCCACCACTACTCTGCCGTAACGGAATGATCCTCCAAGCTTCAGCACCAT
>CAZUMH010000016.1:17061-44250 GCA_964621645.1 uncultured bacterium
ACCGGGAGCTGAATGGAACCCCCTCCTCACTCCAGGTGGTATCGGAGATATCTTTATCAAAATCCGTGAAAACCCCGATGGAATCGCCGCTGAATAATCCGTATTCCGTTTTGATGTTGTTTTCCCAGGGAATGGATCCCAGCAGATTATGCAGCCCCAGACTCACGGTCCACCCCTGTCCCAGCTGAGCCGCGGCACCCAGATCCAACCCCCAGCCGAGCTTGCCGCCGTTATACGCGTATTTGGCCTCGTAACTGCCATCCAGATCGGTTCCATAGGGCATCAGTTGTATTGTGGCAGAGCTCTCTCCCGTGTCGGCGTATCCGCCTCCATATATAGCCCTCACGGTCGTCCCCACAGCGAAGGCCCGGGCGAAAGAGACCGGGATCGGCTGTCCCCAGGAAATTGCCGCCGCGCCAAATCCCAGTCCGCTCCCCTGCATATGTTCCAAATTGTACGCCTTGTTTATTTCCGTTCCTGAAAGGGGAATCTTCAGCAGGCTTTTATCCAGGGACAGGTAGGAGCCCGCCTGGGTGGAAAGGGAGAGAGCAAAATGACCGATGGAAAAAGAAAAAGTGCGGATATAGGTATTGACCTGCAGCTTCAACCCGTCATCCGGGATAGCGCCGAGTATATCTGCTATGTCATCCTGAGACCAGTAGATATTGTTATCCGCATCGGCGCCCTCAACCAAGTACTTATCGTACATGTTTTTGGAAAAGGCGTTGTTGCTCACCCCCACACCGACTGAAATAAAACTGAAGCTGAAACGGGAGTTGTCCGGCAAGCCCAGATTGGCCGGATTCCAGTCCACCGCGTGTACTCCCCGGGCTAATGCGGTATAGGCACCGCCCATTCCCAACGCTCTCGCAGTTATCTGAGCATGCGTCGTGGAAGCCAGGAGAAGACCGAGAAAAGCACTGAACGCGGCGCATCTTATGAAAGAATTGATTCTAGTCATGGTGCACCTCCTTACTCGTCATCTTCTGGTATTTTGGTACTGACCTGGGCGGTAATCTTCGCGTTCATCTCAATAAAATCCTGGGGCCGAAAACGCACCTGCTGGGCCGTCCCGGGAAAATCGAACTTGATACCCCAGTATACAGTTTCATGACTTTCGAAGAAGGCCAGTTTCGTCTCATCAAGATCGAGGAGCAGGCTGCTGGGAGTGGAACCGGTGACCACAGCAGGATTCCCTCCGTCATTGGGCGCCGGCGCTAATGCCAGCTCAAGAGTCACATCTGCAGCCCCCGGATCGTAAATGGTGCTGTCGGTGATACTGCTGGAGAAGACAGCCGTCAGGGTCATCCCCAGAGGCAGACCATTAATGACATCCGCCTGCATGGAAGCGCTGGTGAGGTTGTCCCTCAGGATATCACGCGTATCTTCATCGAGTTCAAGGGTGTCTACATCCATTTTGGTACTGTAGGAGGGGATTTTCAGGATAAAGGGCATGACCAGGAAACCCCGAGCTTTAACGACATCATTGTCATCCACACTGGCCCATTTAACACCATCACCGACCAGAACCCTGCCGCTCGCCTCTATCTTCTCAGGATGACTGTTTACGAAATTGGCGACGCCGTTGATGGTAATGGTGTCAACCTTGCCGGGTACAGGCTGGATCAGTTTCTGAATATGGATGGTGGGCGTGCTGCCGTCATCGGTATCGTGTCCCTCCACCAGAATGTCTACGTCAATCGGGAATTCGATTCCAACATCCACTACCAATCTTAAATCGGCGCTGTTTATTTCGAAATCCTTGAAAGCCTCAGGGATGTTAAGCTCAGCTTCCATGTCTTCCAGGGGCAGTTCAAGCTCATTCAAGACTCCGCTGATACGGGAAAAAACCAGATCACTGATGCTTATTCTTGTCCGGATTTCACCGCCGGAGCCGCCGCTGGTCGAAGCGGTGAACCGCAAAAAATTCTGACCGTTGCGTATGGGCGGGATGAACTTGAATCCGGCCAGATCCTGGGTTGTGAACACTACCTCTCCCACGCCGGCCGGAATGGATTCGTTGAAACTAAAGGGATTCCCGAACTGATCGATGAGATCACTTAATAGAAAACTGACATTTGCGTTCTGACTGGTCCGGTTTTCAAGACGAATCGTCACCTGTCCCTGTTTGATCACTGCCGTATCGACAACGACCAGATCGTTGGGAACGGCCAGTGAGTCTGTCAGAGAACCGCCGACGGGAAGATTGATCTCTCTTTCAAACTGGGAGACCTGCAACCGGTCGCCCACTTCGAATGTCTCAATATCCTTGTCAAGACTGAGGATAACCTGCTCCGCCTGCTCATCCACACTGATTTCATCCACATCCTTGGCGATATCGCGCATGGTGTACCGTTTGGAGACCAGGGGAATCTCGTAGGTGACATTCCAATACGGTTTACCCGGCGCCTTGAAGGTACAGCTGCTGCTCAGCACTATCAGCAGCAACAGCACCGGTGACACCAGCTTAAAATACATTGAAATTTTCATGCTTCCTCCCAAAGCTTATTTAGCTTTTCAGGACAAGGATAAGTACCTTGTTATTGCTTTTCGCCCGGCTCAGCCGCCGTGGGCCAGATGGAATACCCCCACCTGGTCTCCGTCCCGCAGCTGAAAACGGCCGTAATCCTCCGACGCCACCAGTTCTTCATTCACGGTCACGGTAATCAGAGCATACTCGTAGCGCAGGGTGTTCAGCAGATCCTGCACTGTCATATTATCCCGCCATTCGATTTTATCTCTATTGTTCACCAGAATCATTATCACAGCACCTCATTACCGGTAAGAAGCGATATGACCACATTTGCCTCAAGGTTGGCCACTATGGCCACGCGGGCCGCGGAAAGGCCCATATTGGAATCACTCTCCCCGTCCCCGCAGAAATAGATCGTCCCGGATTTAACCACCCGCAGACTGTTACAGCGGCCGATCCCGGAGAGTCCGCTGGCCACAACTAGAGGACGTTCCGGGAAAAACCGGCACCAGCTCTCTATAAGCCAGCGCTTGGCTTCGGCCCGATCGAACGCCTCAACAAGGATATCTGCCCCTGAAAAAACATCCGGAATAAGCCCGGGTTCCAATTTTCGTTTATGCAGATCTAATGAGACACCGGGATTGATATCCAAAAGCTGCGCCGCCAGCGCCTCTACTTTTACCTTTCCGATATCTTTCTGGAAATAATGCTGCCGGTTAAGGTTGGAAGATTCGATAGTATCGTAATCGGCCAGAATGAGCCGCCCCACACCGGCCCGTACCAGGGATACGGCCGCATTGGAGCCCAGACCGCCGCATCCGGCGATTCCTATTACGGCACGAGCCAATCGCTCAGTGGATCCCGGTACATTGCGGGCGAAAATATCGGCATCCACTCCTTTCATCCGGATCCATCCCCCTTGTGCTTCGGACTCTTCCCCCCCGAACGGGGCGGAAGCTTTTTCCTATAAATAAGGGATCCTGCCGCCGTCATTGATCGCTATTAATGATCTCCACCAACTCCGGTAAGTCGATGCCCAGTTCCCTGAGCCGCTCCAGCGTGGGCACTCCGTTGGCAGTCCAGCCGCGGCGCTCATAGGCGGCATCCAGGGCCTTGTGGTACTGTTTCATGCGGTATTCACGCAAGGCAGCCATCTTCTCTTCGGTGCTTTTCCCGGCCGGATCGAATTTGACCTCTTCCTTAAGCTGTTTGTCATACCGTTCAGCACGCGACTCATATTCTTCTTTGGTCACCGGTCCCACCGCCCGGTAAGGGGGCAGGTCATCCTTGCGGGTACCGTAACCCAGCATGCGGCACATTATCCGCTGCAAATTATGGACCCTGGCTGATTCGTCCAGCATGCCTTTTTCATCCAGCGGCTTTCCCAGCATACCCTCATAGAATTTGAAGAAATCTTCCACATGCCCGGGAACTTTGGCCGCTGTTTGCGGTTTGTATTTTTTATTATCTGCCGGAACTATGTCATTCCAGATAAGTTTGCAGAGTCCATGCAGTCCGAACCAGGTACGCCAGAGAGGATAGTAGTAGAGGGCCTCCGCCTTATCCTCGAAAGAGGGGATCTGATTGTTCACCATATCCATGAAGATAAGCCAGGCTTCGTCATGCTGGGGGCCCTTTACCGCGGCCGTATAGCCGACCTGCTGGGCCAGGGATTCCTTGGAGACATACTCGGAATATTCCAGTCCCTTGACCTCCATGCCGATGTCCCGGATAAATTCGGCATCGCCTCTGCATTCGGCGATCCATTTCTCCTTAAGATAGCGGATGCCCTGTCCCACTTCGACACCGAATCCTTTCCCTGTCGCCATTTCATGCAGACATTCCAGGGCTTCGTCTTTGGCCCCGAATTTCAATTCCTTGCCTCCGGTGACTTTTTTATCGATGACCCCGTTTTCATAGCATTCCATGACGAACGCCATGCAGGTGCCGAAGGAGATGGTATCGATGCCGTAGGTGTCACAGTAAAAGTTCCATTCGATGCAGAATTTCGCGTCAAAGCAGCCCATGTTGGCGCAGGCGGCGGCGTTTTCGTATTCCGGTCCGTCCACCACTACTTTCTCGCCCTTGTAGGGTCCGGTCGTCAGTTCAAAGTTGTCAACCGCCTTGGCGCAGGCCATGGAACACCCTTTCCAGCAGCCGTCCGGATGATTTTGGGTGAAATGATGTTTCTGCAGATATTGGGAATCAATCTTCCGGGTCTCTTCATGACTGCCGAATTTATAATTCAGTACGGGCAGCAGGTCATAGGCGTCCATCACTTCTACTATATTTGCCGTGCCCACCTTGCGCATCCGGCACTGATTATCATCCAGGGTTGCCATTTCGGCGTTAATGCGCATACCATAGTCCCGGATGAGTTTGGGATTGGCCGGATGGTTTATATCATCGATAATTTCTATGGCCCCGGTGGGACAGAGATAGGCGCAGGAGGTGCAGCCGATGCAGCGGGGATCGACCTCCCCGAAAGGCATGGTCAGATGTCGTTTTATTCCCCGCCCGGCAAAATCCAGGATCCTTTCCATGATGAATTGTTCACAGCCCCGCACACAGTGACCGCAAAGGATGCAGGCCTTGGGATTTTCATCCGTAAGCTCACTCTTGAATTTCTCTTTATCCGCGGCCCCGCAGCGTCTGGCGATATCCTGAATCAGGGGGACATTGGGCCAGCGGCCAAGATACATCTCAGCCAGAAGTTTGCGGTGCTTCTTCACCCTGTCAGAATTGGAATAGACGGTGATCGTCTCTCTCACCGGATAGTTGCAGGATGTCACCAGCTTCTTCTTGCCTCTGATTTCTATCTCCACCACGCATAGCCGGCAGGTGCCGGCCGGAGTAAGATCCTTGTGATGGCAGAGAGTCGGTACAACGATGCCGTTTTCCTGCAAGGCCTGCAGGAGGTAGGAATCTTTAATAACTTCGACCTCTTTCCCGTCCAGGATAACAGGGACTCTCTCAACCGCCATTACTGTACCTCCACTGCGTTGAATTTACAGACTTCATAACAAATCCCGCATTTGATGCATACATCGGGATCAATGGCATGCAGTTTCTTTACCTCTCCGCTGATGGCATTCACCGGGCAGTTCCTGGCGCAGAGGGCGCAGCCGGTGCACTCTTCCGTTATACTGTAGGTGATCAGCGGCTTGCAGACACCAGCCCGGCACTTCTTTTCCTTGATATGTTCTTCATACTCTTTCCGGAAATACCGCAGAGTGGAATAAACCGGGTTTGGTGCCGATCCTCCCAGCTGGCAGAGGCTGGCATCCTGAACGGTATAGCACAGCTCCTCCAGTCTGTCCAGATCCTCTTCCCGGCCCTCCCCGTCGGTAATTCTCTTCAATATTGTATGCATGGCAAACAGCCCTTCCCGGCAGGGAGTGCATTTACCGCAGGATTCATCCATGAGGAAATCGATAAAGTAGCGGGCCACGTCCACCATACAGGTATGATCATCCATGACGATCATACCGCCCGATCCCATCATGGAACCAGCCCCGGTAAGGCTGTCAAAATCAACCGGCATGTCGAGTTTTTCCGCCGGAATGCAGCCTCCCGACGGCCCTCCGGTCTGTACCGCCTTGAAACCGCGGCCATTGGGGATGCCTCCCCCCACCTCTTCGATGATCTCCCGCAGGGATATGCCCATCGGCACTTCCACCAGTCCGGTATTGTTGATGTCCCCCACCAGGCTGAAAACCTTGGTGCCGGACGATCCTCCCCAGGGATTTTCACTGACATCGCCGCTGCCGATAGAGGCGAACCATTCCGGCCCCTTATTAATGATCTCGGGGATGTTGGCCCAGGTCTCAACGTTATTGAGCACCGTGGGTCTGTCGCGGAAACCATATTCGACGTTGTGAACGTACTTGGCCCGCGGCTCCCCGGCTCTTCCGGACATGGAGGCCATCAGTGCGGTGGATTCTCCGCAGACGAAGGCTCCCGCTCCCCGGTGGATCTGGATATCGAAGCTGAAATCACTCCCCAGGATCTTATTACCTAAAAGCCCGTATTCCCGGGCCTGACGGATGGCTTTTTCCAGTCTGACCTGGGCCAGCGGGTACTCTTTACGAAGGTAGATAAATCCCTCTCTCGCTCCGACGGCAAAGGCGCCGATGAGCATGCCCTCCAATACCGAATGGGGATCGGTTTCGATGATGGAACGATCCATGAAGGCGCCCGGATCACCCTCGTCTCCGTTGCAGACCACGTAAATCTGCTCATCCCGTTCCACAGCGGCTTTTCTGCCGGATTGCCATTTGATTCCGGTTGGGAAACCGCCGCCGCCCCGCCCCCTGATTCCGGATCGGATAACCTTCCGGATAACCTCTTCCGGTTTATTCTCCGTGAGAATGGCACGCAGGGCTATATATCCACCCCGGGCGATATAATGATCAATGTTCTCGGGATCGATAAGCCCCTTGTTGCGCAGCGCGATGAGCTGCTGCTTGCTGAAAAAAGAGATATCGTTGATTTTCTGATTAACCGCTCCGCTGACCGGATCCTTGTGCAGCAGCCGCTCCAACGGATTGCCTTCCACCAGATGGCTCTGCACCAGTTCTTCCACATCTTCCGGTTTAATTTTCTGATAGAAGGTCCCTTCCGGCTGTATAACGCAAATGGGACCCATGGCGCAGAAACCGTTGCAGCCGGTTCCGACCACCAGGTATTCCTGTTCCAGACCCTTCCCGGCCAGGACTTCCTGAAACTTGTCCCGGATGGCGAATCCGCCGGCGGAGACACAGCCCGTTCCCGTGCATACCATAAGCATGCCTTTGTATTTCGAAGCCGCCTTCTTCTCCTTCGCGGCAATCTCATCAATATCGTTCATCGTGAGTCTTGTCATTGCATTCACCCCGTAATCTCCTATTCAGCTTTCTTGAGAATCTTGCGCACGTCTTTGGCCTGAACATTCCCCATCACCTCGTCGCCGAACTTAACCACCGGCGCGATGGAACAGGCACCCAGGCAAGCCACCGCTTCCAGAGAAAATTTCTTGTCTTTGGTGGTGCCTCCGGTTTCGATCCCCAGTTCCCGCTCGAAGGAGTCGAGAATCTTGGCGCTGCCTTTTACGTGGCAGGCGGTCCCCATACATACCTGGATAGTGATTTCCCCTTTCTTCTCCAGGCTGAAAGCCTTGTAGAATGTGGCGATATGGTAGAGATAGGCCCGGGGCACTCCGGTAAGTGTGCTGATTTCATCCAGGGCATCCTTGGGGATGTGGCGGAAGCGGTCCTGAACGTCCTGCAGCATCTCGATGACATATTCCGGATCACTCTTCCACTTCTCCACGATCTCTTTTATCTCTTTCAGACAGTCGCAGGTGGATATTTTTTTCGGATTGACTAATGCGGCCACCTTGTTCTCTTCCACACGCCAGGCCGGCGAGATGTCGCGGTTCTTAATGATCAGGGCTTTGAGATTTTTATGGTGAAATACTGTCCCTATACCACCGCGGCCGGCCTGTTTGAGCCTGGCCGCTCCCCGGCGCCAGTCCCAGAAGGAAAAATTAAGCACGCCCATGCGGGTATGCGCCGCCCCCCGTCCGGTGGTAACTGTAGCGATATTGCGGTGATCCAGTTCATCAGAGGCGTACATGGAGGTCAGCTCTTCAGCAAGAATGTGGGAGTCCAGGCTCTCCAGCGGAGCCCGTTCCAGGGTTATTTTCTCCTGTACCGCATCAATTACCAGGATGGTTTCCTCCGGTGCCTTGCCCACAACACAAAGGGCGTCGAATCCGGCAAATTTGAGAAATGGGCCGAAGTAACCGCCCACATTACAATCCATGATGGAATTGGTCAAGGGTGAAATTGAAGTCACCAGCGTCTTCCCGGACCCCGGAAAGGAGGTAGTTCCGCCCAGAGGTCCCGATGAAAAACAGATAGAATTCTCCGGATCGTTCCAGCGGGTTTCTTTGCTGATCTCCTGAAACATGAGCCAAAGATCGAATCCCTTTCCGCCGGTCCAAAGGTTTTTCATCTGCTCCGAAACCGGCTGTATCGAGATCTCGTTATTGGAAATATCCACTCGCAGGGTACGGTTGGCGTATCCTTTTTCCAGCTCCACTATCTGGAAAGGGAATTCTGCAACTATCGAATGTGCTTCTTTCATCTTTTCCAGCAGTACTTCGGGCATACAAATCCTCCCTGAATTATAGTAATCATTATCTATAAGGATGCTTTATTTGTCAGGTTTTCCCCCGTTAAAAGATAAATATGAAACCCTTCAATATCAAATCCTTTCTTTGCCAGATGAGACAAAGCTGATCTCATTACTGTTTAACCGGAAATTGAAAGGACTGGATGATGATCGATACTGCCCCTGAATATGCCGACGTGGGTGCAATGTTTCATTGTCTGTTCATCGATTATCGCTCTCAGATTCCCATCGTGTATCACAGAACTGTCACTCCAGCTGGCAGAAACTTTCACTTTTTTTTATCCGGTTCCATTCTGCCGCTGATATCCGTGAGGGATCCGACAACAGCCACCGTTTTGCCGTTTTTAACTACCGGGGCTTCCCGCACTTCCACCCGAATACCTTTACCGGACTTGTGACGCAGTTCCAGTTCATAGGGAGGCTGGATTTCCCCTGTTTTTATGGCACGGTTCGTAATCTCAAGGCCTTTATTATTTAGAGGATTATCAGTGATCAGGTCCGTCCACCTGATCATTACCTCTTCCGGCCGATATCCCAGGACCGACTCACACTGAGGACTTACATACGTCAAGATATGCTTTGTATTATGGGTATAGAATACATTGGTACTATGTTCAATGATATTTCTCAGCTGCTGATCCATCTGTTCCAGTTCCTTCTCGGCCTTATCCCGAGCCTCTTCCACCTCTATTTTATGCAAGGCAAACGCCAAATCGTCGGTCAGCTCCGAAAAAAGTTGTTTTTCCTGGGGATCGGAAGCGAATTCCATTGGGATTGAGGCACTGAGGACACCATAGGTATGATCCTGATACGCGATTTTTTTCGAGAAACGGCAGTATTCCACAGAATCCGTTGAATAGCTGCAGGTGCGGCACTCGCTATTGACACCGTCCAAAGCGGTAACGCCGCTCTCTTCCCAGGCCTTTCGGAAACAGCCGATATTTAAAACCTTTTTCATGAATTCTCCCATATCGGGATCGCCCTCTTTTGAACCGGCGGAGACGAAATCCACCAGCTCTCCGTCATTGTCCAGCAAGGCGATCCATACCCGGAAATATCCCAGCGGCTGCACCAGCGAATCACCTACTTTCCGCAGGAGAACCTTTGGATTGTTGGTCTTGGCAATCAGCTGATTGACATTTCCGAGGGCCCGCAGGGCCGAATTCAGATGATTAAGTTTACGCTCCCGGTTTTCCAGTTTCTTGGTAAAGCCGTGGCGGGTTACCGTCAGTTCCAGAGTAGCTTTAAGCGTGTTGGCATCAAGAGGCTTTGATAAAATGCCGTAGGCTCCGCTTTTCCGGGCGTTTTCGATAGTCTCGGTGTCACCGTAAGCCGTCATAAAAATAATGGGGATATCGTATTTCTCCATTATTTTCTCAGCGGTGCCGATCCCGTTTAGCGTTCCCTTCAGTTTTACATCCATTAAAATGATATCCGGCCTTGTTGTCTCCACACTCGCCAGGGCTTTGAGACCTGTATCACATACAGCCGCCACCTGATGCCCGCCTGTTTCCAATTGGATTTTCATACTCTCTGCGATGATCAGTTCATCTTCCACAATAAGAATTTTCATGACGAATCCTGTAGAGATAGAAAAATAGTATGCCGGAAAAGCTGCTATTCCTTTTCACGTAAAACACTCAGATCGGTCTTTTCTGTTAATAAAAATCCGGGCGAAAAAGAAAATGCCTACTTTTGATCCGATGAATCTTCTTTATTCAGGCTGTAAACCAGTTTGCCTCCCACAAAGGTATAGACAACCTTGGCGTGAAGCAATTCCTGCGGCGGCACAGTAAGCAGGTTCCGGTCCAGAACAACGATGTCCGCCAGTTTGCCCACTTTCAATGTACCTTTTTGTGAATCCATTTTTTCCGCATACGCCGATCCACGGGTGTAGGCCCGGATTGCCTCTTCAAGGCTGATCCGCTCTTCCGGATGCCAGCCTGCCGGAGGGATTCCGGTAGTATCGCGACGAGTGATTGCCGCGTAGATCCCCGTCATGGGATTGAGTGGCGCCACAGGCCAGTAAGATCCGAAGGCCAGGGGAACCCCTGCGTCCAAGAATGAATGCCAGGCATAAGCGTAACGGCAGCGTTCCGCTCCGATCTCTTTCTCGATCCAGCGCATATCATCGATACAGTGGAAGGGCTGCATGGAAACCACCGCGCCCGCTTGTCCCAGGCGGATGATATCTGTGTGCAGCAGCACCTGAGCGTGTTCCACTCTATACCGCAGATCACGTCGGGGATACAGTTTTTTCGCCAGCCTGAAAGCCTCTGCCGCCATTCGGTTGGCATTGTCGCCTATCGCCTGTACCGCTATCTGAATGTCAAGCTTCTCCACTTCAGCTGCCAGATTATTCAGATAGGTCTGATCATGTTTGAGAATTCCTCTGGTATGGGGATTATCCAGGTAGGGCCAGAGCATGGCAGCACTGTGCGTTCCCATTCCTCCATCCAGGGGCAGATAAAGCAGGCCCGATCGAAGAAAATGAGAAGAAGCCATCTTGCGCAGATAAAGCAGTGTGTCAATGTCAGCAGACCATATATTAATACGGCAGGTAAGTTCACCTTTTTCGTCCAGATCGTGATATATCTCATAGAGTTGTGCAGTCCCCTCTCCCTGCAAAGAGGTGATGCCATACCTGTTGGCCAGGTGCATAGCCTCAATAAGGGAATCACGAAGTCTGGAACGCAGGGGCCTCGGCATGAACTGTTCCACCAGCTTCATTGCCCCCTCTTTGAGGATTCCGGTGGGCCGCCCGTTGCGAGGATTTTTCATGATCTCCCCGCCCTGGGGATCGGGGGTGGAGGCGTCTATTTGGGCGACTTTGAGGGCAACATAATTGACAAGAGCGGCATGTCCGCATTTACGATATAGAATGGCCGGCCGTATCATTCCAAAACCCCGGAAAACATCAACTTGGGGCCACTCTCCTTTTTCCATCAGAGATTGATCCCACCCGTATCCGATGAGCCAGTCATCAGGTTGGGCTTCTCTCCTGTCGACCTTCCTTCTATGCTCTTTTTCGGCGGTCCAAATCCGCTCCCTCAGCTCCTGACGGCTTGAAACCCCGGTCAGGTCAAGTTCCATCATTCCGATATGGCCGTACAGGCTCTGCAGATGAGCATCGTTGAATCCGGGACAGGCGAACCGTCCCTTGAGATCGATTATATTTGTTCCATCGCCGTTATATGTATTCATGTCTTCATTATCGCCCACCGCAAGGATGCGGTCTCCCCGAATAGCCAGCGCCTGCGCCAGAGGTTTTTCCTTCTCCAATGTAAAGATAACCCCGTTTTTCAGGATAAGATCGGCCCGGGGCGCCTGTTGCTGGCAGCCCGAAAGAAAGATAAATATCGGAATAATGGCGATGCCGAGGAATGTCAATATATTTTTTTTCATAGATGTGCTCTCGAGAAGGTTCAATGCAGTGCCCGTCTCAGGGATTTATTCAGTCGGCGGGAAGCCCAGTGTTCCAGTGAAAACCAAAGCGTGACGACAAGTATCAGGTAGATCCACCAGATGAAATCGCCGTAATGCAACAGATAGAAAAAAGCGATAAAGAGACCGAATATGGGAGCGACAACGAATAAGAAGGCCATATTTCTGGTACGCTCTCCCCTCACCCTGGGTTTGGAGAATGGGTACTCCTTGATAAAAAACGTCGCCATACTCAGTGAAAGAAGACCGAAACCGATCAGCAGGATTACCAGCTGGAGCGCGTGCAGCGGCGGGATGTATATGCTGTAAATAAGAAACAGAATGAAATAAAACGGTAAAAGGCCGCGCAGGAAGATGGCAACTTTCAGTCCGGTGAAGATATCAGTAGGTGAGCTCAGCGGCGCCACGTGAAATACCCAGGCGGCTTTCCAGTCACTGGAATAAAGCAGTCCCGTGAGGAGTGATTGCACCATAAAAAATACGAAAAAAATTACCATATTACCGTAGGTCCCCCCCTGGAACATGCCGCCGCTGGCGAAGGGATCGTTCATCTCACCTTCGATAATTGCCAGAGCTAAAAACGCCAGCGGGATACCGAGCATAGGGAAAACGGTCATCTTAACGGTTCTGTCCCGTCTTATCATGTTAAGACCCAGCTGATAGCCGGCAATCGAGGTGGAGGTTCTCAGAAATAATCTGCTCAGAGCTGAAACATGGAAGGCCTTTACTGCTTTACTTCTCTTCTTTTCAGAGACAGACTTTTCGGCCGATCCGGCCTGCAGATTGGCGATACGATGAGAGTACTGCAGTGAAATTTTCCGGAAGGCCACCACACACAGCAGGATGGAGGCTATCAGAGCTTCAGCTCCCAGCAAATAATCTTTGGGAGCAGCTCGTCCCAGACAGATCTGAACCGCTCCGGCAAACCAGGCCGGAGGCGCCCAGTAAAGCCATTTCCCCTGAATATCGATTCCTTCCTGGAAAAAACGACCGGCCAGCCGTGGCACAAATTGATAAGAGAAAAATACAAAAAAGGAGAAGACCACCTGGAGGTAGGCCAGTAGATCCTTAAATTTTTGGTAGGGTAAAATCTGCAGTAATCCAGTATATACCAATACTACCAGAGAGGCGGCCGCAATGTTACCCAGAACTGTCACCGGGATAAAGATAAGCGGGAACCAGACGGGTGCTCCCTTTAGCGCGATCCCCAGCAAGGATGGAACAAGTACCAGGCTACCGCCTATCAGGCACACATAGAAAATCAAATTAAAAAGACGGGCCAGAAAATAAGTGCGCGAGGTGATGGGCCGAAAGGTCAGAATATCTCCGTCTTCGGGATTGACGATGGTGTTTCCGAATTCAATCATTACTGAAAAAATGACCATTACCATGGAATATGAAAGGATTAACAGAGAGTAGGAAAAAGTCGTGGCCAGGCTGACGAGGCCGCCCGCCAGGCCGATGGACATGAAAAAATAGAAGAGCATGCTCATGAAAAGCGGAGGAATCTTGCGTTTCTGCTGTCCGAATCCCCGGTGGCCCCGAAAATCGAGCCGAATACTGGTGGCCAGCAACACTCGAAGCTGCCGCGGATTCACTCCCATCTTTTGAAGGAGTCTAATTATCACTGATCTTCCCTCTGGAACCAGCCAGCGCCCGTGACAGGATACGGGCCCGCTCATCGGCGTCTCCGGCCTGGGTCAGCTGACTGAAGACCGCCTCCAATGAGGAACGTCTCGTCATCCCCTTCAGCTCCTCAACAGAACCGTCCGCCACGATTTCTCCCCGGTTGATGATCACCACCCGCTGGCAGAGGTTCTCCACGACTTCCAGGATATGGGAGCAGTAGAAAATGGTTTTACCCTCTGAAGCCATATTCTGGATCAGTTTCTTGATGAGAAGAGCCGTATTGGCGTCCAATCCATTAAGCGGCTCATCCATAAAAATGATATCTGGATTATGCAGAAGTGCGGCGCTGATCACCACTTTCTGTTTCATCCCCTTGGAGAACTCGTTCATTCTCTGATTAACCTGTGATTCCAATCCAAAGAAGCGGATGAAGGTATCAATGCGGGAGGAAAGTTCTTCTCCTTCCATATCGTAAAGCCGGCCCACGAATTCCAGATACTCCCTGGGTGTCAGGCTTTCGTAAAGCGCTCCCGATTCGGGTACGTAGCCGATCCGTCTCTTTACCTCCAGAGAATCCTGAACAATATCAAATCCGGCCACCAAAGCGCTGCCCGAGCTGGGTTCCAGCATTCCTGTCAGCATTTTAACGGTGGTGGTCTTGCCGGCACCGTTGGGCCCCAGATATCCGCAGATCTGCCCGTTAGGAATGGATAAGGTCACATCGTCAACTGCAGTCAGGTCTCCGTAGGTTCTTGTCAATTTTTTCAATTCAATCACTGGTACAATCTCCTCCGAGCAGGGATTTACACATTATAGGGTCACGCCCACGACCAGATCAAGGAACTGATGCTGCGGCAGATTCTTATTATTAAGGACCACCACACCCAGGTAGCCGTAGATATACTTAAAGACCACCACCCCAATGCCCCCGATAACGGCATGACCGCTGTATGACGCTTCTTTCTCTACCACCTTGCCGGCGACAATTTCACTTTCGTCCAGCCACTCGTAGTGTTGTTTACGAGTCAACGCAAAGAAGGTCCCGTACCCGGCAAGAAGAAGGGGATGGAAATGCCGCCGGGCCAGAGGCCAGATGTTGATATCCCACTGCAGAGTGACGAGATGCAGGCTCACGCTGTAACTGTTTGGGTAGTCCGTGTCCAGCTTGACAATGTCATTAGGAGTCAAATCCGGATAATGGTACCCGTTCCCCCAAAACATGTATCCCAGGGAGACGTCGCCTACAGAGACCAGGTTGAATCTGGATTGGGCTCGGAAAGAAATACGGCGGGGATTTGCCAGATTTTCCTCATAGTACAGGTGGTCGAAATCATCTTCTATGTTTAGCGGATAAACGGAGGGGTTAGGAATATAACTGGCTCCCAGGGCCAAATAGGGCCGAAAACGAAAACGGAACTGAGCCTGCGCTGGAACCGTTTCTGCCAGCAGCAGCGTAAAAAGCGCGCATACATAAACCGTTCTTTTTAGGATCATGATTTTCTCCCCGCACTGGATGAAGACCCGGCGCATAATCATAATACCGTACTCGCGTTGAGACTTCCCCGTTTTCTCACCGCTGGAAACGGAAGTTCTTCGTCTCTCTCCCTCTTTCAAGCCCCAGTTCTATGAGCCGGCTGATGAGGTCCGTATAAGAAAGGCCGGCAGCTTCCCAGAGTTTGGGATACATGCTTATCGGTGTAAATCCGGGGATTGTATTGATCTCGTTCACCAACAGGATATCGTCTTTTTCCTGATAGAAAAAATCCACCCTGGCCATGCCGGCGCAGTCGATGGCCTTGAAGGCCGCTACCGCCAGACCCCGTACTCTGTCCCGAAGTTCCCGGGTGATATCTGCCGGCACCTTCAGATCACTGTCTGAAATATATTTCGCTTCGTAATCGTAGAACTCGTTCCCCGGGATGATCTCCCCTACTTCAGCACTGGTGGGATCATCGTTGCCCAGTACGGCGCACTCGAGTTCCCGGGCTTCTATGTATTTTTCAATAATAATTTTGCGGTCATATTCAGCGGCCAGTTCGACACCTTCCCGCAGCTCCTGCCTGGAATGAGCCTTGCTGATGCCCACACTGGATCCCCCATTGGCAGGTTTTATAAAACAGGGCAGGCCGATCTCCTTTTCAGCTCCATTGAGGATCTTTTCCTGATGGTTTTTCCAACTGCTGCGTGGGAACCAGAGATAATCGGGGCCGGGCAGATCATTCTGGAAAAAAAGCTGTTTCATCAGCACCTTGTCCATGCCCGCGGCCGAGGCGGCGACGCCTGCGCCGACAAAGGGAAAGCCCGCCAGACTGAGTAATCCCTGGACCGTGCCGTCCTCGCCGAAGGTGCCATGCAGCAAGGGAAAGAATATATCGATTTCCAAAGGGGGTGCAATCCCGGACCGGCCGGCAATCACCAGACCTCCGCGTTGCCCGGTTTGAAACAGCAGCGTGGATCCTGACATACCATCCAGTTTTTCCGGACTGAGTTCTGTCTGATCGATAGAGAGCCGCTGCCATTCCCCTTCCCGGGTAATCTTGATCGGGACTACCTCATATTTGCGGCGGTCGATATTCCGCAGTACTCCCACAGCGGAACTCAGGGATACCTCATGTTCGGAGGAACGCCCGCCAAAGAGCAACCCGATCCGTTTTATCTTTTTCCGGTCCACATCGATTCCTGCATAATTCGCTGTAAGATAACCACCCACCTCCATATTTGCAACAGATTTCCAGCCTGATTTTCCTCTTTTATCGATAATCCATCGATTATTCTCTTTGATTTTAAAAGAGTGATTCACTACATTGATGCGAAGATACATCCCAAGTAAAAGCGGACCAAGTCCAAAACAGCAGCGCATCGGTACTAATACGTTGTTTGTTCGCCGCTCCTGACCAGCGGTGGTTATTTGTTCACAGCGGTACAATTCCCCACTCGAAGACAGACAGCGGAGTATTCTTTTTTATGAGCGGAACCAAAGGATTTCCCGATCCTCAAAACTGTCTGGACGCTACTCCTCTCATCGATGCTGATCACAGCGAAATCAGGTGCGCGGCTGCCCGTATCATCGGCGGTTCGGACGATCACCTCCGTCAGGCTGAAAAAATTTTCTATTTCGTCAGAGACAGTATCATCTACTCATTCAGCGTGACCAGGCAGGAACCCTCCTTCCGTGCTTCGGCTGTCCTGCGCCGCGGCCGCGGTTTTTGCACCCAGAAAGCCATTCTCTTCTGCGCCCTGGCCCGGAGCTGCGGTATACCGGCCGCCCTGGCATTCTACGATATACTGGATAATACCCTGAGTCCCGTTCTGGTACGCCTCCTGGGCGGCCATATGCTCTATCGGCACGGCATCCCCGCCCTTTGGCTCGGCGGCCGCTGGATGCAGTATGATCCTACCCTGGAAGCAGCGCTGGCCCGCCGCAAAGGCATGAGCCCTGTTGATTTTCGGGAGGACAGGGACAGCCTTATGCCGCCGCAGAAGGAGGATGGAGGCCCGGCCATTGAATACCGTGTCTTCCACGGCATGCAGGAAGATGTCAGTTTTCAAGAGATCGCCTCCTGGATGAAGGCGGCCTATCCCCGGCTCGTGCCGGAAACCGAAAGGAACATGTCATGAATCACGCATGGAAAATCCTGCTGCCGGTGAGTATGATAATCTGCAGCCTCTCCGGATCGCTTTACGCCCAGATGGAGAATTCGGAGAAGATTGCCGCCGGATTCGTCGATCTTCTGGCAGCGGAAAAATTTGACGAGGCGGTGAGCACCTTTGATTCCACCATGACCCGGGTCATGCCCGCGGCCGATTTGAAAAAGGTGTGGGAACAGGTCTGTGACCAGGCCGGCTCCTTTCAGCGGTACGGTAAAATCATGCGATTGCCGGCAGGAAAATATACCATCTATCTGGTGCGTTCCACCTTCGCCAAGTATGATCTGGACATTAAAGTCGTCCTAGACAAACAGAACCGGGTAAGCGGTCTCTTTTTCCAGCCGGTAATGCAGCCGGTACAGTACAAGCCTCCTGCTTATGCCGATACCAGCAGTTTCAGGGAGATTGGGATACAGTTCGGAGAGAAGGAGTGGCTCCTGCCCGGCACGCTTACCATACCCAGGGGAGAAGGCCCTTTCCCGGCGCTGGTGCTGGTGCATGGCTCGGGACCCAACGACCGGGACGAGACCATCGGCCCCAATAAACCCTTCCGGGATCTGGCCTGGGGCCTGGCCTCCCGCGGTATCGCCGTCCTTCGCTACGACAAACGGACAAGGATGTACGGGGCTAAAATACTAAAATTAAAAATCAATATAACGGTAAAAGAGGAAACCGTCGACGACGCTGTCGCCGCTGCCGGGCTGCTGGCCCGGCGCCCGGAAATAGATCCGGAAAGGATCTACGTTCTGGGGCACAGCCTGGGAGGCATGCTAATCCCTCGCATCGCGACGCGTCTCCCGGAAGGGGCGGGATTCATCATCCTGGCCGGTCCCACCCGCCCCCTGGAGGACATCACTCTGGAGCAGTTCCGCTACATCTTTGCATTGGATGGGAAAATTTCACCCGAGGAAGCCGATAAACTGAAGGAAGTGGAGCGGGACGTGGCCGCGGTCAAGCGGATCACCAGCGAGGCCGCCCTGCCGTCTGACAGTCTCATTTTCGCCGCCCCGGCGGGCTACTGGTTCGACCTGCGGGACTATCATCCGGCCCTGGCGGCACGGGAGATAGCTGCTCCTCTTCTCATCCTGCAAGGGGGGCGCGATTATCAGGTCACGAAAGAGGATTTCCAGGGTTGGAAAAGCAGTCTGAATGGATGCAGGAATGTTACTTTCAAACTCTATCCGGATCTCAATCATCTTTTCATGACGGGAAAAGGGAAAAGCCAGCCAATGGAATATCAATCTCCCAAGCATGTGGACCCGGATGTTATCGCGGACATTGCCGCCTGGGTGAACAAGGATGGAAAATTGTAGGATGATTCCGCGTATGAACACGGTAAAACACAGATAAGGGAATGTATCGGCATGGCGACCTTAAAGAAAAAATCCCTGCCTTCCTTTACCATTCTGATCGCCTCTCTTATCCTGCTCATGGGCTTCGGCGGTTTCGCCTTTCTGGAATTCGACCGCACTAAAAATGACCTGGTGAAGATGATGGATGAACAGGGCTTTGTCCTCCTGGACGCCCTCATGACCACCAGTCAACGCTCCATTCTCGCCTTTCAGGAGATTGAAAACCAGCTGCAGGGGAACCTGCTCAGCACCGCCCGGCTTCTGGCCTTTCTAGAGACGAAACAAAGATTGGAACAGGCGAAGCTGGACAGTCTCACCGGACTCTTGGGCAACTACCGTATTGAAATATATGATCTGAAGGGAAGACTGCTCTACCTCCACAGCGGGGGAGGACAGTCGGGAATGATCTCAAACGATACCATGCCGGAATTCATTCAGCCGATCCTGAAAGGGGAACGAGAGGAACTCGTGGCGGGATTCCAGGAGGAATCCTACCGCCGGGAACCTCAATATATCGCCGCCGTGAGCCGGCCGGAAGGCGGAGCGCTTGTTCTTATTGCGGAAACGCGACAGCCGTTGCAGCTGCGGCTCCAGCTCGGCCCGGGAAAACTTATCCAGGAGATCGGATCCCATCCGGGGGTAGAGTATGTGGTACTGCAGGATTCCCTTGGTATTCTCATGGCGAGCCGTGCCATTACAAGTATCAGCAGCATCGATTCCGATGATTTCCTGCAGCTGCTTCTTTCCCGGGGTGACCCTTCTTCCCGTTTTCTTGATTATGGCGGCAGCAGGGTCAGGGAGATCTGCGGCCGCTTCATTTTTGAGCAGGGATCCAGTGTCATCTATAGAATCGGCCTTTCTCTGAACCCCTATACGGAGATGCTGAAAAAAACGCGTCTGCGTCTGGCGCTGCTTGTTCTCATCTTCGCGGCCGCCGGAATACTGGCTTTTAGCCTGGTCAGTGTACGGCATAACATCCGTACCCTATCCACATTATTCAACAGGGTCAAAACTCACACCGGGAATATTCTGGAAAATCTTGAGGATGGAGTGATCGCAACCGACGGCGTCGGCCACATCACCATATGCAACAAGGCCGCGGCGGAAATGCTGGCCTTCGATCCCGGTGATATTATCGGGAAAAAGTGCTCTGATCTGGACTCGCAGTTTTCTTCACTGCTCCAGCGTTCTCTCACCGAAAAGAAACCTTTGGAAAGAATAAAACAAAAATATCTGATCGAAGGCATGACCAGGGTCCTCAGTATGCGGACGAGCCTGGTCTATGATGGAAAAGGCGGACTCGATTCCGTTATCTTGGTAGCGACGGATCTTACCCAGGAAAGCAATCTTGAAGATGAAATGAGGCGGAAGGAAAAATTGAGCGCCATGGGAGAGCTCGCCTCCGGAGTGGCCCATGAGATCCGCAATCCCATTAATGCCATCGGAATGATCGGTCAGCGATTTCTCAAGGAATTCACTCCCCGCCAGGATGAAGAGGAATTCCAGCAGCTGGCCCGTACCATGATCGACGAAACCCGCCGTACTCATGATATCATCGAACGCTTTCTTCGCTTTGCCGCACCGCCCTCTCTCAAACCAGCGCGGCAGCATATCGGAACGCTGATGGACGAATGCGCTTCAATCTTTAAAAGCAGTGCAGCTGCCGCAGGAATCGAATTCAATCTTCACGTCATGAATCCGGATGCGGAATTAATGGTGGACAGCGACCAAATGAAACAGGCCCTGCTCAATCTGCTGAAGAACAGCCTGGAAGCCATGGAAAAAGGAAGCGTCGAACTCAAGGGAGAGATAAACGGCGATATCTATCAGATAACAATCACAGACACTGGTACGGGGATCGACCCGGCCATCAAGGATAAAATATTCGATATATATTTTACCACCAAGGATAGCGGTACCGGTATGGGACTTCCCATCGTCTACCGTATCATCCAAGCTCACGGCGGCAAGATACGCCTGGAGGACAATCCGCAGGGAGGCACGATCGTGCAGATAAGACTGCCTCTGGAGGGGGATAATGAATAGAGTCACTATTCTGGTCGTCGATGATGAAGAGAGTCAGCTGCATACCCTGTCGGGATATTTGAGCAAACAGGGCTACACTGTTTTCGAGGCCGACTGCGGCGAGAAGGCCTTTGAGCTGGTGGAACGGGAACAGGTGGATCTGGTGCTGACGGATATGAGGATGCCGGGATTAACCGGCATGGAATTGCTGCAGAAGATCCACTCCCTCAATCCGGAAATCGATGTTATTCTCATGACCGCCTTCAGCCAGGTTGATGAAGCAGTGGCGACGATGAAGCTCAATGCCCGGGATTATCTTCAGAAACCCATCGACCTGGACCAGCTGGATTTTATTATAGAGAAAGCTCTGGAGCGGCGCAATCTCATCAGTGAAAACAGAGAGCTGCGGCAGGCCCTGCAGGAAAAATATGACTTCAAGACCATCATCAGCGGCAGCGGGGCCATGGATCAGGTGCTCAATACGGCGGCCCGGGCGGCCCAAAGCAAAGCGACCGTGCTGCTGCGGGGCGAGAGTGGAACGGGAAAGGAAGTGATCGCCCGGGCGATCCATCTGGCAGGCGAACGTGGCGCAATGTCCTTCATCCCGGTGAATGTGGCGGCCGTGGCTGACACCCTGATCGAGAGTGAACTGTTCGGATATGAGAAAGGCGCTTTCACCGGCGCGGAACGCCAGAAACCCGGCTGTTTTGAACTCGCCGATGGCGGCACTCTGTTCATCGATGAAGTGGGAGATATCCCCCTGGCCAGTCAGGTGAAAATGCTCCGGGTCTTGCAGGATCATTCCTTCCAGCGGGTGGGTGGAGAAAAGACCTTACAGGTGGATGTGCGCGTCATCGCGGCGACCAATCAGGACCTGGAGAAGCTGATCAAGGAAAACAGGTTCAGGGAAGATCTCTACTATCGGTTGAACGTCATCTGCATCAGAATACCGCCGCTGCGGGAACGGAGATCTGATATCTCTCTGCTCATCGATCATTTTATCCAAAAATTCAGCAAGGAAGAAAACAAGCGAATCAATGCCGTCTCAAAAGAAGCCATGGACCTGCTGATGAAATACCATTATCCCGGTAATGTGCGGGAGCTGGAAAACATCATTCAGCGGGCCGTGGTGCTGACACGCACGGAGACGATCTCAAAAGTTGACCTTCCCCCCTTTCTCAACAACCAGGAAGGGGAAACGAATCTCTCCCCGACCTCTGACCTTCCCCTGCTTCAGCAGGTGGCCCGCCTGGAAAAATCGGCAATTCAGGCTGCACTTCGTCAAGCCGACGGGAACCAGAGCGCCGCCGCCCGTTCATTGGGTCTGACGGAACGGAACCTGCGTTATAAAATGAAGAAATACGGACTGAAATAATCGACCAAATTGCCGGCCTCTTCGACGATATCGTCGAATCTGCCTCGGAATTCCATAAATAATCCCCCTTTGAAAAACATATTAACTCTTTGTTAATGCAGGCATTATGCTTAAGCAAACAATTGTTGGCACGCCAATTGCTTGATTCCTGTCCAACAAGGGAAAAACAAACGGGGGTATAAAAATCATGCGACGGTTCCTTCACACAGTATCAAGTCTCTGGCCACTGATGATCTTCACCATATGCATCATGTTCAGCCAGTCCCTCCAGGCACAGCAAACCGATACGACGGCAACAAAGCAGCGCCTGAAAAACAAGGGCGTTGTCAAGCAGAACAAGATGATCAACCAGAACAGCGTGGTCAATGCCAACAGCAACCGCGATCTGGACGGCGACGGTATCCCCAACGGGCAGGATGAGGATTTCACTGCTCTTAAAAAGGGGAAAGGGCATGGGTTCCTGGATCTGAACGGCGACGGTATCAACGATTATGCCGAGGACAGTGATAATGACGGAATACCGAACGGACAGGATCCCGACTGGCAGAAACCCCTGGACGGCAGCGGCAAACAAATGAAACAGGGTTTGGGTGGTTTTCAGGGGAGCGGATTGGGCCAGCGTCTGGGCAAATCCGGGCAGGAGAACTGTCTTGGGTCAGGCTCCAAAACGCAGGGAAACAAAGGCGGTAACGGCAACGGAAGCCGCGGCCGCTGACAAAACGAAATTCATGCCGCAGGCAATCCGGTAAGCAATCCCCGGATTGCCTGCGGAAAATATTACCCTAGGAGGAGATATGTGTGTGAAAAAATGCTACTATGGACTGGTTATTGGCCTCATCTCCCTGGCTTTCTTCGCTCAGACAATTCAGGTAAATGCTCAGGGAAAGAAGGAACATCTCCGGATTGCCGTCTCTCCAAGTAATGCCCAAATAATTATGGGAGAAACCCTGCAGTTTCTGGCCAGGGTCACCGATAAGAACGGTACTGAAAAAGATACCACCGTAAACTGGAGCGTAACCCGTACCGACATCGGAACCGTAAATGAAACCGGACTGTTCACCGCACTGGAAGCCGGCAACGCCCAGGTTGTCGCGACCGTGGGCCGCACTTCCGGCAAGGCGAATGTGAAAGTTGTGTCCGATTCTTCCAAACAGCTTTACCGGATTATCGTGACTCCTTCCGATACTGTCTTGGCCGTGGGCGAATCCGTACAGATGCGGGCCCAGATGGTTGATACACTGGGGAACGTCCAGGATGTCGCGTTTACCTGGAGTGTTACCGACAGCACCATAGGCCAGATAGATTCAAGTGCCGTCTTCACGGCCCAGGCCAAGGGACAGGCCTTCGTCTATGCGAAATCAGGCGGTCTGCGAGGCAAGGCCCACGTGGTCGTTCTGAAGGAGAAATCACTGCGCAATCTGGGATATTCTATCGCAGTGACGCCGGGCGATACCACCGTGGAAGTCGGTACCCGGATTCAGTATACGGCCGCCCTCTATGACAGCAACGGCGTGCGTATCGACTCTGCCCTGACCTGGAGCGTAAGCTCGGACGGCTTCGGTGAAATCAGCGAGGACGGCCTCTTCACTGCACTGGCAAGGGGGCAGGGATTCGTCTACGCCACCATCGAAAACCTCTCTGGCAAATCCCATGTCAATGTGAAAGACTCCACCGCCAGGCGGGTAGAAGGCTGGCATTTGGTCATCTCTCCCCAGGATACCGTGGTCATGGTCGGCGACCAGGTCGCCTACAGTGTTTTGTTAATGGATACGCTGGGAAATACCATTGATACTACCGCTGACTTCGACAGGCGAGGCAGAGATGTCGGTTATTTTGAAAACAATGTCTTTACCACCACCGACAAGGGCATCGGCTTAATAAAAGCGCGTCTGGGCAACTATAACGCCACCACCAGAATTATCGTGACAGCAGACGGGGAATACGCCACCGGCGATTCGGCAACCATCCAATTCCGTAACTGGGACGGCAAGCAGGAAGGTGCCCTCAAGAGACTGAGTGATAAGGATGTTCTGAAAATAACCAATCTCCCCTTCCCGCTCAATATTCTCAACGGCGGTGAATTGATTTTCCAGCCGGGCTGTCTGAACGACAGCGTCAGAATCTCAATTACCCTGACAAGCGCGGCCGATATTACCACCGCAGATTCAACCGTGAACTTCGAGGGTGAGATACTTAACGGCATCTCTTTCCACGTCTATGTGAATGATACACTCGTCAGCCCCTACTATTTTGATCCGCCCGTTGGACTGGTGCTGCCGTACAAAGAAGAACTGATGCAGGAACTCGGCCTCGATCCAGAGGATCTCTGGCTCTTCTTCTACTCCGATTCTTCAGGTCTGGACAGCGCCGGGATCACCAATATCGTGGTGGATTCGGCAAGCAATAAGATCTACGCTGAGATTCATCATTTTTCCGACATTGTCATCGCGCCCTCAGCCGCCAGCGGGATCACCGACACCGGTGATGCTCAGACGCAGCCGGACGCTTTTATTCTCTACGGAAATTATCCAAATCCGTTCAATCCGGAGACGCGTATCCGCTTTACCGTGCCCAGCAGCTCACCTGGCAGGGTTTCTATTACCATTTACAACATCATGGGCAAGGCGGTGAAGACACTGGCAGATCGGGAATACGCAGCCGGCACCTACACTCTCACCTGGCAGGGAGATGATGAATTTAACCGGAAAGTCTCTTCCGGCGTCTACATCTGCCGTCTGAAAAGCGGCAGTGTTACCAAGAGCAGCCGTATGATTCTGCTAAAATAGGTGGTTTATGATAGGAGCGGGCCCTTTGCGGTCCGCTCCTATCTCCACTTGACACTAACAGTCGGTCATAGTATATTAAAACAAATGAAAATTACCTCTATTACAATCCCAATTATCCTTTTCTGTCTGACAGGTCTGTCTCCCCTGGCCGGACAGGAAGGAGCCGTCGTTGGTTTTCAGGATAATGATCATGACGGAGTAAATGATCTGTTCAGGGACGCCAACGGTGACGGGATCAATGATGTTACGGGTCTGGCCTACCGCCACCACTTCCGGTTCAGAGATGAAAATCGGGACGGCATGAACGATCTCTGGCGGGACGCTGACGGTGACGGCGTCAACGATCTGCTGGGATCCATTGAAAGGAAACAGGCCGGCTGGGTTGATCTGGACGGTGACGGAATCAGGGACAGCGGATTTTCCGGATTAAGGGGCAAGGCGCTGGAGGCCAATGTTCTGGATATGGACGGTGACAAACGCAACGATATCACCGGCATGAAATTCAACGGGAGAGACCTGGGCGGCTATCGCTTCGGATCGGTCAATGAAGAGACCGGCATAACCTCCTCTGAATTCAAAGACGCCGACGGCGACGGCATGAATGATCAATTCCAGGCCTTTGCCAGGACAAGGGGCCAGTCCGGCAAGGATTTCTTCATCGACACAGACGGTGACGGCATCGCCGATGACCGGGGTCTGGGTTCCCTGCACGGCAAAGGGAAAAAACTGGGACAAGAAAAGAAGAAGTGATGGAGCGATCCTGCCCTTGAACGGACTAAATCATACTAGTTTCATATCGAGGATTATGCTCGTATTCCTTCTTTTTAGCCTGCCGGCTTTTTTTTATGCGAAAATATGCTCAGCTCAGGTTGGGATTACTCTCGGTTACTTTGCCGTGAAGGACGAAAACACATTTAAAAATTATGAGAGAATCCCCGACACCATTCATCAGCCGTATGTGGGTTTCAGTATTTCAAGCCAAAGCATGAATAACGGAGTGCGACTGAACTACCAGTTTTCACCCTATATCTTTCAGGATAATCAGGACCGCCGTTTTGTACGGCACAGCGCCGGCCTCCTCGGGTTCCACCATCTGAAAGACGGCATCCACTCGTTCTTCTGGGGTGTCAATTACGGTCTTCGCCTGAACCAGCAGCTGTACGATTACCTGGATGACACCTTCACGGATGCCTCCCTGCGTTACCGTTTCATCAGCTCGGGATTCGGCATCTGGTCCCTCGGCGGCCAATTCAGAATTCAAACCTATAAAAATCTCCCTTCCTTTGATTTCCAGGAAGGGAGAATCCAGCTGTCCCATACCTTTTCTCTTCCCACCCGTACCAGCATTATCACCACAGTGGAAAGCGGGATGAAAAATTTTACCAACGCTCTCACCGTCAACGGGACGGAGGAAGTGTTTGAAGGCAGGGATTTCGGACAAAGCCGCGGCAAGGGCAAAGGCAAAGGGACGGATATCGAAGATCCGGATAGTGTTGAGCAGACGATCCGCATCGCGGGAGCCGGACAGCAGATCAGCCAGGCGCTGGCGCGGCTGAGGATTGCCCAGTCACTGGGAAACAGAACCGGCCTCGCTCTTGAGGGAGAAATACAGCGGAAACTTTCAGGAAACAGCCGGGTGCTCAACGGGCAGGACAGCGGCTATGAAACCGGAGACCTGCTCTTCGACGATCCTTACAGCTATGACAGCGAATCGATAAGCGCCGAGTTGACCTGGCTTCTGACCACCCGCTTGAAATGGAAACTCGGCGGAGAAGTGATGAAAAAACTCTATGATTACGCTCCCACCGACCTGGAAGGGAACAGTATCGCCGCTGATCGGCGCCGGGACAGATATATTCTCTACTGGAGTTCGCTGGCCTTGCCGCTGGCAATCGGATCCCGGTTCTTCACGGTGGAGATTGCCGTTTCTTATCAGGAGAACGAATCAAACGCCCCTTACTATACCTTTAATGGACTGCAGCTGTCCGGCGGTATTCAGATCCAATAACAGTCTCAGGGAAACACCCATTTCCAACAATTTTCTGCAGATTGTCATCCCAATAACAATGTTTCTGAAACGGAAAAAATCCGTAAAATTTGTCATTCAATCACAGATATAAATATATGCTGAAGGTATGATATTATTGTGATAATTATCACTTTTAAGGATGTCTTGGACATCAAGGACGATCACCATATCATCATATTTAACAGAAAGTTAACAATTGTCGAGTTTTAAAATAATACACCTGTTTTTTACAAATATATATCCGGTTAATG
>CAZUMH010000017.1:0-43002 GCA_964621645.1 uncultured bacterium
AATACTTTTGCCTAACGAACCTGGCGCCAAAATAAACCGGTCTATCGCACTCTCAATCTTACTAAAAT
Organism: uncultured bacterium; assembly: GCA_964621645.1. Taxonomy (GTDB): domain Bacteria; phylum Zhuqueibacterota; class QNDG01; order QNDG01; family JAGLOF01; genus CAZUMH01. The sequence continues at coordinate 69 of CAZUMH010000017.1, forward strand.
TAATTTGATTGCCTGACAATTGATTAACTTGTTCATATAGTTTATGCTCTTCACTGTCAACATTAACTGCCGAGACCAAGAGTTCCCTAAGCTTCGTTGATGCGTTTTCATATTCTTCAAAATCCTGGTTCAGTTTTGTTACTAGTCTTACTCTCTGATTCTCCAACGCAGTCTGCATCGAATCTCTTCTTGAATTAATGATAGGGATTATCGCTCTGATGATGTTCGGTAGTTCTTGTTCGATGTCAGTGCCGGTGGGAATTTTGCTTTGAAAGTATTGAATAAATGTTGGTGTATATTCATTATTAATAAAAGCATCAATGTCGGCTCGTTTCTTTTCGAACATTTTATTAAGCATATCAATATTGATATTGTGCATCCGTTTTCCCTCTTGGGCAATGGCATCTGTAAGAATAATAGATTGAGGGGGGATTGTCGCGCTGCAGGAGAGTAATAAAAAGCTAAACACAATGAGATGTTTATACGTTAGCATTGTATTACTCCTTTCATATGCAAGATATCCATTTGAAATGGTAAGATGATTTGGTGGCCCTCACCGTTTTCCTGGGCCCGATACCACTGTATTTATTACAGACTCAAAAAGCAAGAGAATGGACCAGTAGCAGCATCGGGATGCGCTCCTTGAGAAAGAAATGGCCGCTCAATATATTTTTCAGCCACTCTTCCGACGTCCAATCATATTTATAAACATCAAATCCATGTCTGAGATTTAGATCGAGTAACTTATCATGAAAGAGTTCGGCGTGCTCTTTGACGCCCAACTCGTCACTCGCACCGCAATCGATATACACCGGCATATCCCTCAATGCATCCTCATGTCTTGTGAGATACGTCAATGGATCATTATCCAGCCACATGTTCCATACATCCGGATTTTTATTACCGGTATTAAGATCCAGTTCGAGACTTTCCCCATTTGAAAAAGCTGCTTCCATTTCTTTGATGAGGCATTCGATAATCTCCGCTCCCCAATTTTTTATTTCAGGCGGTAATTCGACCAGAGTTTCTATTGCTTTTTCCAATGACAACAATCCGCTGTGGGATGACACCGTACAGAATTGATATTCCCATCCCGGTTCAATGCTTGACTCCATCGCCAGCATGAATGCACCGTACCCACCCATCGAAAATCCCCCGATGGAGCGTTTATCCCTTCTACTGATTGCGTTGTAATCTCTTTCGATATAAGTGATCAATTCGTTTAAGATCATCGTCTTGAAATGTCCGATTGCATCAGAATCACGATAGAAACTACCGTATTTCAAATTCTCTCCGTCACATATGTCTGTCGCAGCATGGGGAATGACAACGAGCATCTTTTTTATAAGACCCTGGTTGTATAGGAATTCCGATTTGTCCTTTACAACCTTGGCTATATCCTTGATCTCATCGATGCTGCAACCAGCGCCGTGCAGTAGATAAATCGTCGGATACTCTGTTTCTTCATCAGATGCCGTATAGCCAGGCGGCAGCACAACATAGACTTTTCGTTTTGCACCGCCCGGATAGCCAGTCAAACTGGTAAATGTGTAGTTTTCGCCTTTAATTTTATACTTGTTACATCCAGTCAGTATAATTAAGCTGAGAATTATAATTATGTTTAATGAGATCCTGGCACGCTGACATTTTTTTCTCGTTTTCATGGCTTCCCCTTTCATTAATAATGTTATAATTATTTACTTGCTTCTTTCTGTTCCATCACTTTTAAAATACTTGTTACAAATCGTTCAGAATATCCTGAAATAAAACACCATACCAATAACTTGCCAAAATCTTTCACGTTTACAGGTCGAATTTCTAATACAATTCTGAAATTCAATTTCACATTTTCTGACAATACCGGTCTGGTGAAATTAGGGAATAGATTACTCGTAAAAAGACCCTGTCCACCATCACCTGATAAAATACCTGACATGAATAAAATATAGGTAACGACGGCTAAAAGCCCGCCATACAGGAAAGGCATTAATGTATTTATCCAAGATTCGGACAGTAGCTTTAAAGTGTCCATTTTTTCCTTCTGAATATTCTGATGAAGGGAAATACCACTGCCTATGCATCCAACACCAAAAGAAAAATATATTGTACCCATATACGAATTTGATTTTATGTATCCAATCAGTGATAATAAAAGGGGTAGACCAATCATCACAAACTGCACAATAAATAAGCGCCTTAATAATTGTTTCATCATGTCTTTATTTTCGGCGGCCATTCTATTTTCCCCTATCTGTAATTACATGCATGGTACCCTCACCACAATACCCATGTATTGCCCAGCGAGGGACTATTATTAATACTTACTACATATAAAAAAATTTCTATATATAGTCTCCTTCTCATTTACTCAACTGATAACGGTATACAAACCAAAGCCTATCCATCAAGCTCAAGTCGGAGGTGTGTGTGGATGTGGGATTATCACGGGACTGATCCGTTTGACAGATCGTCTGGGAAGGAAATGCATGTAACATAGAGGCCGGCACTGCAACGATCCTGACGTTGGTAAATAAGGAAACCCAGCCTCTCCCCTTTTATACGAGGCCGTTATCCTGTTTCCGTTATGCCGGTAGTGACTGAAGAGTACCAATGGTCGGTAGAAGTTAAAAACTTTAAATAAATATTTTGAAAATGTCAAGGGAAAAATTGCCCGGTCCCTTGAGATGCCTCAAAGGATCGGATCATCGGGGACGGGTCCGCCTCAACACAAACGGCCGCCCCTTTGAGGAACGGCCGCGTCTGTTCTGCTATTGGATTGGTTTGGGACAGCTTCTCCGGACCAATCCTCAGGGATTCTTTACATTATCCGGACAGAAGGACAGGAACGATTCTAGAGCCCGTACTTGTCGATGATCTCCTGCTTGGTCTTACCGAGGATATCGTACTTCTTGCCGACCTTGATGAAGGCGTCCAGGCCCTTGTCCAGATGGTGCCGCTCGTGTCCCGCGGAAATCTGAGTGCGGATCCTGGCCTTGCCCTTGGCCACCACCGGGAAGAAGAATCCGATGGCGTAAATGCCTTCCTCGTAGAGATCGCGGGAGACATCCTGGGCCAGCTTGGCGTTGAAAAGCATCACCGGCACGATGGGCGTATCGCCATCCTGCAGCACGAATCCCGCCTCGGTGAGCCCCTTCCTCCAGTAAGCCGCGTTCTCTTCCAGCTTGTCCCGCCGCTCGGTGCTGCCGGAAAGGATGTCCATCACCCGCAGCACTCCCGAGACCACCACCGGCGCGATGGTGTTGCTGAAGAGGTAGGGCCTGGCCTTCTGGCGGCACATCTCCACCAGCTCGGCCCGTCCGGACACACAGCCGCCCGAGGCGCCGCCCAGGGCCTTGCCGAAGGTGGTGGTGATGATGTCGATCTTGCCCACCACCCCGTATTTCTCATGGGTGCCCCGGCCCGTCTTGCCGATGAAGCCGGTGGCGTGGGAGTCGTCCACGAAGAGCATGGCGTCGTACTTCTCGCAGAGGGCCGCCATCTCGTCCAGCCTGGCAGTGTCGCCGTCCATTGAGAAGACGCCGTCGGTGATCACCACCTTATAGCGCTTGTCGGCGTGCAGCTGCAGCTTCTTCTCCAGGTGATCCATGTCGGAGTGTTTGAAGGTGTCATGCATGGCGCTGCAGAGCCTGATGCCGTCCACGATGGAGGCGTGCACCAGCCGGTCCGAGATCATCACGTCCTTCTCCCCCAGGATGGCCTCAAACACGCCGGCGTTGGCGTCCATGCAGGAAGGAAAAAGAATAGTGTCCTCCGTGCCCAGGAATTCGGTGACCTTCCGTTCCAGCTCTTTGTGGATATCCTGGGTGCCGCAGATGAAGCGCACCGAGGACATGCCGTAACCGCGGCTGTCCAGTCCGGCGTGGGCCGCCTTGATCACCTCCGGGTGGCTGGAAAGGCCCAGATAGTTGTTGGCGCACATGTTGATTACTTTCTTCAGGGACGATCCGGCGGGGAACTCCACTTCGATATCCGCCGCCTGTTCCGAGTGGATGAACCGCTCCTCCTTGAAGATGCCGGCGCCCCGGATCTCCTCCAGCTCGTCCTGATACTGCTTGCGGATTTTTTCATTAAATGCCATTATTCCTCCTTTTAACGCAGAAGCCCCGCCACTCGCTGCGGGGCCTGGATGCGACAGACAAGCTATTTCACGAATCTCTTTACCAGTTCCACGATCTTGTTGACGCTGTCGAAGGCTTCGGGGGTCGCTTCATCGTCGGGGATGGAAATGCTGTATTTGTTCTCCAGAAAGCGCTTCAGCGAGACCATGGAAAAAGAATCAACGATACCGCCGGAAATGAGCGGCGTATCGGGAGTAAGTTCTTCATCTTCGTCTTCCACATACTCATCGATGACATATTCCAGCACGACCTTCTGCATGTCTTCCATTTTGTGCTCCTTGTTGAATTATGTGTGCGGGCGGCGCTGAAACCTGCCGCCCTGTTCTATTCCTCATCCTCCAGGGTGGAGGTGTCGCCGATCTCCTCGCCCCACTCCTTGGCGTGCAAAAGCCGCCGCATGATCTTGCCGCTGCGTGTCTTGGGCAGGCTTTCCACGTATTCGATCTCCTGGGGCATGGCCAAGGGAGAGAGCTTCTTGCGGATGAAATTCATGATCTTCAGTTCCAGGTCGGGACCGGGAGTGTAACCGGGTTTCAGGGTGACGAAGGCCTTGACCACCTCCATGTTCACCTCATCCGGTTTGGCGACCACCGCGGATTCGGCCACGGCCTCGTGTTCCAGCAGGGCGGATTCCACTTCAAAGGGGCTGACCAGGTGCCCGCCGGTGTTGATGACGTCATCATCCCGGCCGGTGAACCAGAAATAGCCCTCGCTGTCGATGTGGGCCCGGTCTCCGGGCAGGTACCAGTTGTTCTTGAACTTCTCCCGGTAGGTGGCCTCGTTCTCCCAGTAGGTGCGCATCATAGCTGGCCAGCCGGGCCGGAAGGCGATGAGGCCGATCTGTCCCGGTTCCGTCAGGGCCTCGAAGGTCCTGGTGTCCACCACGACGCCGGTGATGCCGGGGAAAGACTTGCCCATGGAGCCGGGCTTCACTTTCATGCCGGGATAGTTGCTGATCATGATGGAGCCGGTTTCGGTCTGCCAGTAGCTGTCCAGGAAAGGCTTGCCGAAGACCTTTTCGGACCAGACCACGGCCTCGGCGTTGAGGGGCTCGCCCACGCTGGCCAGGTGCCGCAGGCTGGAAAGATTATATTCCTTCACCTTCTCCTCGCCCGCTTTCATGAGAGAGCGGATGGCCGTGGGTGCCGAATACCAGACTGTGATGCGGTGCTTCTGGATAAAGGCGTACCAGGAGTCGGCGGAAAAGCCGGTATCGAGCACGCACTGGGTGATTCCCAGGGACCAGGGGCCGATGATGCCGTAGGAGGTGCCGGTGACCCAGCCGGGATCGGCGGTGCACCAGTAAATATCGTCATCCCTCAGATCGAGGACCCACTTGGTGGTGAGATACTGGGAGATGAGGGAGTAGTGCACGTGCTTCACACCCTTGGGCTGTCCGGTGGTGCCGGAGGTATAGTGCAGCACCGAGGGGGATTCCGCCGTGGTGGGATGGATCTCCAGCTCCTCAACCGGCGGGGCCCCTTCCAGGGAAAAGGCGATCTCCCGCTCCCGCAGTTCCTTTTTGCCGTCATGATCGACGATAATAATGTGTTCCAGATAGGGTGACTTGTCCAGCAGTTTGCGCACCTTGCCCACATGTTTACGCTGGGTGATGATGGCCCGGGTCTTGGCGTTGTCCAGGCGCACGTGCAGGGATTCGTCCCCGAAGGCTGAAAAGAGCGGCTGGGCTATGGCGCCGACCTTGAGCACCCCCAGGAAGCTGAGATACAGTTCCGGGATCTTGTCCATGAAAAGGCAGACCCGGTCTTCGGCTTCGATTCCCAGGCCGCGCAGAAAGGCCCCGATAGTGTTGCTTGCCAGGCGGATCTCATTGAATGTGTAGGTCTTTTCCTTGCCGCCCAGGCCTTCCCAGATGAGAGCCTTTTTGTCCGCCTTGCCCATTTGGCAGATGCGGTCACTGCAGTACCAGCCGATATTGATGACATCGCCGTCTTTGTATTCCAGTTCCTTTTCGGCGATGGACCAATCAAAGTTTTTCACTCGTTCATCGTATGAACCGATATTTGTCATAAAGCCTCCTTATTACATTCTACGTATATTCTATACTGAACCAATATCAGAGCGGCTTTTTCCTGAGGGCCTCCAGCATCTCGGCCGTCATGCTCTCCAGGTCATACTCCGGCCGCCAGCCCCATTCCTCCCGGGCGGCGCTGTCGTCCAGGGAATTGGGCCAGGAATCGGCAATGGCCTGCCGCATCGGATCCACCTCGTAATCCATGCTGAATTCGGGGATGTGTTTTTTAATAGCCGCCTCGAACTGTTCCGGGGCGGCGCTCATGGCCGTTACGTTGAAGGCGTTGCGGTGCTTCAGTGTGGAGCCGTCGGCCTCCATAATGTCTACCGCCGCCTTGAGGGCGTCCGGCATATACATCATGTCGAGCCTGGTCCCCTGCTTCAGGAAACAGGTGTATTTTTTCTGTTTAATGGCTTCGTAGTAGATCTCCACCGCGTAGTCGGTGGTGCCCCCGCCCGGCGGGGTCTTGTAGCTGATGATGCCGGGATAGCGCAAACCGCGGGTGTCCACACCGAAACGGCGGTGGTAGTAGTCGCAGAGCAGCTCTCCGGCCACCTTAGTGACGCCGTACATGGTCGAGGGCCGCTGGATGGTATCCTGGGGGGTGTTGTCCGGCGGCGTTGAGGGGCCGAAGGCGCCGATGGAACTGGGAGTGAAAACAGCGCATCCGTGCTCCCGGGCAACTTCCAGGATCTGGTAGAGCCCGTTCATGTTGACGTCCCAGGCCTTCTGGGGATGGGCTTCCGCCACGGCGGAAAGGAGGGCGGCGAGGTGGTAGATGGTATCGACCTGGAAGGACTTCACCAGTTCGGCGGCTTTCCTGCCGTCGGTGCAGTCCAGCAGTTCGAAGGGGCCGGCGGCCAGATCGCCTTCCGCCTCACGGATATCCGTGGCCAGGACGTTCTCGGTTCCGTAGCGGTCGCGCAGCAGCATAGTCAGTTCCGATCCAATCTGACCAAGGGCGCCGGTGATAAGGATTCGTTTCATGTTCAGTCTCCCGGGAAGTGAGGGTTTTCGGTCTATTTCTCCAGAATGACGACCGCGGTGGCGTAGTTGATGCTGTGGGAGATGGAAAGGTGGACATTGCGTACTCCCAGCCGCTTCATTTTCTCCGCGGCCTTGGCCCCGGCGGTAAGCAGCGGCTTGCCCTGAGGATCATTGGTGATCTCGATGTCCTTCCAGCCGATGCCCTCCCGGAGCCCAGTGCCCAGGGCCTTAAGAAACGCTTCTTTGGCGGCGAAGCGCCCTGCGAATCGCTGCCCCCTCAGCCGCTGATTTGTTCCCTGGAGGCAGTATTCCGTCTCGGTGGGCGTGAAAAGGATCTCCATGAGCCGATCCTCGGAGCGGTCCAGCGCTCGCCGCACCCGGCTGATTTCAATTAAATCAATGCCTGTTCCCACAATCATACCGCGTCTTTCGGGTGGAAAATCACCCCTTATTCCTTTTTATTAGAGAGTATAGTGTAGATAAATTTTCCCACAATTTCAAGAAAAAAATCTCTCCTCTCCCTCAGCCCCAAACCCCCTGATAAATACTGATAAGTCCAAGGATTAAAAAACCGGCGCCGGCGATGATGGTGAGCGGTTTCCGGTTGAGATAGTGCCTCAGGGCGTCCCCCACCAGGACGGCCAGCAGCGTGGCTGCCACCAGGGCCAGGGCCGCGCCGATAAACACGGAGAGCAGCGAGTGCTGCTTCTCCGAGGCGAAGAGCAGGGTGGCCAGCTGCGTCTTGTCACCCAGCTCGGAAAGAAAGACCACCGCGAATACGGTTACGATCGTTTTCAGGTTCATCGTGATTCCCCTCTGTGCCTGTATGGGTGGAGCGGATGATTACACCGGGCCCCCCAAGAGGTCCTGACGGAACCCTTCGGAAGAGCGACAGGGAGAGTACCGCCTGTGATACACCTCACTCCTTTTCAGCCGGGATCAGCATCTCCTCTATGGTCGCTTTTTCGATCAGCACCGGCTTCCTGGGTTTGTGAAAGGCGATCCGGTCCGGTCCTAAAAACTGCTCATCCACCTCGACCTCCCCGATGGTTTTCAGGACATCGAATCCCTGCACCAGCTGGCCGAAGACGGTATAGCGGCCGTCCAGGTGGGGACGCTCGGCCAGGCAGATGTAAAAGGAGCTGTCCCCGCTGTAAGGATCGTTCCCCCGGGCCAGTCCCACCGCGCCCACGATATGCTTATGCTGATTGAATTCGGGCGGTACCGCATCACCCCCGCCGCCGGTCTGGATCACATGACCCTTGACGATCCGGTAGAAATCCTTCCCGTCATAAAATCCTTCGCGCACCAGTTCCTTAATATGGGCGCTGGTGACCGGCGCCTCTTCCTCAAAGAAACGGAATACCATGGCCCCGTAATTGGTCTGGAGCCTGCAGACCTCCACCTTTTTTTCTCCGGAGCAGGACAGCAGCAGCGCCAGGGCGGTCAGAAAGAACACCCATCTTTTCATGATCTCTCCTTTTCACCTGTTTTCATCCCAGGAATAATTATACACAGCACTGGCCAGGAAATCAAACCATTTCTGCGGATAATATGAAGATTTTCATTGCATTTAGCATTGAAATTCCTATATTATCTGTCCCGATCAAAGTCGGGGGCAAGGATGGAATATTCGCTTCTGAATCGAAAAAAGAGTATTTTTTTCAGTATATGGAGGCTCATGGCATGCAAAATTTCGCCCTGAAGAACCCGCTCTCCCAATTTCTTGACAAACCCCGGGAGGATTTCACCCGGGAGGATCTCATCAAGATATTCATCGAAAAACAGCTGGAACGCATTACCTTTCACTACACGGCTCTGGACGGCAAATTGAAAGAACTTAAGATCCCTATTGCCAACCGCAAACAGGTCGAACGGATACTCACCAACGGGGAACGGGTGGATGGATCATCTCTTTTTCGGGGAATGGTCGACACCGCCCTCTCCGATCTCTATGTCGTTCCCGTCTACAAAACCGCTTTCCTCAATCCTTTCGATGAAGGCAGCCTGGACTTTATCTGCCGCTATCTCAACCGGGACGGCGAGCTGGCTCCCTTCACCCTGGACAATATCCTGCATAACGCCAATGCCGTGTTTCAGCGCAATACCGGACTGGAACTCTATGCCCTGGGAGAACTGGAATTCTTTCTCCTCAGTGAAGAACATTCTCCGCTCTATCCGGCGGTTCCGCAGCGGAGCTACCACTCCGCCGCGCCTTTTTCAAAGACCGGCGCCCTCCTGAACCAGATGATCCGCTACCTCACCCAGATCACCGGCTCCATCAAATACGCCCACAGCGAAGTGGGACACGTGGCCAAGGTTCGCAGCAATCTGGATGAGATCAAGGGCAAGAGAGCCGAACAGCTGGAAATCGAATTTCTTCCCACTCCCATTGAAGAAGCGGCGGATCACCTGGTGCTGGCCCGCTGGCTGGTCCGCAACATCAGTTTCCGGAACGGCTGCCTGGCCACCTTCGCCCCCAAACTGGAAGAGGGGATCGCGGGCAACGGCTTCCACATCCACATGGCGCTGCACAAGAACGGCAAGAACATTATGACGGACAGTGACGGGAACCTCAGCCGGGAGGCAAAAAAGCTTATCGGCGGGATCTGTCACTACGCCGACACCCTGGTGGCCTTCGGCAATACCGTCTCTTCCGCCTACCTGCGCCTGGTCCCCAATCAGGAGGCTCCCACCCGGGTCTGCTGGAGCGATCTGAACAGGAGCGCCATGATCAGGGTGCCCCTGGGCTGGAACAAGAAGACGGATTTGATCCAGGCTGTCAATCCTCTCCAGAAGGAGATCGAACTGGACAACGAAAGCCGCCAGACCGTGGAGCTGCGGACTCCCGACGGCAGCGCCATCGTCCATCTGCTGCTGGCGGGAATCACCATGGCGGCGGAATGGGGTCTGCGGCAGGAAGAATCCCTGGCGCTGGCCGAAAAATTGTACGTCACGGGCAACATCTTCCAGAATAAGCGCCTGTTGAAATCACTGCCGGCTCTGCCCAGCAGCTGTGCCGCTTCGGCCCGCATCCTGCAGAAAAAGAGGGCCCTCTACGAGAGAGAAAATGTTTTTCCCCCCTCGGCCATCGATTACATCATCAAGCTGCTGCGGGAAGAAAATGACGAGAATCTCAACAAAACATTATTGGACCTCCCGGCCGACGACCGTCTCTTGAAGACACGGGAGATCATGCACAAGCACCTGCACCGTCATTGACGGGCCGCCCGAAAAAGAAGAGGAGTTGTTATGAAACAAGCCCGGAACGGCAACACCGTCAAGGTTCACTACCGGGGAACACTTAAGGATGGAACCGAATTCGATTCTTCCCACGGTAAGGATCCCCTGACATTTACCCTGGGAAGCGGCAGTCTCATTCCCGGTTTCGAGAAAGCAGTGGACGGAATGGAAGTGGGCCAGGAAAAGACCGTTGAAATTCCCGCCGCGGAAGCCTACGGCCAGCCCGATGAGGACCTCTTCCTGGAATTCGACCGGGATCAATTCCCTCCGGAGATTAACCTGGAGGTCGGCCAGCACTTCCGTTTCGAAACCGATCAGGGGACGGCCCAGATTCTGAGGGTAATCCAGATCATCGGCGATCGGGTGCTGGTGGACGGCAACCATCCTCTGGCCGGAGAGGATCTGACCTTCAGCATCCGGCTCGAGGAAATCATTTCCTGACAGGAGGATGGGAAAAGAGCATTAAAAAACCCCGCTTACGGCGGGGTTTTTTGTTTGTATGCCCGGGGGCAAAATCAGGGAGCGTCGTCCGGCAGCCGGAAGGGCCGGGGAAAGAGCGCGCCCAGTGTTGTCTTTTTGATGACGCCTTCCCCTCCTGGATAATAGATGACGAGATTCTTGTCGGCAAATTCCGCTAATACCTGCAGGCAGGCTCCGCAGGGCAGCACTTCACCTGCGGCTGATGAAGCAAGGGCCAGAGCTTCGATGCGGGTCTCCCCCTCGCATACGGCCGTGAAGACCGCGACTCGTTCGGCGCAGACGGACAGTCCGTATGAAACATTTTCGACGTTGCAGCCACTGTAGATCCTGCCGCTTCCAGCCCGCACCGCCGCTCCCACATTAAAGGAGGAATAGGGGGCATGGGCCCGTTTCAGCGCCTCTTCCGCCTGACGGTAGAGGGAGAGTCCCCCCGCGTCAATGTCTGCTCCTTTATCGGCCATGGTGGGCACTCCTGCCGCCTGTGTGATTAGAAGGGCAGATCTTCCTCGCTCTCTGGAGCGTCCGTATCGGGAGCGTCGGGAATGTTGGCGCCGCCAGAAGAACCGCTTTCGCCCTTGCCGCCCAGCATTTCCATATCAGATGCCACCACCTCGGTGATGTATTTCTTTACGCCGTTGGCGTCTTCATAGGACCTGGTCTGTAGTCTTCCCTCCAGATAGACGGAACTTCCCTTTTTCAACCATTCTCCCATCACCTCGGCCAGCTTGCCCCAGGCCACAACCCGGTGCCAGTCGGTTCTCTCCTGGTTCTTGCCGTCCTGATCTTTCCAGTAGGAGTTAGTCGCCAGGTTGAATGTGGCGTTGGCCTTACCGGTTTGCGAATACCTCAGCTCCGGATCAGCCCCAAGTCTGCCGACCAGGATGACTTTATTGACGGTTCCTCTTCCTCGTGACATGCAATCCTCCTTTTATTAATAATTAATTTTCCATAAAATACGACAGTCTGCTCCCCATGTCAATGCGGAGTTGTTTACAAAAATTCGTGGCTTCCTCTACATAAAGTTATAGGTCAGCCCCACCGAGGCAAGTTCCCGCATCTGCATTTTGTCCAGCACATCCCGGTCGTATTTGAGAATGACGTTAAGGCTCACGATCAGATACTTGTTAAGGTGGGCCGTAAAATAGGTGTCCCAGTCAACATCGATGACCGTCAGATGCTCAAAGGCGGAAAACAGGACCAGTTTCGAGGTTACTTTTACCTTGGTGGATATCTTGGAATCCAGATTCGAGTTCAGGTCGATGCCGTTTTCAAACTTGAATTTCTCGACCTTCTCCGTCGCCGGATTATCGCTGTACTGGTTGAAGTTCCGGGTGATTGTCTGTTTCAATCCCACCCCCAGACGGGTCCGCAAAATAGAATTCACCTTCACTACCGCGCCGAGACTCTGGGTCAGGTAGACGGGATCCCAGAAGTTGGATTTGGCCAGCGGCGGATCCTTTTTATAATCGTACCCCGTGGCGAACTGGGTCAGGATTCCCACACCGAATTCGGGATTGACGTACTTGTTGGTTCTGCAGGCCAGGGAGGCATCCAGGTCGATGCGGTCAACGACATTGCGGACATTCTTACCTTCCTGCTTTGCCTGGCTGAACTGAAGTGTCCCCTGAATATTGTAATCCCACTTGCCGTCATTCCTCCTGAACTTGCCGTCCAGACGGCTGTTCCAGGTTATGGTGTTTTCACCACCCTTGGCCCAGTTGGTAAAGCCGGTCTGGGTAAAGGTCACCGCGCCGATTACGCTCTTCTTCCATGTTACCGGGGGCTTCTCTTTCACTTCCGTCGAATCGGTATCGATCAGATCGACCTTCTGGTAGTTAGCCCATGCCGCGGACAGGGCTCCCAGGGCCAGCAAAAAGCCGCCGAATAGATGTTTCCTTCTCATTTTCATCCGTTGATCCTCATTCTCCCGTGCGTATTTTTTTCTCCAGTTCATGACCCAGCCCGGCAATGGGGAGCCGTTCCTGTTCCATGCTGTCTCGATCCCGCAATGTCACTGTGTCGTCCTGGAGCGATTGGGAATCAACCGTAATACAGAAAGGCGTTCCAGCTTCATCCTGCCGGCGATAACGCCTGCCAACGGCACCGGTTTCATCATAAAAAACGTTGAACAATTTTTTCAATTCCTGGTGAATCTTTCTTGCCATTTCAGGCATGCCGTCTTTTTTAACCAGGGGAAAAACAGCGGCTTTTACCGGCGCGACATGAGGAGCCAGCCGCAGGACCGTGCGGGTCTCGTTTTCCAGCTCCTCTTCCGCATAGCCGTCCACCAGGCAGGTAAGCAGGGTTCGATCCACCCCCGCCGAGGTTTCCACAATATAGGGAATGAACCGTTCCCGGTTGACATCATCAAAATAGGTCAGATCTTTGCCGGAATATTCCTGATGGCGGGTAAGGTCGAAATCGGTTCTGTTGTGAATCCCCTCCAGCTCTTTCCAGCCGATGGGATAGTTGTACTGGATATCGAAAGCGGCCTTGGCGTAGTGGGCCAGCTCGTCCCCCTGATGCTCATGGAAGCGCAGATTCTCCTGCCGAATGCCCAGGGCCCGATACCAGTTTTTGCGTTTCTCCTTCCACTCCTCAAAGGCTTCCTGGTCGTTCCCAGGTTTGACAAAGTACTGCATCTCCATTTGTTCAAACTCGCGGGTGCGGAAGACGAAATTCCCGGGGGTTATTTCGTTGCGAAAGGCTTTGCCGATCTGAGCGATTCCGAAGGGAATCTTCTGCCTGGATGTCTCCAGCACGTTCTTGTAGTTCACGTAGATGCCCTGGGCCGTTTCGGGCCGAAGATAAATCTGGGAGCTGCTGTCCTCGACCGGTCCCATATTCGTCTTGAACATCAAGTTGAACTGTCTGGCCTCGGTGAGAGATCCCTTGTTGCCGCATTTGGGGCATTGACGGATCTTCAGCTTTTCAGGGTCGATCTCATCCTCCCGGAATCGCTGTTTACAGACTTTGCAGTCCACCAGGGGATCGGTGAACCCGGCCACATGACCCGACGCCTCCCAGACCTTTGGGTGCATCAGTATGGCCGCGTCCAGGCCCACTACGTTATCATTGTCATAGACCATGGACTTCCACCAGAAGGCCTTGACGTTGTTCTTCAGTTCTACCCCCAGGGGGCCGTAGTCATAGCAGGCGTTGATGCCGCCGTAGATACCGCTGGACTGAAAGATAAATCCCCGTCTCTTACAGAGAGAGACGATCTTCTCCATGCTTACAGACAACATATCCTCCTTTGGTTCTTATTTGCCGCTCTCTGCCGGTTTTTCAGCCAGCGCCTTCTCAATGGCCGACAGCAGTTTTCCAAACTCTTCTTCCGTGTAACCCGTGGACTGATAAATGATCGTTCCCTCCCGGTCGAGCAGGACATTGCGGGGAATGTTCTGGGTGGCGAATTTACTAAATATCTTCCGCTCCGGATCGGGGGCCACGGGGAAGGAGAGGTGCCGCTCATCCCGGAACGATCTCACTTTCTCGGCCGTCTCCTCCCGTCCCAGAGAGACAAGGTAAAAATCCTTCTTTGCGAATTTCTTCCAGACCTTCTCCTCCAGTTGGGGCATCTCGGCCTTGCAGGGGGGGCACCAGGTGGCGAAAAAATTCAGGAGAACTACCCTGCCCTGCAAGTCGGCGATATCCATTGTCTTTCCATCCAGGGGAGTGAAAGAGAAGTCGGGGACGATCTGACCGACTGTGGTGACAGTGGTGCTGTCGGTCTGGGCCGGGCAGACGCCGCTTGCCATGATAATGGTAATCAAGAGGATGACGGAAAGTCGGGTTTTCATAATTACATCCTTCCTTCTGCTTGGGTGTTTGTCAACTGCTGCTCAGTGTGCTGGCAGCGATAGTAGATGTCCAGTGACTTAAGCGGTTTCAAATGATCGATATGCGAGCGCAGATAAAAATCAAAGGTCTTTCGGATTTCTTCTTTCTGGGCCGGAGAGGGATCCAGGGCCGCCGACTCGTTCTGTTCGCTGTTCTGCAGCCAGTAGAGGACCTCGAGCGTTTCACCGGAAAGAGCAAGTCCGCCCAGGTGAGCGCCGCAGGAGCGGCAGACCAGCCCCCCGCTGCTGGGGTGCAGATACCCTCCCGCCGCCCGCAGGGAAGAGGAACACTTAAGACAGGAATCCCAGGTGGGCCGGTACCCCATCAGGTCCACGAACCGGTTTTCAAAATACCAGAATAATCCCTCTGTAAAGCCGCAGCCCTCGTTTATGAGCTCCAGGGTTCCCGTCAGGAGATCATAGACCTGCGGGTAGGCCTCTTCACCGGCCACCGCTTTGTCCACCAGTTCCGCCGCGGCCAGAGCCAGGCTCGTCTTTTCCAGATCCCCGATAATGCTGAGATGGGGATCGATAAGGTCGAGCTTGCTCAGGGTTTGCAGGTCACGGTTGGGCTTGTCATAATATATTACTGAGATTAGGGAAAGCGGCTCCAGGCAGCCCTTGAAGGGGCTTTTAAGATTTCTGGCGCCTTTGGCCACCACCCGCACCTTGCCATATTCCCTGGTATAAAGCTGGACTATCAGGGACGTCTCGCTCAGTTTCCAGGTCTTAAGAACGACCGCCTTGCTCGTTATCAGGGCCATTATACTAGACTATTCCTTCGGCCAGGGAGATGATGGTGAAGTACACGATCAATCCCAGCACATCGTTTGAGGTGGTAATGAAGGGACCGGTGGCCACAGCCGGATCCACTCCCAGTCTCTTCAGCAGGAAGGGGACCAGGGTGCCCATACAAGCCGCGATGAGCAGCACCGAGACCATGGCAAGACTGACTTCCAGACCGAAATACAGATCCCGGTGCCATAGGTAGATTAGAGAAAAAAGAAACAGACAGATGAAAAATCCGTTTACCAGAGCCACCCCGATTTCCCGCACCAGACTGGAACCGGTATCCCGCAGCCGGAACTCTCCCGTAGCCAGACCGCGAATCACTACCGTGGCCGACTGGATGCCGGTGTTGCCTCCCATGGCCATGATCATTGGAATGAAGGCCGTTGCCCGTATGAAATGGGCGTACTGATCGGACATGGCCGGCACGAAGTGGTTCAAAATGCGGGCCGAGATCAGTTCTCCGAAAAATGAGATGAAGAGCCAGGGCAGTCTGGTGCCCGATATCTTGAAGACCGACCGCTGTCCCAGTCCTTCCTCAGTGATACCGGCCATGAGGCTTATATCCTCGCTGACCTCCTCTTCCAGCACGTCGATGATGTCGTCCACGGTGATGCGGCCGACCAGTTGTCCGGCCCCGTTTACCACCGGGGCGGCTACCAGATTGTACTTCTTGAAGAGCCGGGCCACTTCCTCCCGATCCTCTTCGGTACGTATCTTGACTATGTCCGTTTCCATCATATTTGAGAGCTTTTTGCTCGTGGGGGCCAGCACCAGATCTTTCAGGGAAACGATCCCCATGAGCACGCCGTCCGAATCCACCACATAAATATTATAGACATCCTCCACCTCATTGGCCTTGAGCCGCAGAGCCTTGAGCGCGTCCCGGGCGGTCCGGTCCTGGTTCACGGCCACGATCTCCAGGGCCATGAGACCGCCGGCGGATTCTTCATCGTGCGCCAGAAGAGATTTCAGTTCCTTGATGTCTTTGCTTGGCAGCGCGTTAATAATTGCCGGAACCCGCTCCTCCGCCAGGTCGGTGACGACATCCGCGGCATCATCGGAATCCATGGCCGATACCAGATCGATGATACGGCCGTCACTGAGATTCTCCAGAATCTCCGCCCGGATGGAACCATCCAGCTCCGTCAGTACGTCGGGAGCGATTTTAGCATCCAAGAGCTTGAAGACTGAAGCCTGATGCTCCCGCTCCAGCCGCTGGATGCCCTCGGCAATATCGGCCGGATGCTCTTCTTTCAATACACTGCTTAATCCGCTGAAATCTCCCGCTTCCACCAGTTCGAGAATCCTGTCGCTGGCGGGCGGCAGAACCTGCTCCTGCCTAGCGTCTTCCATAGGATTCCTCCGGTAAAAGATTTTTCAGATTGTTACTCAAGGCAACCCAATCCTCCAGGGCAAGCTGTTCAGGCCGTAAACTCAGATCCGTGCCGACATCCGCGTCGTCCGGCAGCTGCATTAAAACATGGTGCAGGCAGTTGCGCAGCATCTTGCGACGTTGGGCAAACGCCGTCTTCACCAGCCCGCGAAAAAAATGTTCATCGTTAACAGGATAAAGCGGCTCTCCCGTGAAATTAAGCCGGATGACCACCGAATCCACCGCCGGTTTTGGATAAAACGCGGCCGGAGGAACCGACACCACTCTCTCCACCCTGGCGTACAACTGGGTAATAACAGAGGGCACTCCATAGGCCTTGCATCCGGCCGGACTGGTGATCCGCTCCGCCACCTCTTTCTGCACCATGATAGTAGCGTCCCGCACAACCCGGGCCGAATCGAGCAGCATAAAAAGCAGCGGTCCGGTGATGTTGTAAGGAAGATTGCCCACTACCCGCAGGTGATGGCCATCGCTTATTTCTTCCAGGTTCTGCCGCAGTATGTCTCCTTCGATGAGGTGAATGCGTTCCTCTTGTTCATACTTCACCTTCAGCCAGAGCGCCAGCTGATGATCCAGTTCCACCGCGATCAACCGTCCGGGATTCTGTGCCAAAATCAGATCCGTCAGAATACCCTCTCCCGGTCCGATCTCAAGCACCCGATCCTCTGCACCCAGCTGCATGCTTGCGATGATTTTTTCAGCCACGGTCCTGTCCCGCAGAAAATGCTGGGCCAGTTTCTTTTTCGGCCGCACCCCGGATCTCATCGTGTCACAACTCCAGGCCGAAAAGCCGCCGGGCGTTGTCCGTGGTTGTTTTCGCCAGCTCATCGAGACTCATCTGCATGATCTCGGCCGCTTTTTCGGCGGTGCGGGCCACGTGGGCCGGTTCGCACCGTTTGCCCCGGTATGGTTCCGGAGCCATGTAGGGACAATCCGTCTCCAGCAGCAGCCGGTCCGGTGGTACGCGTCGTACCGCCTCCTGCTTGGTAAAATTGGAGAAGGTAATCACCCCGGTGAAAGAAATATGAAATCCCCTTTCGAGCACCGGATCCAATTCTTCCGCCGTTCCGCTGAAGCAGTGGAACACCCCGCGCCATCCGGAACCGGCGACGCCGTCGATGACGGCCAGGGCCTCTGCCATGGCCTCCCGCACATGAATGATCACCGGCAGATTACGCTCGCGGGCCAGCCGCAGCTGTTTTTCAAAGACCTGTTTCTGTGTCTCCCGGGGAGAGTAATCATAGTGAAAATCCAGCCCCGTCTCTCCCAGAGCGACGCATTTCTTCTCCTCGAGAATGTCGGCCAGATCGAGGAAATCATCCTTCCCGGCCCGGGCCGCATCATGAGGATGAATCCCGGCGGCGGCATACAATTCAGGGAAAATCCGGCTCAGCCCTACCGCCTTCAGGCTGCTTTTAAGATCGGTGCCCACATCCAGAACCGCTTTCACTGCAGCCCGGCGGGCCCGTTCCAGCACCCGTTCCCGGTCACCGTCGAAGCGGTCCATGTTGAGGTGGGCGTGGGTATCGACGAGCACGCGCCTACTCCACTCTGCTGCCGGCCGGGATGGATCCATCCGTTGTCAAGAGGGATAATCCCCCTTCACCTTTAACGGCCAGCAGCATGCCCCTGGACTCTACTCCCCGGATATTCGCGGGTTTCAGATTGACCAGCAGGATGACTGTCTTCCCCGCCAGTTTGCCTGGGTCGTAGTCTGCCCCGATGCCGGCAACGATCTGTCTTTCCTCTCCTCCCAGATCGACCATAACTTTGAGCAGGCGGTCCGTGCCTGCAACTCTCTCGGCTCCGAGCACCGTAGCGGTCCGCAGTTCCAGCCGTTTGAAATCCTCAAATGAAATCGTTGCCGGGATTCTCTCCTCCTTCTGTTCGGCCCCGGCAAGCTCCCGCAGTTTCTCCGCTTCCCGCTCGATGACATCGTCTTCAATCTTTTCGAAGAGGATCTCCGCTTCCGGAAGCGCCGCTCCCGCGGCATTCAGCGTTTCTCCGATGTCATCCCAGGAAGGCAGCTCCTTCAGGCCGGTCATGCGGGCGATCTTCCCGGCGGTATCCGGGAGGACCGGCGCTCCCAGCAGCGCCAGGGCCCGCGCCACTTCCACACAGACGTATATCGTCGCGGCACAGGCGGGAGGGTCACTCTTACGGGTTTCCCAGGGGGCTCGGTCGTTAAAATATTTGTTGGCCGACCGGCAGACATCCATGAACGCCTGAACCCCGCGGCGGAGATGAAAATGCTCCAGCAGCTCCCCGATCTCATCCCGGAAACGCTTGAGGGAATCAAGCATCTCCTGGTCCTCCGGCGCGAGAGTCTCAGCCCGGGGCACCCGGCTCTCGAAATATCTATGCACAAAGGTGATGGTGCGATTGATAAAATTTCCCAGAATATCGGCCAGTTCGTCGTTATTGCGGCTCTGAAACTGCCTCCAGGAAAAATCGGTGTCTTTTGATTCCGGCGCGTTGGCGGCCAGGGTATAGCGCAGGGGATCGGACGGATAGTTCTCCAGAAAATCCTTTACCCAGATGGCGTAATTCTGGCTGGTGGAGATCTTTCTGCCCTCGATGGTCAGATATTCATTGGCCGGGATGGCATCCGGCAGCACGTATCCTCCCATCTCCATGAGCATCATGGGAAAGAGGATGGCATGGAACACAATATTATCCTTGCCGATGAAGTGGACCAGTTTGGTGTCCTCCCGGCACCAGTATTCCTTCCAGCGTTCCGGATCTCCCAGGTTCTCGGCCCACTCCTTGGTGGAAGAAATGTAGCCGATGGGCGCGTCGAACCAGACATAGAGGACCTTGTCTTTGGCTTCTTCCAGCGGGACCGGCACCCCCCAGTGCAGATCCCGGGTAATGGGACGATCCCCCAGCCCTTCGTTATACCAACCCAGACAGTAATTGCGCACATTGTCCGGCCATTCCCGGCCGTCGAACCACTTCTTCCAGGTGTCGGCAAAGCGGCCCATGGGCAGGTACCAGTGTTTCGTTTTTTTCAGGGTGGGGGCGGATCCGTCTATTTTGGACCGCGGATCCAGCAGCTCTCCGGCTGCCAGCCATTTGCCGCAGTTGTCACACTGATCCCCCCGGGCCCGCTCGAACTGACAGTGGGGGCAGCGCCCCTCCACGTACCGGTCCGGTAAAAAGCGCTGGGAAGCCTCGCTGTAATACTGCTCGGCCTCCTTTACGATAAAATCTTTCTTCTCGTACATAACCGTAAAAAATTCCCGGGCCGTGGCGTGATGCACCGGCAGAGACGTGCGGGAATAATTATCAAAGGAAATGCCCAGCTTTTCAAAAGCGCTCTTATTCATGGCGTGATAGCGGTCCACGACGTCCTGGGGCAAGATGCCTTCCTTGTCCGCCGTTACCGTGATAGGCACGCCGTGTTCATCCGAGCCGCATATATAAATTACATCCCGTTTTTTCATTCTCAGATAGCGTACATAGATGTCCGCCGGTAGATAGGCCCCGGCGATATGACCCAGATGAAGGGGTCCGTTGGCGTAGGGAAGAGCGCTGGTTACCAAAAATCTCTTGGGTTTCATTTCTGTTCTTTTTCCTTTGAATTTTGATGTTTTTTCGAACGGTGGGGCCGGAACTGCCTCCGTTTCTTTTTCTCTTTCTTCTCCTTTTTAGGTCCTTCCATCAATCTGTTTATCTCATCCAGAGAAAGAACAACCTCTTCTCCGCTCTCATATTGAAGCACCCCCTGTTCCGCAAAGATATCGATTCTGTTCAACCTGGCCGTGCCGCGGTCCGTCTTGACCTCGCGCCCGATTTTGGGAAATTTATTCGCCGTATCCAGATAGAAATCTTCTTCATAGCGCAGACAGCACATGAGCCGGCCGCAGCAGCCGGATAATTTTGTGGGATTGAGGGCCAGATTCTGATCCTTGGCCAGCTGGGTCACCACCGGTTCAAACTCCCGCAGGAAGGTGGTGCAGCAGAGGCGGCGGCCGCAGACGCCCACACCGCCGATTCGTTTGGCTTCATCGCGCACGCCGATCTGGCGCAGCTCGATCCTGGTGTGATACTTTCTGGCCAGATCCCGGACCAAGGCCCGGAAATCGACCCGATTCTCCGATGTGAAATAAAAGGTTATCTTGTTCCGGTCAAACTGATACTCGACATCCACCAGTTTCATCTCGAGGCCGTGTTCCTCAATGCGGCGCAGACAGTCTGAAAAGGCTGATTCCTCCAATCCTCTGTTCTCTTCCAGCTTGTTCAGGTCGTCCCTGCTGGGTTTGCGAATGATCTGGGGCCATTCCGCTTTACCGGCCCGTTGATCCACCAGGCTGCCCATATTGATTATTGATCCCAGATCCTCTCCCTTTTCAGCCTCGACAACCACATAATCTCCCACCACAAAGGGAAATTCCTGAGGATTGGAATAAAAGGCCTTGCGGCCTCCCTTAAACTCTATTTCCAAGATTTTTGCCATACATCATCCTAGCTGTTACATGATATCAGTCTTTCCGACAGGTCGAAAAGAACCAGGGGAAGGTACGCATTTTTTGCAATATAATCAATAGCCCGGCTCACATGCTCCAGGCCTTTTTCCGCCTCCAACGCCGGATATTCTGAGAGAATCCCGTTCAGCCATTCAACCTGATCGATATTGATCACCCGTTTTCCCAGGCCCTGACCAATCTGGCGCAAATCGCGCATGATGCTCAGAAGGATCATTAGCACATCATGCACCCATTTCTTGCCTGCCTCCTGTTCCAGCGATTCAATCACATCCAGAAGAGCTTCCGTATCACCGCTCAGACTTGCTTCCAGGAAAGCCTGGGCCTGCCGGCGCCATTGTTCGAACGCTTCTCCGGCCAGATCCAGGGCTCGCCCCAGACTGCCTCCGGCCATGCGGGCCAGAAGCAGGCTCCGCTCGGGAGACAGCTCTACGCGTTCTTCCAGCCCGGCACGGATGTCATCCTCACTGAGGCTTAAGCAGTGGACTATCTGGCAGCGGGAGGTAATTGTTTGCGGAATCTTTCCCGGTGCCGTGGTGGTGAGCAGAAACAGGGTCCTGGGCGGCGGCTCCTCCAGCAGCTTGAGAAAGCTGTTGGCCGCTTCCTGGTTCAACAGATGGGCTCCGGAAACGAGAAAGACCCGGCCCTCCGCACCCGAGCGCAGCATGACTTCCCGTTTCATTTCCCGTACCTGATTTATCCCGATGAGGGGCAGGGTGCGGAGCCGGGGATAGAAATCCACCGTCTGATAGGGATTAGCCACCCGTTCCAGGGCCTTTTCCCGGATGATCGGGTAATACGCTTCCTCTTTCATACTGTCCGGTTTGCCGGGTGCCGCCTGAATGAAACGGAAGCCGGGATGTTCCAGTTTCTCCATTTGCAGGCAGGAAGGGCATTCACCGCAACCCCAGCCCGAGGAGGAGGACCGGCAGAGATAGCGGCGGGCCACCAGCAGGGCCAAGGCGTCCTTGCCGACTCCCGGCTGTCCATAAAGAAGATAGGCGTGGGCCAGACGGCCGTTGGTCATCTGCCTGTCGAAAAGCCGCAGGACTCGCTCCTGCCCGACGATTGTATTCAATGAGGACATGTTCAGCATCTTACCTTTTCAGCCATGCCTGCGGATCCGTATGATTTCCATTCACCCAAATTTGAAAATGGAGTGTCGGTCCGTGCAGGCTGTTTCTATCACCCACCCTGCCGATGATCTCTCCTTCTTCCACCTGCTGGTTTACGTTCACCAGCACCAGGGACAAATAGCCATAGAGGAGGTAGTACCCGTCCCCCTGGTCCACAATGACGACATTTCCCATGCTGCGGCGAAATTCAGCCACGATCACCCGTCCCCGGCAGACATTCCGCACTTCCGCATTGGGACTGGCACGGATATCGATGCCGATATTAGTGTCTGAAATTTTATATTCCGGAATGGTGTAGGTGCCATAGCGCCTCACCACACTCCCCTGTACCGGCCAGGGCAGATTTCCTTTCAGGCCGGTGATATTGCTCGCCACCCGGCTGTATCCCGGCTTTTTCCGTTTCTCTTCGGCTTCCCGTATCGTACGGGATATTTCATCGAAGGCGTGCCGCTTCTGGCGAAGCCGCTCCTGAATCGATCGTGTATCCTGCTGCACCTGAGCCAGCAGTTTCTTTTCCTCCTCTTTCCGTTCAGCAAGGGTATTCTCTTCCTGTCGCGTTTCATTCATGAGCCGCTGACGGCGGGCCAGTTCCCCCCGGATACTCTCCCGCTGTCGCTCTATTTCCTCTTTCTGTTCCTGCAGTATTCTGAGGTTCCGCTTATCGCCGTCCAGGATCATTCTCTGATACTTGGCCCAGATGACCAGTTTGCGGAAAGAGTCAATGGAAAGCAGCGCCTCCCATTCGCTGATTCTGCCCCTCTTGTACAGGGAGACAAAGCGCTTGGCCATCAATGTCTTGCGCCGGGCGAAGGAAGCGTTGTTCGCAGCCAGGGAATCCTCCGTTTCCTTTATCCTGCTCCGGCTGTCACGCACCTCTTCTTCCAGTTTGGCCAGAAGACGGCGCCGCATTCCGATTTCCCGGTTCAAATCTTCCAGTTTTTCCAGAATGGTGCGCTCCCGGCTCTCACTCCTCTTCAGCTCCTTTTCCAGCCGGGCCATCTCGGCCTTGAGCTGATCCAGACTGCTTTTATCCTGCCCGTATGCGGACAAGCTGAGGGCAAAGAGCAGGATGAATACTAAGCGGAGGGTCCGCATCTCAGCCGCCTCCCGAACCGGCCAGAAGCACCTTCACCCTTCGTACCAGAAAAACGGATACCAGAATTTTCAGCAGCTCGGCCGGAAGAAAGACCAACGCGCCCTTCCAGGCGACTTGCTGCCAGGCTTCCGCTCTGCCTCCGATGAAACATAACGTTACATAGAGATAGACGGCCCCCAGCAGGAGGATGATGCTCATGGCCGCCAGGTGCGCCCCTATCAGCCTGGTCCATCCGGGGGGATTGTTGCTATGGTCCGCCAGTTTGCCGACGGTCCAGGCCGCCAAGGGAAAAGCCAGCAGATACCCGAAGGTCGGCTGCATCACATAGGCGGGCCCTCCTCCCATACCGAATACCGGCAATCCAATCAGGCCAAACAGGAGAAAAAGAATCTGACTGAGCGAACCGTCGCGGGGCCCCAATAAGCCGCCGGCCAGATAGACAAAGAGCGTCTGCAGGGTGAGCGGCACCAGGGGCAGGGGCAGCATCAACCGTCCTCCGACCGCCGTCAGGGCCGCCATCAGGCTGATGAGTACGATTCTTCTACTGTCAGGTCCGGATGCCATCGATCACCGTTTCGCCTTATTCCCGTTTTCAGGTCCTTTACCGCGGGCCGTGTTATTCCATAAACCTATATTTTAACAAAACTACCGGAAAAATCAAACTGTTAATTTTTTTACCAGTCTCCGGCCCGGAGCACCTTCTCCTGATTCTCCCCCGCATCCTCGCTCCCAAGCGCCGCCAGTCAACGACCGCCGTCCCGAATCTATGAACAATAATCGCTGATAAATCGGGATGATTTCCGACGATAATAAAAAAGCCCTGCCGCCGGGCGGCAGGGCTGGATGTTCCGTTTCGATTCTCTCACCGGCGCAGAGCAGCCTTGGAGAGGAGATAGGCGGGAATCGGCTGATTGAAGGATACTTCTTCCAGGATGAACTCCGTGCCCTCTCCCTCCTTGAGGGCATCCTTGAAGACTACCCTGCCCGCCACCCAGCGTTCACCCTGGTGTCGTATCTGATCCACATCCGTCGTTTTCAGCAGCCGCCCGCTTTTGGCATACCGCTCCTCCCGTAGACCGATATAGCGCTCCCGGTCCACCCATATCTTGCGGGAATGGTAGGCGGGATCGGCCGTCTTGGCCGTGCACAGGATCACCCAGCAGGGCCGCCCGTTCAATTCTTCCTGGCCCGTTAATGCTGCCTGGTACATCTCTGTCAGGACATGGTCTTCCATCATGTCTTCGTAGGAAAGATCCGATCCCATCACGGACTGGCGCAGCATATGTCCGGATATGCGGATGGTGCGGTCCGTGGAGGGAGAATACATCCAGAGATCATCTTCAAGCTTGAGCATTTTGGTCCCCTGCTCCCGTGCCGGGGCCAGATATTCGGTAAAGGATTTCTTCTCTCCTTCGATCCAGCTTTTGGCCCGCAGGGTGCGGCTGGAGCGCCGCCCGTGAATGACCATCTTGTAGACGACGATCCGGGTGGCGGAATAACTGTTCTCGTCGACTTTCTTGAGGATCTCATCACCGCTGGGCTGCTGGGCCCGGGCCAGCGTTCCCGCGAAAAGCAATAGAAATATACATGCTCGTTTCATAGTCCGTTCCTGTTTTATGTTCACACTTCCAGCTCTTTGAAAAGCCGGGCCGTATTTCTGCGCAGGATGCCGATCCCTGCCAGCGAGGATCCCAGCAGGGTGGAAAAAAGTCCTGGAATAATACCGATGTAATAGGTCTGGCCCGTGATTTTGGCCCGCACCACAGCGGGAACCATGATCGAGGCATTCTTCATAAAGGCGCCGATATTAAATCCGACTTTCTGCACATACCAGGCAAAGAGCAATCCGATACCAGTGCCGATGATGGACCCGGCCACTCCCACCAGCAGTGATTCGCTGACCAGAGAACTGTAGACGTGCCGTTTGGATTCGCCGATAGCCAACCGCACACCAATTTCGCCGTATCGTCGCAGCCCTCCGATCAGCCCTGAGTTCCAAAGCACGATAGACATGGCCACCACGAAGAGTCCGATCAGCATCCCCGAGAAACTCGCGGCATAGTCGATATACTCGGCCAGCCCTTCCTGCTGGCCCAGCGTCACCATCACCGGAGCGAACTCGTCCGTCGTGTCCCCGTACTCCTCATTAAATTGCCGGGCCATCGCTATGGCGCGTTCATCGTTGTAAACGCCCCCGGGGAAGTAGCCCAGTATCTCTCCGGCCCCGTCTTCCATGGCCAGGGCTTTCCTGGCATCCTCAATATCCGCGATAATGGCGCCCCGGTCCAGGGCCTCGATGCCGAAACGGACCGTGCCTGAGACAGTGAAGTTATACAGACTCATACCGCCGTACATGTCCGAGCCGATCAGAGTGGCCTGGTCTCCGGGACCGACCGTGAGATTACGGGCAAAGATGTCACTGATGAGTATCTCTCCCGGCTTCGACGGCATCGCTCCCCGCACCAGGGCCTTTTCGATCCGAAGACGCTTCACTTCCCGGCTGTCAGGGGACAGGAGATCCACGGCCATTCCCGCCGCCGGTCCCTGGGCCCGAGTCTCTCCCAGGCTGTCGGGAACATCCAGCAGGCCGCCGAAATTAATACGGCTGACCCACTCCACGTCCGGATACTTCCGCCGCAGTGTGCCAAGAAGATCGTTCACTCCCAGTAGAGCCAGATCATTGGAGACCTGATCCTCCTTGGCCGCATAGGCCCGGGTAGTGATCTTGACGTGCCCGGTCCTGTAAATGGCGCTGGAGCGAATGATATCCCCCATGACTCCCCCCAGATAGGCGTGCAGGAACACCGTCAGCATCACTCCCGACGAGACGATGAGGATGGGAAACAGACTGCGGGAGCGGTCTCTCAGCAGTCCCTTGAATAAAAAAAGCACCATGGCCATTACGAGTCGCCTTTCATGTTGGATGGGTCAGGAAATCTTTCCTTTGAGCGCGTCCGTTGGCTGCAGCTTTGCTATTTTCCTTGCCGGAAGATAACTGACGACAGTCACCGTCACCATGACGAGGGCGGTGGTGCCCAGGATGAGTCCGGCTCCGTAGGCGGGAAAAATCTTATCGGCAACAACAAGTCCCATGTTGTCCGTCATGTCTGAAGGCAGACCAAAGCCTTTGGCCGCCTGCAGCATGAGCAGGGGAATGCCGTATACCGCTGCCAGCAGACCGGCCAGAATACCGTGCATGGCCCCTTCGATGGTGAAGAGCCGCACCACCCGGCCCCGGGTCATGCCCAGAGCGATAAGGGTGCCGATCTCCTTGCGCCGCTTGAATATGGAGAGAACCTGGGTGTCGAAAATTGCCAGCATGGCCAGGAAGAGAAGCAGAACATAGAGGACCGATCCTCCGGCGGATTTCATCTTGATCAAATCGGTCAGATCCTGCAGCAGATATTCCCTATCCCGGAAAATCCAGCCCTGATACGCTGCCGGAGTTTTGAATTCCGGCGGCATCACCAGGTAGGTTGCCTCTCCCGGAGTCTGCAGCATCTCCTGCAGACGGGAAAGCGGAATCCAGAGCTGACTGTTGTCCACCTTTCCCACCGTGGTTTTAAATACGGCCGCGATTTTCGCGTCCGCCGCGTCGAAGGTGCCTCGTTTATCCCGCCAGCGTACCGTTACGTAATCCCCCTCCTTCAGACCGGTGCTTCTGGCCATGCGCACTCCGATCAGGGCCGGGATTTCCTCGGAATCCATTTCAAGGGCTCCGGTGGGCAGTTGAAGAATCTTCTGATCGGGATCGATCCCTTTGAGTATAACCGTCTGTACCTGGCCTTCGGGATAGATCGATGCCCGGCTCACCAGAACCGCGGCCGCGTCGCCGTTTGCCGCCGCCTGCTGAAGGGCCGCGGGAAGAAAAGCATGGCTGTCATCGATGCTGAATGGATCGTACGGATCATAATTCTCCTGCCAGTACTCGCCTCCGCCTATCTCCCAGTCTATGGTATCTTTCCTGGCCTGGCGGTTCCAGCCGTCCAGGAGTCCCTGCTGCCAGATGATAATCACGAAAGAGAAGGAGAGCACGATGACGTTAAGCCAGGTCCTCAGACCCGCTCCGATAAGATTTCTCAAGGCTAGTTTAAACGCAATCATTATTTCACCTCTCCCGGCATCAGGCCCGTCATTTGTTAACCGTTTTGTCCGAGGCCACTTTGCCGTCTATGAGTTCCACCTTGCGTCGCAGGTATTTGATCACCTTGAAGTCGTGGGTGGCGAAAATGAAGGTGGTCTTCAGCTCCTTATTGAGCTTCTCCATGGTCCGAAGGATGTTATGGGAGTTATCGGCATCCAGGTTGGCCGTGGGTTCATCGGCCAGCACGATGACGGGCCGTTTCACCATGGCCCGGGCGATGGCCACCCGCTGACACTCCCCCCCGGAAAGGCTCGCCGGACGCTGCCGGGCCTTATCCGTGAGCCCCACCCACTGCAACGCTTCCATTACCGCCTTTTTCCGATCCTCTCTGGTCATGTCCAGCAGCAGCAGGGGAAATTCCACATTTTCGAATACGGTGTATACCGGCAGCAGGTTGTAGGTCTGAAAGATGAAGCCGAGGCTTTGGCTGCGCAGCCGGGCCGATTCTTTTTGGCTCAGTGATCCGACGTCCAGGCCCAGGACCCGAACCTCTCCCTCGGTGGGAGAATCCAGAGAGCCGATAATATTAAGCAGCGTGGTCTTACCCGAACCGCTGGGACCCACGATACCGGCGAATTCTCCTTCGGCAAACTGCAGATCAACTCCTTCCAGGGCCGTAAACCAGCCGGAACCCATGGGAAATTTCTTTACGAGATGGTGTATGGAAATGATCTCGCCGTTGCTTTGCATGTGCTTCTCCTTCACGTTGACCACCTTTGTTTTCAGTGATTGAAGACCACCATTATTTGTCCTCCCTTGCCGGCCATGAAGTTGCTCCCTTCCGGGCCGGAGTAGATCATCATGGCAGAGGGATTCCAGAAAAGCATCAGGTAGATGCTCCAGCGATCATAGGCTCTCTCAAGATTAATAAAGCGGTACCAGCTCTTTTCCGTCCAGTCCCGGAAGACTATGCCGGACAGGGTATCCAGCAATCCCAGCGGATAGGCGCAGGCCAGGGCGGTGAACGAGCGCTGTTCTCCCTTTTGGAGGATCTTCTCTCCTAGGTGCCAGACAAGATGCTCCGATGTGAGGGTCAGGCCGTTTCCGATCCCGATGGTGTAGTCGGCGCCCAGACAGAGCATGGTTCTCCAGTCCGCGTCCGGCAGGGGCGGATCCTGCCTGATGAAGACCATTTCAAACCAGAGTCCCGGACCCACGTCCCAGCGGCCGTCCAGACCCAGCCGGTCCTCCCGGAACACATCCTGGTCCGGATGCGTGGACTTGAGGATGCCGTTCGTCTCCAGAGAACGGTGATGCAGGGAGAGCCCCATTTCGCCGCCCGGAACGGGATGCTGCAGCCTGCCGCCCCATTCGGGCTTGCGTGGCTGACTTCCCAGAAAATCCCAGCCCCGCAGGCCGCTGTTGCCGTAGAGACCCCAGATCCAGATGTTGGTGTTGTCGAGAAAATAGTAGCGCAGCAGCCCTCCCCAGACACCCCGGGTCAGCTGCAGCGGATCGCGGGGATCGATGCCGTCGAACCACATGAGCGGACGCAGCAGCATGGCTGGACCGAAGGTTATTTTCTGCAGGCCGATTCGTATCTCCAGCTGCGGCAGCGCGTAGCGCAGCCAGAGCCGGTAGAGTCGTCCCTGGCTGCCGCTGTCGGAAAATCCGGAGCCGCCGGCATTGTTGGCGAGGGTAATCACTCCCGAGGCCACCAGATCAAGGGCCCTGTTTCCGGAAAAAGCCTTTTCTAGGGTAAAAGACGGGATGTAACGGATCCCCAGACGCGTCGCATCCAGGCCCTCCTCGTTCAGACCCAGCCAGGCAGATGCCTGTCCGCGCCAGGAAAGGGTCTGGGCAGCCGCTGGCAGACAGAGCGCCAGCAGCAGGATGGCAATGCCGATGCGTTTTTTACCCGGCACGGTTCTTCTCCTTTTCCGCTTCCGCCGGATCATTTTTCCCGCTGTATCCCTCTTCCGGCATGATGCCGTAGAAGAAAAAACTGGTCAGTTCGCTGATCATTTCTCCCGGGGTGGCATAGAGCGACTCCAGCCGCGGATCCTGCATCATCTCGATCATGTGATTGAAAAAGTAGAGGATAAACTCGTATTTAACCGTTTGGCGGATCTCTCCCCGCCGCTGGGCGGCGGCAAAGTCTTCACTGATCGCTTTCATACTTTCCGACGCTTTTTCATGGTAGAACTTCACCGCTTCAGGAGGGCCGCTGCCCATGATATCTTTGATAAAATCACGGCTAAGATCCTCTGTGTGCTCCATTTTCAGCCTGATCATCTGCCGGACCTTCTCCCTGAAGGGCTGGGACCCGGTCATAATCTCCCGGTACCTGGTCATCGCCTCGCTCACCATGGTGTTCAGCAGCTCCATCACCAGCTCATCCTTGTTGCTGAAATGCTTATAAAAGGTCCCCTTGCTGACATTGGCTTGGGCGCACACTTCTTCTACCGTTACCCGCCGGATGCCGAACTTACTGAAGAGTTCCTTGGCGGTCTGGAGGATCTGCTGTTTCTTCATTGTTCTGCTGTCCTGTACGACTTATACTATATACGTTAAAATGAACGATTATCGTCTTATTTAACATATTTTGTTTAAATATATGCTATTCGTCAGAAAAAGTCAAGCGGTAATTAAAAACCCGCTCCAAAAGAAGCGGGTTTTGAGCTGGACCGTTCTGGCTGCTACCGCTGCAATACCAGCTTGATAATCTTTGTCAGCCCTCCGGCCTGGAGCCGGGCCAAGTAGAGGCCGCTGGCAAGATTCCCTGGATTCCAGCTCTCCTCGTAATTCCCCGCCTCCCGCGGCCCGTCCACCAGCCGGGCCACCACCCGGCCTCGCAGATCGAAAATATCCATATGTACTTTCTGGGTGGAAGGAATGCTGAACCTGATCGTGGTGGTGCTGTTGAAGGGATTTGGGTAATTGCAGTACAGTTTGAATTCATTGGGAATGACACTTATCTGGACTGTCAGCGTATCCGCCTTGTTGCCGTCAGTCGCGCTGACATTGAAACAGCAATCCGGAGTTCCGGGAGCGGGGGTCCCGGAGATGGTGAGTCCGGACACCGACAGCCAGGCCGGGTAATCGAAGAATTGACAGGAGATCGGATTCCCGTCCGGATCCTCCGCTTCCACCGTATATTCAAAGAAAACATTCTCCAGGGCGACACAGGAATCCGCAGAGAGAAACACCGGCGCCTGGTTGGCTTCCGGATCTCCCTAGTCCAAAATGTTGGCCCCGATACTCATCCCTGTGTTGGGAAGGCGGTTATCGGACCAGACGGTATAGATATTTCCCTTCGACACGGCGACAAACGGTGTCTCCTGAAAGGCCTCAGGGGCGCCGTTAATAACGAAGACATCACCCACCGGCTCCAGGTTTTTATCAAACCGCCGCCCGTAGATATCATATCCGCTGGTCCAGACGGAGACCACCCGTCCTGCTTCGTCCATACTCCAAATGGGAAAAACAGGCCACGTATCGCTGTCCGGAAAGGGATATCCATTCACCACCAGAAAATTGTCTCCTGTCTTGTTCCAGTCTTTGCTGAATTTCTGGGCGTATATTTCGTTTTTCCCGTTTCGTTCGTCCAGCCAGAGAATGTAGTGCAGGCTGTCCCCATCAGTCAAGATAAAGGGTTCATCCTGATCAGCACTTCCTGCATCATCGTTCACCTGGACGTTCCCACCGATCCTGGTTCCTTCCCTGTCGAAACGCTGCAAATAGACGTCATCATTTCCGTTCCGATCATCGTACCAGGCCACGGTACAGCGGCCGCTGTCGTCCATGACCATGCCGTTATTGGAAAACCAAAATGACAATTCGGCAAATTCTGTTTCATCTATCTGTATCTTACCACTCAGGGAGTCGCCGTCTATAGTAAAATATTGAAAAAACAGGTCACCACAGCCCCAGGCAAAGGCCATGTCACCCATTTCATCAAGACACGGAACAGCCTTATAATCACATGGTAATCTTTCCGAGATTCTGATATTATTTCCGATTCGGATGCCGTTTTTATCAAACCGCTGATAGATGATTCCCTCTCCGGGCCCGCCGCAGTGGTATGAGGTCACCACCACATCGCCGCTCTTGTTTGCCGAAAGAGTATGATTATGCAAATGACTAAAGCTCCCGTCCCATTCCACGATCTTGGCGATATCGCCCCGGGGAGACCCGTCATTGTTAAAACAGCGTAAATAGAAATCCTCATGTCCGGTCGTGTAGTCCGCCCAGGTGACCACAAATCCTCCGTCTCCGAACACCGCCACCTGGGGTTCTGTCCGCAAAGCGCTCCCCTCCGGCGTCTGGTCCACCAGTTGCCTGCTGCCAAGGCTGTCACCGTTCCAGTCATACTGCTGAGAATACAGTGACATCTTTCCATTGTCGGGAGACGTGTAGTATCTTCTCCAGAAATAGGTGGCACTGTCTCCCGGAGAGAGGTACACCTTTGCGTCGCGAACTTTCTCACCCAGATTTACTAGGTCACGTTCACTGCCGCTAAGGTCGTTTTCCAGAAACACATATTCGCTTCCCCTATCGCTCGTTAGAACAATCCTGCCATTCCGGTTCATGGCGACCACCGGAAAATCAAAATACGGCATATCCGGAAAAACGGCTTCTCCTGTTCCGACTAAACCTCCTTGCACCAGTGTGTATCTTTTTAAAACAAATTTTGAATTGGGATAATCTCCCCGGCTGTTCCAGACTACGGTGAAATTCCCTTGCTTGTCTCCACATACCGTAAAGGGTTGATTAAATTTCAAATATTCCGATCCATTCACAATAAAACTGTCCGAAACAGGGCTTCCCGTGGCGCTGAATCCTCGGGCATAGATATCCCTGCTGTTTAAGTATTCGTCAGTATACATCCACCAGATAACCATCGCTTCCCCTGTTTCCGCTAGTGCCACCTGAGGGATTGGGATGTTCTTAAAATCCTGAGTTAATTTTCTGTTTGCGCCTTTCAATGTTCCTTCCCGGGTAAAATACTGTCCATAAATCGTATGGGTCTGATTTCCATCACGGGAAGCCTCACCCCGTACAGCGAAGGCATATCCATTATTGTCAACATCTACAGATGGAGTATAGCCGGGATTATGGATCAAAGCATCCTGTAATTTCAGCCCTTCGGCTATGAATGACCCGTTCCTGTCTACTATTTTCGCGTAAATGTCATCGCCTATACTATAGATAAAATATACATATCCATCATTGTCCACCGCCACATCATAGTATATATATTGGAATTTTAATAGCACATACCAATCGATAACCCAGAAACTGTCTCCAGCTGGAATGCCACGGTTGAGGATTCTGGCTCTAATGCCCACGAGTCCATTCCTTGCATCGGACCAAACGGCAACTGTTTGTCCCTGTTCATTCCCTGAAAACGCTGTCGTATTGATACGTCCATACCCGTCATCCCCCGACACCCGAAAATCGAGCACCATGGTGGAAAGGCGTTCATAAAACCCTGGGTGCATCGGATCGGATACAGAGAGTGGATGTTGATTACTGAGCATATAGGAATGGATGTTCCCCGGTAATTTTCCTTCTTTCTCCGCACAGACAAAGGAACCGTTCTTTATGTCCCGTATCTGGGATCGGGACGGTGACGTCAGCAGCACTGCCGCCAGCATAAACAGCAGAAAAAATCCTTTTACTTTCATTGTTCTCTTCCTCACGTGGTTACTCTTTCCGGATAAAAAACATCTGTTTCCCTGCCGACAACGGGAGAAAAGTCATCCGGGAGCGATTCTGTAAACCAGCGGAAAAGGAAAAACCAGGGACGCATGACGTACCTCTCCATCTTCCTGGAGCCACGCCCCTCCCCGGTGTGGGTGAGAAAACCATGAGTACGGTGATGTTACATTAGCAGAGGATATTCACCCGGGATATACTATTCCATTTTTGTGATGTCAACAGTTTTCTGATAAAAAATAGCAGTGCCCCGAATGCCATCTCTATCCGGAATTAAAAATCTTTTATAATCCAGCTTCTTTATAGTAATGAAATCCTCAGGAGGGAAAATCCTGCAGGCGCCGACAGCGTATTGTCTTCCTATTTCAGATAGGCATCCATCCGCTGGAAGAAGGTGTCTTCATACTCTGAAAGGGATATCCCCATATATTTTTCGAAGGCCTCTGGAAAGGTGCTCTCCCGGTGAGCGAGCTCGAAAAACATGGCTTTTACATCCCTGTAATTTCTGCCGAGCCCCCTGCCGTCCAATAGATAACGGACTGCCAGACCGAAGGCGGGATAGTAGCCGCCGACCTCGTTAGCGGGGATGGGCAGGTCGGACCATTGGTGGATCGAAACGGGATTCACCGAACCGAATTGATTCTTCCAGGTCCGGAAATCGACCTTGCTCATGATGGGAATGAAAAATCCGCCGCTCACCGTCTCTGCCAGTCCTTCATTGAACCATTTATCCGGTTCATAGCTGTTGTCATCGTTAGGCAGGACGCCCAGCATGAACTGAACAACATGCATTGTCTCATGTTTGACCTGCTGATAATACCTCTTTTTCATCTCCGCCGGCCAATGCCGACAGGTCTCGGAATCCTCCCCGTCCAGAATGAACCCGTAGGGAAAGGCCAGCTGGATCATGCCGGACTGCTTGTTGGTGTAGATGGTCATCTTGGTATATGTGCCGCTGATTCCCAGAAAGGAGGCAAAAGGTATGTGAAACGCAGCGAGGATCTCGCTGAAGGCCTGTTCCGCGTAGGCGGCAAAACGAATCTTGATCTCGTCGGAACTGGCATCGCTGAAGGTGAGGAAATGATCAGATTCAAATATGCGGTTATCGTGGCCGTATTCGAGGTTTGCCGGATTGACCACAAAGGGGATATCGGAAACCCAGCAGCCTTCCGCGGCCACCGGGTTTTTACCGCAGCCTCCGCACATCATGTAAAAAAAGATAAGAGCGAAAAAAGCCGTTTTTGTATGAGGATTCATTGCTCCGCTGCAATCTCCTCCGGGACACTCCCAGAGGATACTGTTATTCTTTCCGGTCCATGAAAAAAGCGGACGCTGTATAAATTATGCCTTCTTACCAGTCTCTTTCTTCTTGGGCGCCGGTTTATCCACTTTCTTTTCCGGGATCTTTTCCTTCTTCTCCTCTATCATGTCTCCGGATTTTTCGGTGTTTTTATTGATGGACCGGACAATCAGCAGCGCGCCCGCGCCTACCAGCAGCAACGGGAAGAAAAACCTGCTGACGGCGTTCCGCATGTCCGCCGTGAACATCAAGAGAGCGGCCATGATAAAACCGATCAGGCTGGGATACTTGGCCCAATCGAGCCGGTATTCCTCATTTTTAAGAAGATAGATTACTCCGAAAACCACTCCCACCGTGCCGAAAACCAGCACGCTGTGCCAGACGTCCGTCCTGTACCAGATCTCGTCCATATAAATATGTCCGGCGATGGAAAGGCAGAATCCTCCCGGAATTATGGCCCACCAGTTCCTGCGTCCCTTGCGCAGGGCACAGAGAAACACCACTCCGGCCAGCAGGAAGAGGAAGATGCCGATGGATACCTCCGGCAGCATCCTGGTCTCGGACACATAGACGGCGAATCCAATGAAAATTCCCAGGCATCCCAGGATAAGGGACCATATCTGCTTGTGAAAAAACAAATGGCCCGCCAGCAGCACCAGGCCCCCGGCAAAGAAAACCCTGGCCACCATGATTTCATCTTCCAATCTGACCAGATCCAGCGAGCTGAGCAGAAAGAGCGCTCCCAGGCAGATGAGAAAAAGACCCCACAGCAGTGTATTGGAATGTGTCTTCATTGTTCCCCTCCTTTATGGATTTGACCCGCCGCTGTTGTGTGGCAGCGTATCATAATGTACGTCTGACAGGCTTCCAGGTTGCGGAAATACGTCATTCTCTCTCGAGATATTTTTCAATGGAAGCGTAGGCCGCGTGGTTGTGGATGGATTCGAAGTTTTCCGATTCCACGCTGAACCAGGTAATGCGGGCATCGCTTCTGAGCCTGACGGCCACTTCCCGCACCATGTCCTCCACGAACATGGGATTGTCATAGGCCCGCTCCGTGACAGCCCGTTCGTCCTCCCGTTTCAGCAACGCATAGACCGGGCTCGACGCCGATGCCTCGGCGATCTCGATGAGCTCCTCGATCCATACCAGCTTTTTGGAACGGATCTTGATCCGGACCAGGGAACGCTGGTTGTGGGCTCCCCGGTCGGATATCTCCCTGGAGCAGGGACAGAGGGTGGTGACCGGAACTTCCACTCCCAGGACGAAGTCTTTCCGGTCCGTCAAGGTGCCGTGGTAGGTACAGCGGTATTCCATCAGGCTCTTCTCTCCGGAGACAGGGGCCGCCTTTTCGATATAGTAGGGAAAGGCCACTTCCATGTGGGCTTCCTGGGCGTTCAGTTTCTCTTTCATCTCCTGCAGGATCACGGTCATGGTGTCTATATGGAAATCCCGATGGTAGTGGTTCAGTATCTCGACGAAGCGGCTCATGTGAGTGCCGCGGAAATGATGAGGCAGATTGACGAACATATTGATGGTAGCGACGGTGTGCTGGAAACCGCGCTCCCGGTCCTTCACCGTTATGGGGTAGCTTAAATCCTTCACGCCTACCCGGTCCACGGGCAGGTTGCGATGATCCGGCTCGTTTTGGATGTCTTTCACCGTCTAATCCTTTTTATATTCCACGGTCACGTAGGTCTTCACGTTTCCGCGGGGATTAAAATCTCCCACCACCTTCATCCAGCGGGGCTGGATGGCCTGCACCAGATCGTCCAGAATCCGGTTGACCGATTCCTCGTGAAACATCTCCTGGTCCCGGAATTTATTGATGTAGAGTTTCAGGGATTTCAGTTCAAGGATATGCTTGTCGGGGATGTAGGTGACGTTGATGCTGGCGAAATCGGGATATCCGGAAATAGGGCAGAGGCAGGTAAACTCCGGCAGCGTTATATCGATAGTGTAATCCCGGTCCGGATACTTGTTATCCACCGGTGTCAGCCTGGCGTCGCGAATCTCCCGCTGGCCCCGCTTCATCTCCTTCATTTCTCCTCCTTGGGCTGATAAAGAGTCGGATCGGCTACTCCCGCATCCCGAAAGCCTCTGCGGCGCAGGACGCAGCTGTCGCACTCGCCGCAGGCCTTGCCGCGTTCATCGGGATCGTAGCAGCTGTGGGTCAGGGAAAAATCCACTCCCAGCTCAGTTCCTTTGCGGATTATTCCGGCCTTGGTCATCTCGATCAGGGGAGCATGGATGCGGAAGGGCCTCCCCTCGACCCCCTCCCTGGTGCCGGCATTGGCCGTTTTCTCAAAGGAGCGGATGAACTCCTCCCGGCAGTCGGGGTAACCGGAATAATCCTGGGCGTGCACGCCGATGAAAATATCCTTGGCCGGCAGGATCTCGGCCCAGGCCACCGCGACGGAAAGGAAAATCAGGTTTCGCGCCGGCACATAGGTCACCGGGATCGAGGAGCCGATGCTGCCCTCCGGACGGTTTCTGGGGACATCGATGTCGTCCGTCAGCGCCGAACCGCCCAGGAGATTCAGCCCGATTTCCAGGACCCGGTGCTCCTTCACTCCCAGAG
The DNA here is from genome assembly GCA_964621645.1 of uncultured bacterium. Taxonomy (GTDB): domain Bacteria; phylum Zhuqueibacterota; class QNDG01; order QNDG01; family JAGLOF01; genus CAZUMH01. The sequence goes on from CAZUMH010000017.1 coordinate 37,385, forward strand.
AGGCAGCGACCTTCCCGGCCGCCCCCAGTTCATGGCGGTGCCGCTGACCGTATTTAAAGGAGAGGGCGTAACACTTAAAGCCGCGGGCGCGGGCCAGGGCCAGGGTCACGGCCGAATCCAGTCCCCCGCTGAGCAGCACCACCGCCTTTTCAGCCATGGACACCTCCTTCGCCGCCGTCGGGCCAGATGATCCGGTGCAGCTGCGGCTGCAGCCTCACGGCAAGGCGGTCCCGCAGGATCCAGGCGGCCAGATCGGTCATCGCGACCCGGGACAACACCGGAGAGAGGAAGATTTCCCGCCGCTCTTCCAATCCGTATTTCCGGATGATCCCCCGGGCCCAGCGATAATCTTCTTCGCCGCTGAGGACAAACTTTACCTCATCCTTCTCCCGCAGTCTCCCGAGATTGTCCCAGTCCACGGCCGCCTCTTCTCCGCTTCCCGGACACTTGATATCCATGATGCAGACGGCTCCATCGGGAAGCACTGAGATGTCCCGGGAGCCGTTCGTCTCCACCAGCACCGTGTAATTTCTCTTAAGGAGCTCTTCCAGAAGCGACACGGTGCCCCGCTGCAGCAGCGGCTCGCCCCCGGTCACCTCCACCAGAGAGAGGGCATCCTTCTGCACCCGATCAACAATGTCATCCAGCGGCATGATCTCTCCCTCCTCCCAGGCGTAGGCCGTGTCACAGTAAGAGCAGCGCAGATTGCAGCCCGAAAGGCGGATGAAAAGGCAGGGTTCGCCCGCGTAGGATGACTCTCCCTGAATGGATAAAAAAATCTCACAAACCTTGAGAGACTCTATCCTTTTTTGTCCTGAAATGGACGGGGCCATACTGATCCTTTACACCCTTTAGCAGGAAGGACGGTCGAGCTGCCTCTGCTTTTTCTGGTTGTCAGCGACTGTAGCTGATGGCATAGCTCTCCGACTCCCACACGGTCACTTCCGACATGGAAACCTTATCCGGGAGCAGTTTCTCTATCTCATCGAAGATGTAGGCGGAGAGGTTTTCCGCGGTGGGATTGATGTGATCGAAGGGTGCCACCTGGTTGATGTACTTGTGGTCGAAACGATCCAGGACCTGATGGGTGATACTCTTCAGTTCTTTAAAATCGAGACTGATGCCCACCTCGTCCTTCCGGCCGGTAACGACATCGACACGCACCTTCCAGGTATGTCCGTGCAGGGCCTGGCAAGGTCCTTCATAGCCGTTCAGCTGGTGGGCCGCGTCAAAGTGAGTGGTGACGGAAACCTTATACAATACATTTCCTTTTCTTAATAATAATCCCTTAAAAGTATAGCACTTTAAACCAGTATTGTCAATGGAAATTTGTCTTGCGGGACACATTCCGCTTCCGGCGGTAAAATAGTTTTCACTTAATCTTTGATGTCATTTGTTTTTTTCGTATCTTTCCCTGGTCCTCTCAGGAAAACGGTAACTTTTCAGCAGTCCTTTTCGTAAACAGCGTACCCGCCGGAAAAACAGGATTTGGAGTGGTCGTGTCCGCAGCGCTGGAAAACATCACCATAACATACGGAGACACGGTAGCGGTTTCCGACTTGACGGCCTCTTTTCCTTCCGGCTCCACCGGCCTGCTGGGTCCTAACGGCGCCGGCAAGTCGAGCCTCATCCGGGGACTGCTCGGCCTGGTGCCCTTCGCTTCCGGACGAGCCTCAATCCTAGGAAAGGATGTCGCGCACGAAGGCAAATACATCCGGCAGATAGTTGGATACATGCCGGAAGAGGACTGCCTCATTCCCGGGTTAAGCGGAATCGAAATGGTCCGCTACATCGGGGAACTCTGCGGCATGCCCTCCAGCGAAGCCATGCAGCGGGCCCACGAAGTGCTCTACATCGTGGGATTGGAAGAGGCCCGCTACCGCAAAGTCCACACCTATTCCTCCGGCATGAGACAGCGGATTAAACTGGCCCAGGCCATCGTGCATGATCCGGCACTTCTGTTCCTTGATGAACCGACCAGCGGCCTCGATCCCCGGGGCAGGCAGGAGATGCTGGATCTGATCCGGACCATAGCCACCACTCACCGCATGAGTATCGTGCTTGCCTCTCATATCCTGGTAGATGTGGAGCGGACCTGCCAGTACGCCGTCATCATGCACCAGGGCCGCATCATGAAACAGGGAGAAATGGACCTTTTAAAAGGGGCCTTCTCCGGCACCCTGACGCTGCGCGTCACCGAAAAAGAGGATGAACTGCGCCGCCTTCTTACTGCCAGAGGGTGTACGTGCAGCGATGCCGAATCCCAGGGGCTCGATGTACATCTGCCGGACGGCAAAGACAGCGATATTATCCTCACGGCAGCCCTTGAATGCGGCGCCCAGATCCGCAAGATGGTGCCGAGTATCAGCACTCTCGAAGACGTATTCATCAAACTGATCTCCGGAGACAAGCGTGCCGATCTATGAAGAGACATACGCCTCCTGGCAGGGCAAGAGACTGACTCACCCCGCCACCTGGCTGGTCATCGCCAGATCGGGCATCAGGATGCTCTGGACCCGCGGCATGATCTTATTTCTCTTTTTCGCCTCCATTCCCTTTATGGTGCGTGCCATCCAGATCTATGTGTTCAGCCGCTTAGGCTCCCAGGTCATCGTGCAGTCCCAATCCCTCCAGGCCCTGAAGATTAATCCTCACTTTTTTCTCAGTTTCCTGCAGGGACAATTTTTCTACCTCTTGATCATTCTGGTTTTCGTCGGCACCGGCCTCATTGCCAACGATAAAAAATACAAGGCCTTCTCTCTTTACTTCTCAAAACCAGTAAGCCTGATCGACTACCTCTCCGGAAAGTATCTCATTATTTCTTCCTATGGCCTGGCCATAACCCTTGTTCCGGGACTGCTGCTCTTCCTCATCCAGCTGGCACTCTCACGGGACGCCGCGTTCGCCCAGACCTATTACTGGATCCCGTTTTCACTTATCGCGGCATCACTGCTCGCCGTTTCCATTCTGGCGGTCGTAGCACTGGCCTTCTCCTCACTGGGGAACAATCAGCGCACCGCTGCCATTCTATTCTTCGGGACGCTTGTCTTTCCTGATCTCATCCGGGCCATCTTTCCCAGTGTAAAAATTCTGGTGCTTCTCTCTTTGCAGGCTGATATCAACCAGGTGATCACTCCTCTTTTTGGAGAATCCTCCCCCTACCCGGCTCCGGTCTGGCTCTCTATCCTGATGCTGCTGCTGGTCGTCGCCCTCTGCCTGTTTCTATTTAAAAGGAAAGTAAAGCCGGTGGAGGTCGTCCGATGAATATAGAGGCCCGGCAGCTTTCTAAATGGTACGGTCAGGTGATCGGAGTGAATAACATCAATTTCAGCATTGGTCCGGGGGTAACCGGTTTTCTGGGGCCAAACGGAGCTGGCAAGACCACCATGATCCGGCTTCTCACCGGTCAACTCAAGCCCAGCAAAGGCGTCGCCCTCATCGCTGGTGAAAAAATATGGAACAACCACGAAATCGTTCGCTCCATAGGCTACTGCCCGGAAGCGGATGCCTTCTGGAGTTTCCTGACCGGAAAAGAGTTTGTGGAAAGCATGCTGCGACTGCACGACTTCAATGAAAAAGAAGCGGGGGAAAGAGCCTCCCGCAGTCTCGAGCTCACCAACCTGCAGGAAGCTCAGAATCGCAAAATAGGCAGCTACAGCAAAGGCATGCGGCAGCGCATCAAACTGGCCCAGGCCCTGGCGCACGATCCGGATCTCCTCTTTCTGGATGAACCGTTGAATGGTATGGATCCCCTGGGCCGCAAGCAGCTCATCGACCTCATCCGCTCTCTGGGTAAGCAGGGCAAGACCGTTGTCGTATCCAGCCATGTTTTGCATGAAGTGGAAGAAATGACCGATAATATTCTGCTCTTGAACCATGGCCGGCTGCTGGCAGAGGGGAATATTTATGATATCCGCAAACTCATCGACACCCACCCTCTGCAGATAAGCATCGAATGCGATAACGCCGCTCTCCTGGCTGCCGTCCTGACGGAATACGAGGATATCATCGGAATAAAGATAGACCGAGTCCGCAACAGGCTCACGGTTGAAACCCGGGATCCCGACCTCTTTCACTCCCGGCTGCCCGGCCTGGCTCTAAAAAAGGAAATCAAAATCTACTCACTATGGTCTCCGGATGAAAATCTGGAAGCTGTCTTCGGTTATCTGGTGAGGTGAGCATGTTCAGCCTGCTATCATTCTTCATCCGTCTTGCCTCGCGCAGCCGCAGAACCCTCTGGCTGGGGCTGCTCTCGCTGGCGCCCCCGGGCGCAGCCCTTTTTCTCTGGCTCATTAAATCCACCCTGAGCCAGGAGGCGATTAATCTCACAATCCTCTTTCCCCAGATGAACTACTCCCTCTATCTGCACTTTCTTATTCCCATCACGGCTCTTTTCATCGGCACGGCGGTTCTCCGTGATGAAATAGAAGGAGGCACCCTGCCGTACCTGCTGGTCCGGCCCAAACCCAAGTATGTCATCGTAACAGCAAAGATGCTTGCCGGTTTCATCACCGCCGCTGTCATCCTCTGCCTGTCGCTGCTGTTGACCTATCTGATCCTTCGTTTGAGCGGGGGCGTGAACACGGTAATCTCGGATCTGCCGTCACTGGTCCGGGCCGAAGCGGTAACCCTGATTGCTCTGCTGGTCTACCTCTCTCTGTTTTCCCTGTTAGGCGGTCTCGTAAAACGGCCGGTGCTCATCGGGCTGCTTCTGGCGTTCGGTTGGGAAAGTATCTTCAGCACGCTTCCCGGCAACATATCCCTCTTCACCATCTCCCATTATCTTCATACGCTGGCACCTCACTGGCAGCAATCATCCCAGAACCAGCTGCTTCTGCGACTCGTGTTTCCCCAGCAGCATACATCAGCGTTTACCGCGATCATTGTCCTGCTTGCTCTTTCCGTCTTCTTTATCGTGTTGGCAGCGGCTGTCCTCTATGTTAAAGAAGGCCTGCCCAACAAGGATTAGGATGACCCCTAAACCAGAATGCTCCACTCCTCCTTCTCTGTTCACCTTTCTCCCATTCTCCTTTTCTCCTGGCTTCAGTTACGCCGCCATCCCGTATCAATTATAATAATGAATGATAGATTTGGGATGGCGTGAAACAATTGCCCCGGAAGGAGCTATCATATGTTGGTAACACTCCCCTTTTCATTGGATGGAGGCGGTATCCTTGGCATTCGGAACATCGCCGCCAGAAACTGTAAATAATGGAACGTCCGTCCCGATCCATTACATAGTACTATTGATCGCTTCGGGTTCGTTTTCTCTGATATAAAAAAAAGAGGCGAATCGTTTAGATTCGCCTCTTCGAGTTTCATGCTATCCAGACTTTACTGGCTCTTCAGGGCTTTGTCCCGCTTCTGATTCCACAGTATCCAATCACTTTTCTCGTCATCGTCCTGGCTGGTAAAGACTCCCTTTGAAAGGACCTTTCCCTTCTTGTCGAACGTTATCTGTTGCATGGACTTAACGATATACAGCCACTCTTTTACCGACACCTCTCTCGGTCCTGGAATCTCGTGCGGTCCGGGCACCTCGTGTACAACGAGGGATTTTGCCGTGAGGCTCGTCTTTTCCGGCGCGTTGGTTATCTTTACCTCTCCCGAATAGACCT
>CAZUMH010000018.1:0-16650 GCA_964621645.1 uncultured bacterium
ATAATGTTGTCGATCTGATATAAGGGACGATAGGGGGCCGAGATCCATCGACCCCTTGTGTCCAGTAAAAAATCGTTAATGCGGCCTGTCAGTCTTTCAATAAGCGGTAACGTCCTTCCGCAGGAACAGGTTCTTTCCGAGGCAACGGCGTAGTCCATGACATTGTACCGAATCAGGGGGAAGGCTCTGTTATGGAGAGTTGTTCCAACGATCCTTCCCTCTTCTCCCGGTTTGGCGGGAGAACCATCATCTTTGATGATTTCCACGATTCCGTATTCCATCACGAGATGATATCCTCCGGTCTCGGGACATTGAGTAATAAGGGCGACATGCTCCTTCTGCCCATAATTGTCACAAACAGGTACTCCTGTCCAGGATTCGATATACTCTCGCTGGTATTTCAATACATTTACGGCAATACTGTTGATGTATTTCGGTTTAATATCATCAATGCCGGCATCGGAAAGCATTCTGCATAAGTAATAGATCGATTCGGGATATCCCCGCCACATTTTTATGCGGTATTTGCGTAAAAGCTCAGCATACGCCGCAATGTTTGAGGCATCGATGGTATCCGATGATACTTCGAGTACCCGGCATTTCCAGTTCCATTTGTATCCCTTCGGATCATCCAATGAAACACTGCGGATATTCAGAAACGGTTCGCCAAGCCGGTATCCTGCCCAGGAAAAATGGCGGTATTGGCACATCAGTTCGAGAATATTGGAACCGATATCCCAATAGACAACGAAGGGCGTGCCCGTTGATCCCATCGTTCGTATTGCTTGAGGATGAAATTTATTGAAGTTATCCGCCTTGAATTCGTCATAGTGTTCCTTCACAGTAAATTTGTCGATGATCGGCAGTTTTGCGAGGGTTTCAAGGGAAGTAAAATCGGATCGCTGTAACCCAAGCTCCCTGAACGATTTTCTGTAATAGGGCACATGCTCGAAGCAGTGATCCAGTGTCTGGGATAACAGCTCCCGCTGCAGCTCCCGAAGCCGTTCCACGGGCCAGTACTGGCTCTTCCACAAAAGCCGGTGCCATTTGATCAGGAGACGAGGTGATAAAAAGTCAGAAAAACGGAATTCTATCATTGATGACTTTCCTGTTGCGAATGTTCATTCGTGGTTTTTCATTTTCTGATATATAATCCCTTGAAAGGAGTTTCTTCGTACCACCGGGAAAGACCGCTCCCGCTGAAATCGTATCCCGCATCCGATGTAATTTTCGGTCTTTTCTCATCGATCAGAGACACAAGGTCATAATCAGCGTATTTTCCTCCGGTAATCCTATTATAGGGTTTTAGCAGTCCTTTCTTGCCGGAACTGAACCAGAAATAGTGAATATTCGGTCTGAAGAGATTGAAGCGGTTTTGCCCATCATAGACACGATCATCCTTGTGGGTATGGTCCAGGACATATTTGATCTTTCTCATCTGGTCCCGATTGTAATTGATTGCGCTGCTTTTAATGAGAAAAAACAGCGGTATCAGGATTATTACTATAAGCAGAACGGCCCGTTTGTCTTCTCCCCACCCCCGGGCCCGAAACAGTGAATCGAGAAAGTATCCCGCGGTAATACACAGAAGCGGTATCGCCGGAAGGAAATTACGTTCGGCCGTTCGGTTGAGAATAATGGGGTAGAGCAGACCAACGACAGCGAGAACAACAGCCACATATCGTTCCCTTCTCATACTGCCGGGATAGAAAAGGCTGTAAAACAAGGCAATGAGGAACAGGACGCTGTGCAGACCGTTCTGAAGGATGAAGGAATTCAGCGAGTTTTTCTGGCTGCCGACAACCTCTTCAAGATTGAGAAGGACATTGGTATAATAATAATCAGACAGGGATTTGGTGAAAATCAGCTCAAGCAGGAATGCCAGTAACGGCAGCAGGAAGGCGATGGCGCAGGCTGACAGATCCCGGATTTTAATTTTACGGAGCACGGCCGCCGTTATCAGGGCGAGCCCGTATAAAACGATGAAAATGGACGCTTTCTGCAGAAACAGAAATGCGAGAGAGAGGAAGAGACCGCAGTATATCAGATAGACATTCCGAGTATCCTTAAGATAGCGAATTGAAAAATAGACGGCGATTAAAATAAAGAGGACCATGGGACCGTCGGGACGGATTTCCATTGCTCGCTTGAGAAAAGGTACTGTGGAAAGAAGAAGGATGACCGGAATCAGACTCTGGTTTTTTGACATGCCCGTCTCACGGGCAATGAGGTACACCAGGAAGCCGGTGGAGATAATGACCAGGCACATAAGGCCCCGGAAAAGAAAAATAATATGCGCACCTTCCCCCAGAGCCAGGAGCAGCGGGGCCAGACAGTACCAGAGAAGAGGGTTATGATGCTGAAAGAAATCAGCATAGGGTATTGCCCCGTGGGTGATATACCAGGAGCTGTGGATATGTTCTATTTCATCCGGTTCTATCGTTTTCTGGAGTGAGACGAGCGATAATAGAGCGATAAGAATTATTATTATCGTCAATAAGAAAGGGCGGTAAAGTTGGGCAAAACGAAATCCGGTCATCCTTCCCGCCAGTGATCCTCCGATTAAAACCAAACCGGCGACGATACCTGCGATTCCCGTCAATGTGTTGAATACCCCGAAGGCGGCGGGAGGATTGGCCTGATACTGTTCCGGTGAAAGCACCAGATGGGCCGTTCTTTCTATGGGATAAACAAGGCCACCCGTCCGGATTATTACTATACCGGCAATGATTCCAGCCAGTCCCAAGCATATTTTGAGCAATAATGATTTTTTCATAATTCCGAGTCGCTGCTGGATCGGGCGAAAGATGAAATAATTCCGCATCAAAAACTTAATATATCAAGAAAACAGCAACAATTGCAAGAGGAAAGGCGCCGGGTTCAGCTTTTCATAACATAATAATAAAATGCCCTGGTGCTTTCACGTGATCCCGGGGTTGTATATCCTGCGCGGCAGCGGGTTGCTTTCGGGAATATTACCCATCCCTTTGTTCGCTGCCCCTTTCCCGAAGTTGATGAAAAGCGGCGGCACGGGCGGTATTAATAAAACCGGTTGAAGGGATGAGACCCAGAATAGTGAGTGTCGCTGTTATCTGAATCACTGTGTTGATAACCACCAGGAAGAGGATTCGGAAGAAGCTGCCGCGAGTCAGTTCCCAGCTGCGCCGGATGGCCTGTCTGGCGGTCAGCCTTTCCTCCAACATCACCAGTGAAACGAAAATAAGCCGCACATAGAGGTAGACACCGGGAACAATGAAGAGAAAAAAAGCGGCAAGCTTGATCACTGCCAGAAGTACATGAACAAAGGATATGTAGATGAGCCAGATGATGCGCTCCTTCTCTCTTTTTTCTTTTTTAACGGCGCGGCTGGCCCGCATCAGCAACAGGATGGTCAATAGGGCGATGGCCGGGAAGAGATAGGTTGTGATGATAAAAAGACGCCGGATAATCATCCTGGACTGAATCCGCACCAGCGGAAGCAGGCGGGCAGCCGTTACCTCGTCTCCCCGGATGAGCGACTGGACCAGGAGCAGAGAGGATTTACGCAGGCTCGACCACTCTGAAGTAACGATCATGCGGGGTGTCAGCTCAAAAGCGACAATCGCCGCGGAGATGAGACAGAGAATGACCCACCCTTTCCGGAATCCTTTCCAGGCTCTTTGATAGCAGCTGTGAAGATTCAGCTTTTCCTTCTGATCCGATCGAGAGGCTTCAGTGAACGGCTGCTTCATTTCAGCATTCATACAAAGGATTCCTCAAATCAGGGCAGGACGCGCGATGAGGCGCGCAGGCTCGAGAAGGAGAGTCCTTCCTTGAAAAGATATACCAGACCCAGCGCCGTGACCGGAATGAACTGGCTGGCGTGCAGAAGCAGGGCGAAGCTGAAGGCAGTGGATTTGGGCACGGCGAAAAGGGTAAGTCCCAGTATGCTGGCGTAGTGCAGAGTGCCCAGGTACCCGGGGGCCGAAGGAATCATGAGACCCAGGCTGATGATGATTACCAGGATAAGAGGAGCGTAGAGAGGCAGCTGGATGGAGAACGCCTGGAGCAGAAGATAATAGGAGAGGGCCACCGGCATCCATACCGCCGCCGAAATGGCGCTGGCCAGCAACAGGCCCGAAAGAGAGTGCAGAATCTCCAGACCGTCGGTGAAAGAATCCATCAGACCGACGGCTTTTACTCTGGCTTTCTCAGGCAGCGGTGAAAACAGACGGTGCATGATGATTCTGGTCTGGCGGTTCTGGTGCCGGACAAACAGCATAAAAGCCGTGACCAGAAGATAGACGGCCAGGGCGACATAGGCGCCGCTGTTCAGCCAGGAAGGAAAGGACATCGGCGCCAGCAGGACGACGAATCCAAAAGTGAGGAGAATGATGAGGCCGTCGAAGGTACGGGCCAGGACGACGGTGGCGAAGGCGGAGCTGGCCTTGATTTTCTCCTTACGCCCCAGAGCGTAAGCCCGGGCCAGCTCACCCAGCCGGGCGGGCAGCAGGTTGTTGCACATGAATCCGATCATGGTGGCTGAAAAAAGGCTTCCAATTCCGATTTTTTTCAGAGGCCGGATGAGTACTCCCCAGCGCAAGGCCCGCAGCCAGAGGCTGAAAATGGTTAAGAAAACAATGGGAATGAAGAAAAGATAATTTACCTGCTGCAGAGCATCGGAGAATTCCCTGACATTTACCTTGTGCAGAGCCAGATAAAGCATGAGCCCGCTGAGAAAGAGACCCAGCCAGAATTTCCAGCTTAGCAGCGGCTTTCTGGATTTTACACTTTTTTCAACAGCGGGCACCTCTGGCGGCATTCTCGACCTTTCTGTTAATGATATGCCTCCTGCTGCTCAGCCCTCGAGAACCGATAAATCGCCGCCGATTCCCGGCCGGCTTTGAATCCCCGCACAAGAATGAGAGGGTAGCGCTCTTCGGCCAGGCTCCGTTCGAAGCTGTTCAGGGCGATAAAATAGATATCATGCGGCAGGCGGGGATCGCCGTAGAGATTAGCGGGGATAATACGCAAATCCCCCCTTCCCAGCACCTGCAGCATGTTCCGTTTGTCCTTGATGTCCATGATCTTAGTGATCCTCGCCCTCTTTTCTGAAGAGAAATGACGGCGCACATCGGTACCGATGTCTTCCTCTCTGAATTCAAGGATCCAGGTCGAGTCCGGTTGTTCCCGGGTGAGGTAATCCATAAGATCGGCAAAAGTCTGGTTGTTATGCACAAAGATAGTGGCTGTTTGAGTTTTTTCGGTAATTGCTCTCCGGTAACGGACCATGAGAAAAACCAGCAGTGCCGCTACCGGCAGCAGGATGAGGATCGCGAGACGTTTGCGGGAGGCTGCCCAGGCTCGCAGCGGCGGCAGTAAGCGACCCAGCCATTCCCGTCCAGTCAGTCCCATCAGGGCTGCCAGAGGGAAAGCCGCTTCAAGGATATACCCCTGATGGTAATAGCTGGTCGTGCAGAAGGCCCCCAGAGAGATACCGGCCCAGAAGTAAAACAGCCGGCAGGGGCCGTCGATGATCAGGAGGAATACAAAGCAGACGATGAGCCAGTAGGGGGCCACGACCGGCAGCTTGATGAAGAATACCGCACTGGCCGGGACGAGCAGTAAGAGGAGCCATCCGGACGAGAAAAGACGCTTATTCTTTCCTATCCTCCCAAGTATTTGAGAAAGAGCCCGGCCGCCAAAAAACAGGAGAACAATAAGACCGGTGAGTCCGGTACTGAGAAGACCGCCGTAGAAGCGATATCGTTCCCAGAAGAAGCTCCAGGCCGCTTTCAGATCCGGCAGCAGCTCGAATATGCCGCCCTTGCCAACCAGAGCGGTGAATTTAAGCAGGTAGATACCGGCGATGAAAATTAAAGCCGCGGTGATATTCCGCACAGAAAGCAGAGGCTTTTTCTTCCAGTCCTGAATGATGGCGGCGAGCAGAAAAGCCAGGATAAGCAGGGCCGAGGTCTGGCGCATCATGGCCGGGAGGAAAAAGAGGAGCAGTCCCGCGAGAGAAAGCCAGCTGCTCCGTTTAAGAAAGCGGTAAAGGAAATAGAGAAAGACAAGCTGAAAGAAATACCCCACCGGCACACCGATACGGAAAATGTTGTATAGCCCAGGACTGAAGGCAACCAGATAGAAGATTGAGGCCAGAACAGCTGAAAAGACGTCGGTCTCTTCTTCGACGATTTTGAAAAAGAAATATATGGATGCCAGGAAGAAGAGGCCCGCAATAATAAAATAAGGAGCCGGGTCGGTTCCGAATATATGCCAGAGCGCCTTGATATAGAGGTATGTCACCGGCCTCCAGTAGCTTTCCATACCGCGGTATTCGGCGTAATGATTCACTTCCGGATTGGTGGAAAAGGCCTGGAGCGCCGGCTGATTGAATTCCTTGCTCCAGAGCAGCAGACTGGCATCATCGTGCCGGAAATAGAGTTTGCTGCCCATGATGGGAATAATGACATAGGGAATGAGTGCGAGAAGTATGATCAGACGGTGCAGGTTTTTCGACATCATGGGGTCTCCCCGGGATTCGGGCCTTATCCCGAAAAATCAAGGATAGCGGTAACGATGCGCTCTATATCCGCTTCGGTCAGCTCGTTGAAGAAGGGCAGACGCAGCAGCCGCTTACTGATATCTTCGGTGACCGGGCAGTGAGTCCTCTTGTCGCGGAATCTGCTGCCGAACTTCGAGTTATGCAGCGGAAGATAGTGAAAAACACTGTGGATATCTCTTTCCCTCAAATGTCCGATGAGACGCTGACGCAGATTAAGGGAGGGCAGGATGAGGTAATACATGTGAAAGGGCTGGCTGCAGTGGTCCGGGATGAAAGGAAGGCGGATATCCATAGCCGCGGCCCAGTCCGCAAGAGCCCGGTTATAGTGCTCCCAGATGGCCTGGCGGCGGGCCTGAATGTCCTGCCAGGATTCCAGCTGAGCCCAGAGATAGGCGGCCAGCACGTCCGAAGGCAGATAGCTGGAACCGACATCGATCCAGGAGTATTTATCCACCTGACCCCGGAAAAACTGACTGCGGTTAGTGCCTTTTTCCCGAATAATCTCGGCTCGTTCGATGTACCGGGGATCGTTGATGATGAGCGCACCGCCTTCACCGCAGCTGATGTTTTTGGTCTCATGAAAACTTTGGGTGGCCAGAGCGCCGAAACGGCCCAGGGCGCGGTTCCGGTAGGTTCCGAAAAGACCATGGGCGTTATCTTCCACGATAATCAGATTATGTTCCTCAGCAATCCGGCAGATATCATCCATTTCACAGCCCACACCGGCATAGTGGACCGGCACAATGGCCCTGGTGCGCGGTCCGATGAGCCGCTCTATCTGTGTTTCATCCAGGTTGAGAGTGTCCGGTCTGATATCGGCAAAGACGGGCCGGCCGCCGTGCAGGACGAAGGCGTTGACAGTGGATACAAACGTGAAGGATGGGACGATTACCTCTTCCCCCTCATTCAGTTCCAGCAGCAGGGCGGCCATCTCCAGGGCATGGGTGCAGGAAGTGGTGAGCAGCACCCGCTCGGCGCCAAGGTATTTTTCCAGGAAGGAGTGGCACTTCCTGGTATAGGGGCCGTCACCGGAAATCTGGCCGCTTTCCACCGCATCCCTGATGTAATCCAGCTCGCGGCCGCTGAGGTAGGGTTTGTTGAAAGGTATTTTCTTCACGAACTTGTATCTCCGATCCAGACGTGGAAGATGTAATCCACCGCTGCAATAGAGAAACCGCAGCCGCGGTAGAATGCGACAGCCGCAGCGTTATCCAGTTGCGTCTTCACGCTGATTGTGCCAAGGCCGTTCTGAGCGGCCTGGAAGGAGGCGGCTTCAACCAGAGCCCGGCCGTACCCTTTGCCGCGCTGACCGCCGGCAACCGCTAAAAGCCCGATATCAACGGCCCGGTCCAATGATGCCAGAGTGATCAGTCCCAGAATGTCATTGTGGGGCCGGATAATATAGACGGCATCGGCGATCTCCCGCTTCACCGAGCGGGTAATCCACACGGTATAGAGATTTTCGAATTCTCCCTGCCGAAAGTTTTTATCCAGTTTGAAGCGGGAAAAGGCTCCGCTGGCCAGGGCCAGGTCGATGAGGTCTGCGCTTACATCTCTGTTTTCCAGAAGAGTCACCTCGGGGGGTAGCGCCGGTTTTCCATCTCCCTGCGGCAGTTCTTTTGTCAGAGTCGTCTTACGGTCCACCAGACGGCCGCCTAGGCTGTTGGCGTAATTAATCCCGACGACCAGCTCTTCGTGAGGCATGGTCTGGGCTCCTGTAATGACGAAATAGGCCAGACGAATGTTCCGGCTGTGCAGGAACTGGGCCAGTTCGGCAGCAGGCACACCGCGGCAGTCCCGGTAATCGATACGGGTCACTGGATAGCCGAAGAGACGGGAATCCCAGTGGAGCTGCTGCACTATGTCGGCGGCGGCGGGCATATCACTTAAAATTGACGGTCTCTTTAATAAGGTAGACGGGGCGGTTCTTGACGCCGTCGAATATTTTGCCGATGTAGAGTCCCAGAATCCCCAGGATGAAGATGAGAAATCCGGCCAGGAACCAGATAGATACCATGAGGCTGGCATATCCCAGCACCTCGATTCCGCCGGTTAGGGCCCTGACGATATTATAGAGAGCAAAGAGCAGGGAGAAGAAAGAGACAATCAGACCCAGTTTTACCATGAGCCGCAGGGGTTTATCGGAGTAAGCCAGGATTATTTCCAGGGCCAGATTCATCAGTTTCTTGAAATTGTAGCTGGTCTCACCTGCGAAGCGGCGTCCATGTTCCACGAATACCTCTTTGCGGCTGAATCCCACCCATTTGATCATACTGGGGAAGTAGCGGATGGATTCCGACATGCGGCAGACTGACTGGATGACCCGGCGGTGGTAGATGCCGAAGTTGGCGATGGAGCTGTCCTGGGGCAGATCGGTCAGATAGGAGAGGACCCGGTAGAACAGTTTAGAGAAAAGCTGTTTAATTACTCCATGCTGCCGATTTCTGCGTTTGGCAATGACAATGTCGAATCCTTCCAGAGCCGCGTGGTAGAGGGAGGTGATTTCTTCCGGACGGTCCTGCAGGTCGCAGTCCATGACCACGACCCACTCACCCTGAGCTTTTTCAAGTCCGGCGGTTATGGCATGATGCTGTCCGAAGTTCCGGCTCAGGCGGATTCCCTTGACCCTGGGATCCTGCCGGCAGCACTCGCTTATTTTGTCCCAGGAGTTGTCAGGGCTGCCATCCTCTACCAGCAGAATCTCGAAATGTGAGGTCAGGCTGGATAATTCTTGCACCAGCCGGCGCACCAGTTCCTCCACACTATCTTCAGAGAGGTAGACGGGGCTGACGACGGATATGTCCGGGGGGGCTTCTTTCATGTTGTGAAAGTATAATGATTTTCCCCTGGAAAGTCAATCAGATTTCATTCAGGTCCGCGGCCCGCTCCGGAACAGTTTTCTCCGCCGTTACGGTCGGAGGGGCTTTTTGGAAAAAGAAGCGGGAACCGCGGCCTCAGGCCGGATCCCCGCTTGCTGGTTATGACAGAAAAACGACGGGATGATTTAGTAGCGTCTGCTTATGATCTTTACGGAACGGCTTATTTCCTTGTCGCCGTAGATCAGCGTGACTGTGTAATCGCCCGGTTTCAGTGGTTCTCCGGCTTCGTCCTGATTGGGAGACCAGGAGGTGTGATGATATCCGGCTGAAGATTCCGCTTTCAGGGTTACGATCTCTTTTCCCCCAGCGTCAGTGATGCGCAGCGAGGCCTGACCAGCAGCAGGCAGGTAGTATACCAGGCTGGCCGGCATGGGACGGTAGCGGGAGAGAGCGACGGATTCGGGGGCAAAGAGAAGGGCCGAATTGCCGCCGCTTTCGAGAACCTGATAGATATAGCGGACATCGAAGGCCCAGAGTCCGCGGCCGTGGGTGGAGGCGATCATGATGTCTTCCCGGGGCTGGATCACGATATCACTCACGAAGGTGGTGGGGAAATTCCCGGCCAGGGCCGACCAGGTGGCACCGCCGTTCAGAGTAACGTAGACTCCCAGATCGGTGCCGACGTATAGAATCTCCGGATGTTTGGGATCCTCCCGTACCACGTTTATCGGTCCAGAGGGAAGGTTGTTGACGATACTCTGCCAGTGGGCTCCCCGGTCGCTCGATTTGAAGAGGTAGGGAGTAAAATCATCCCAGCGTTTGCCGTTCTGGGCCAGATAGACGGTGTTTTTGTCGAACGCTGAAGCCACCACGCGGGAGATCCAGCGATGCTGGGCCAGTCCTTTGGTGATTTCCTTCCAGGTGCGGCCCCCGTCGGGAGTGACGTGAATGCGGCCGTCGTCGGTCCCGGCGTAAATGAGGCCGAACTGCAGGGGTGACTCGGAGATGGTGAAGATCGTCTGGTAGGGGATGTCACCCGTTTTTTTCGGGTCGTTATAGGTGAGATCCGGGCTGATCTTCTCCCAGGTGTCCCCCCGGTTCAGGGAGCGGTAGAGGAACTGCATACCGTGGTAGATGATGCGGGGATTGTGGGGCGAAATGATGAAGGGCGCCAGCCACTGACCCCGCAGTTTGGTATGCGGTGTCAGTTTCTGCAGCTCCCGGATGAAGGGTACCTGCTGTCCGGTACTCAAATCGGTACGGCTGATGCTGCCGTAAAATCCGGCCGAATAGACGATGTTGGGATCGGTGGGATCAACGGCGTGATTGGAGCCCTCTCCTCCCGGAGCGCTTTCGAATTCCACGGCCGGGATTCTGTCGCGGCCGCGGTCCAGATTAACGGTACCCCGGAAGCTGCCGTGATCCTGGATACTGCCCAGCACATGGAAGGGGGTGTCCATGTCATACATGACATTGAAGAACTGGGCCAGGGGCAGGTTGTCCGTAAACGTGCGCCAGTTTGCGCCACCGTCGAAACTGATGGCCAGGCCGCCGTCGTTTACGTTGACCAAATAATCGGTATTATCCGGATCGATCCACAAGCCGTGATGATCGCCGTGCATACCGCCCAGCCTGCGGAAGCTTTTGCCCCCGTCCTCACTGACGTTCAGGGCCAGGCCCATGACATAAATCTTGTCAGGATTGACGGGATCCACCCGGATCTGGCCGAAGACCCAGCCGTAGGTTGCCGAGAGGCGGGTCATATAGTCGTCGGTCAAGCTCGCCTGACGCCAGTGCATTCCACCGTCGTCGGAACGGTAAACCGTGGCGCCTTTGATCATGCCGCCGCGGGGACGGCCGTAAGAGTCGGTCTCTTCTGCCTGCTCTTCCTTGTAAATTTCATAGTTGTCGATATAGGCGTAGACAACCTGCGGCCGGGCCCGGCAGAGATCGATACCGATGCGGCCGCGGTAGCGGGCCGGGGGCAAACCTTCGTTGATGGGGGTCCAGGTTTCTCCGCCGTCCGTGGTCTTATAGATGCCGCTTCCGGTGTAATCCTCCTCATTGCGCGGGTCGTTCCAGCGTTCGCGGACACGCTGCCAGAAGGCGGCGTAAAGAGTGTTCGGGTCCGACGGATCCATGACCAGATCGATGGCGCCGGTTTTATTATTGACAAAAAGCACTTTTTTCCAGGTCCTGCCGCCGTCCGTCGTCTTATAGATACCACGTTCCGGATTGTCGGTCCACTCGTGTCCGGAGGCCGCCACATAGACGACGTCTGGGTTATCCGGACGGATGACGATGCGGGGGATGGTGTGAGTTCCGGTGAGACCCATGTGCGTCCAGGTCTTCCCGGCGTCAGTAGATTTATAGACGCCGCCGCCGGCCATGGAGCTGCGGAAGATGTTGGCTTCTCCCGTCCCGATCCAGACGATGTTCTGGTCCGATGGAGCCAGGGTTACATCGCCGATTGATGTGGAAATAGCGTGTTGGAAAACCGGCTCCCAGGTAATCCCTTCGTTGATGGTTTTCCAGACACCGCCGGAAGCGCCGGCAACATAGATGGTGTAATATTTTCCCTTGGGCGTGGCCACCGCCATATCCGTCATGCGGCCGCTGATATTGGTGGGGCCGATAAACTGCCAAGCCAACTCGGTGTAGGGGGATTTTTTTACCAGAGCCAGGTGCTTCTGATAGAGTTGCATCCGTTTCTCCGGTGCGGTGTAATCGTCCCCGCCGCCGGCCAAGAGTGAGCCGGTCAGAGAGAAAATCAGCAGCGCCGACAACAGGCAAGCGCTCCCTGTCCGGAGTTTGTGTTTCATTTCGGGCATGGCAAACCTCCTTCTGGATCAAAGTATAAAGGGATTATGCGGGAATGAAAATATGATATTAGCTATACCGCTAAAAGTAAAGGAATTGGGCGTGAATGTCAATCCCTTTCTGCAGACGGGATGACGTCGCAGAAAAGAAATACTGCGGTTTCCCGGTAAGATGCTGTCAGTAACGGTGAAAGGATTGTCCCGGTGTCTCCGGTCCGTTTGAAAAGGTGTTTTATTTCTTCCCGGATTAAGAGAAACAAGAAAGGAAAAATTCAGGGATCCGTAATCACCCTAAAATTCAGTTTGCCAGTATACAGGTCATTGATTATATTATTTTCACTGCGAACCTGAGAGGGAGATGAGCCCCGTCATGCGGTTTCTTGCCGATTTGCATATCCATTCACATTTTTCTATTGCCACCAGCAAACAGCTGGTTCCGGAACATATCGCGGCCTGGGCCGCGGTCAAGGGTGTTTTGGTGGTGGGGAGCGGTGATTTTACCCATCCCGGCTGGCTGGCCGAACTAAAAGAAAAACTGGAACCGGCCGAAGAAGGCCTCTTCCGTCTAAAAAAGGAGTACCACCTTCCCCGGGAGCAGGCACCGTTTCCGCCTGGAGAGACGCGTTTTCTTTTAACCGCGGAGATCAGCAACATCTATAAGAAAGACGGCAAAACCCGCAAGGTTCACAATCTGGTGCTGGCGCCTGATTTCGCCGCGGTGGAAGCCATCCAGTCGCGACTGGACCGGATTGGAAACATCACTTCGGACGGGAGGCCGATCCTGGGACTGGATTCCCGGGATCTCCTGGAAATCTGCCTGGACTGTTCCCCGGAAATCCTGCTGATTCCGGCGCATATCTGGACGCCCTGGTTTTCCGTTCTGGGCAGCAAGTCCGGTTTCGACAGTATTGCGGAATGTTACGGAGATCTTTCTTCCCACATTCGTACGGTGGAAACGGGTCTCTCAGCGGATCCTCCGATGCATTGGATGTGCAGTTTCCTGGACTCCTACACCATCATCTCCAATTCCGACGCCCATTCCCCGGAAAAAATCGGACGGGAAGCGACCATGCTGGATACGGAACTTTCCTACAGCGATATCGTTGCCGCGATTACAGGTGTCAGGAGAGACGCGCTTCCGGGAACCATAGAATTTTTCCCCGAAGAAGGTAAATATCACTATGACGGTCACCGCAAATGCAATCTCCCCCTGAATCCCCTGGAGACGTTGGAACTGGGCGGGATCTGCCCCCGCTGCGGCGGCATGATCACCGTTGGAGTGCTGAGCCGGGCGGCCCAACTTTCGGACCGTAGCAGTCTGGAAGAACGGAAAGACAGAATTCCCTATCATTCCCTCATTCCCCTGAAGGAAATCATTTCAGAGATAGAAGGCGTGGGCCCCTCTTCCAAGAAGGTGCTTCGGCGCTATCATCAGCTCATCGACGGTCTGGGGCCGGAGCTGGAGATACTCATGGAGTGTGAGCCGGACCGGATCGAACGTGTCGGCGGTGAGGCCCTGGCGGAAGCTGTGCGGCGTCTGCGTCGTCGCCAGGTACTGGTACAGGAGGGGTATGACGGGGAGTACGGCTGTATTCGGCTCTTCCAGCCGGGAGAATTGTCCTGCGGCAAGGGGCAGTCCACTCTTTTCGGAGGCGGAAGGCGCTCCCCCGGAGAAGTACCGGAACGGCCTCCCGTCAGTTTCGATTTGGAACTGTTTCGGTCTTTCCTGTCCGAACGGCCCCAGGAAACAGTCCCGTCGAAGGAGCAACCGCCACGGACCACCGCCGCCGTCCTCAATGAGGAGCAGGCCCGGGCCGCGGCTCACCGGGAAGGCCCGGCCCTGGTGCTGGCCGGACCAGGAACCGGCAAGACCCGGGTGTTAGTGGAGCGTGTCTCGCGCCTGCTAAAGGATCCTTCCGTGGAGGCCTCCTCAATCCTGGCGGTCACCTTCACCCGCAAGGCGGCTGCTGAGATGAGGCAGCGGCTTGCCGATGAGCTGAAGGTCCGAAACGAAAATGATCACCCCATGATCACCACTTTACACAGTCTTGGGTACTCCATCCTGAGGGAGTCCGATCCGGCTTTTGCCGGGCGTCCTCCCACCCTGCTGGATGAGACCCTGCGCCGAAGAGTGCTGCGTTCCCTTATTGACGGCGGCGGAGAACAGGCTTCCCGCCTGAGTCGGGAGATCGGCGTCCTGAAGCTTCGTATGGATGATTCTTTCGGTGAGGAGGACCCTCTGGTTGTCGACGCGGCCATGCGGTATGAGTCCTGGCTGCAGCACAACGATTGTATCGATTTGGATGACCTGGTCGTCCGGCCCGTGGGCCTGCTCACCGCAAGTCCTGATCTTACCGTTGAATACCGGCAGCGGTTCCGCTATATACTGGTCGATGAATACCAGGATGTCAACCGGAGTCAATACCGGCTGCTTTCCCTCCTGGTCCCGACGGATAACCCCAACCTTATGGTAGTGGGCGATCCTGATCAGGCTATCTATGGATTCAGGGGAGCGGATGTCTCCTTCATCAGCAGTTTCCGGAAGGACTATCCCGACGCTGCCATCTATAATCTCCGGCGCAGTTACCGCTGTTCCGGCAATATTTTGCGGGCCTCCACTGGAGTGGTTCATAAAGAAAGGAAGGAAGCGTCCCTCCTGAGCTGCTGCGGAGAGGGCGTACGCATTACGATTTCAGGTCAGGCGACGGACCGGGCCGAAGCGGAATTTGTGGCGCGCAGCATCGAAAATATGATGGGAGGATTGAGGTTTTTCTCGCTGGACAGCAAGATCGCCGCAGGTGACGGCGGAGATTCCGCGGGCAGTCTGGCTGATTTTGCCGTACTGTGCCGCACGGCGGACCAGATGCGGGTTCTGGAAAAGGCCTTCAGGGATCATGCCATTCCCTATCAGAAGGCGGAGAACCTGCCGCTGCTGGACCGGCACCCGTTCAGGCGCATCGTCCCCGTGCTGCGCTGGCTGGAGCAGCCGGACAATGCCCTGCTGCGGGAGACCGCCGAAACTGAGAGCGGTTTGGCAAAGGCCGAATTGGAACGGCTGACACGGGAGGCTTCCGGACAAAGCACCGACGCGATAGTGAAACTGGCGGCGGATCTGATGCTTCGCGACGGCGAAGCGGACGATCCCCTCTGGCTGCGTTTCCGGGAGTTGGCTCACGATTATGATTCCCCGGCCCTATTTCTGCAAAAAGTCAGTCTTGATCTGGATAGTGACCTGGTTGATCCGGCCACCCAGCGGGTTTCACTGCTCACGCTGCACGCTGCCAAAGGGCTGGAATTCGATTGTGTCTTTATCTGCGGTTGTGAGGAGGGCCTTCTGCCCTATTCCCTTTTTCCGGAGCGTCGCACGGATGCGGATGAGGAGAGGCGGCTTCTCTATGTGGGAATGACCAGGGCCAAGCGCTATCTGTTCCTGACCCACGCTGCCAAACGCTTCCTCTACGGCAGAGAACTGCGCCTTGAGAGGAGCGGATTCCTGGATGCCATCGAAGAAGAGTTGGTGGAACGGGTCAGTTCCGAGTACCGCAAACGCCGTGAAAGGGATGATGCTCAATTGGGACTATTTCCCGGATCAGATTAAGGGTTTTCATCCCGTCTTCGCGCTTTTCCCGCTGAAATCACCAGAAAGATCAATCCCCGGAAAACAGTTGCATCAACGACTGCTTATAAGTACATTATCGAATGCTTGCGACGGGGAGGATGGACTGAAAACGCAAGGTGGACGATTTCTCCCCGCCGGAGCGGAGAACCAGCCCTTTGCACGGGGAAGAGCGATGTTGGAAGAACTGACCATAACCACCGACGGCCGCACTGAAATGCGCTGCATTGATGCCGAAATCCGGAAGGTGATCGAGGAAAGCGGCGTCCAGGATGGAGTCTGTCTCCTCTGGGTGCCCCACACCACCGCGGCGGTCACTATTAACGAGAATGCCGATCCGGATGTGGTCCGGGACATCCTTTCGGAAACCGCCAAAATCATCCCCTTCGATGACGGATACAGCCATTCGGAGGGCAACTCGGCCGCGCACATCAAATCCAGTCTCATCGGACCTTCTCTCTCCATTATCATCAGCGGCGGCAGACCGGTCCTGGGAACCTGGCAGTCTATCTATTTCTGTGAGTTTGACGGGCCGCGCCGGCGCCGCCTCCTGGTTAAGATCGTGGAGGACTGAGGTGAAAGTGGCGAAAATCGGGGAGTTCGGACTCCTTGATCGTATTATTCCCCGGTTGGGCAGGCGCCCGGACTTTCTCCTGATTGGTCCCGGGGATGATGCCGCCCTCTGGAGGCCTACACCCGGATGGGAGCAGTTGATCACCTGCGACTGCCTGGTCGAGGGGGTGCATTTCGACACGGAACGAATGGATTTTTACTCGGTGGGCTGGCGGGCCATGACGGCCAACCTCAGCGATATTGCCGCAATGGGAGGAGTGCCGCGGCTGGCTGTGG
>CAZUMH010000018.1:16660-42137 GCA_964621645.1 uncultured bacterium
TGTGGTCACTCTGGCTCTGCCGCTGGACGTTGAATCGGAACATGTGGATGAGCTGGTACGGGGTATGGTGGAGTGCGGCGGAACAGCGGATTGTGCCATTGCCGGGGGTGACCTGTCGGCTTCCGGAGAAACGCTATTCATCTCTCTTACCGTCTCGGGGGAGGTCGAACCGGGCCGGGTTCTTACCAGAAGCGGAGCCGGGGCAGGGAATATTATCTGCCTGAGCGGCAACGTGGGAGGCAGTCGAGTCGGCCTGGAAGTCCTCATGTCCGGAGCGGGGAAGAATGACTATCCCGCTTCCGTGGAGCGGTTTTTACAGCCGCGGCCGCGTATAGACCTGGCCCGCAGACTGGCCCGGAGCCTGGCACTCACAGCCATGATAGACGTCAGCGACGGCCTCGTGTCGGATCTGGGCCACATCTGCAGTATGAGCGGTCTGGGGTGCCGTCTCAGGACCGCCGATATAGTAATAGATGAAGAGGTCGTTTCCTGGGCAGGCGCGATGAAAAAGGATCCGCTTGAATATATCCTTTCCAGCGGGGAGGAGTATGAGCTCCTCTTCACCGTTTCTCCGGAGCAGGCTGAAATAATAAAGGAATTCCCAGAGGTGCGGATCATCGGTGAGATGACGAAAGCAGCTGAGCGGCTGATCATTGATCATAATGGAAGCAGCAGCAACATTGAAAGACAGGGATGGGATCATTTTTTACAGTAATACGCAGCGGTCTGACCGGGCTGGGCGGGGAACATGATGCCCCGTACCAGGCCCTGCCGGTCTTTTATGACCGTCTGATGGAACATGTCAACTATCGTGAGTGGGCCCGCTACATACACAGCCTGATCCAGAAGTACGGCCGTGATGTGAAACGGGTGGTGGACTGCGGCTGCGGTACGGGCAGCCTGCTTTACCATATGGTCAAGTTTGGATATAAATTGGCGGGATTTGATCTGTCCCTGGGTATGGTGCGGCAGGCCTTTGAGAAGACAGAACTCCCTCTCTGGCAGGGCGATTTGACCAGCCTGGCACTGCGACCGGTCCCCGACGCCCTTGTCTGTCTTTATGACAGCATTCATTACCTGCCTCCGGATAATGTGTCCGTCTTTTTCAGGCAGGCAGCTTCTCTGATACGGCCGGGAGGACTGCTCATCTTCGATGCGGTCACCGAGAACCATATCCTTCGATTCTGGGATGGGTATCGGAGCCGGATAAGGAATGAAGACTGGTCCTGCCTGCATCTGTCCTGGTACCAGAAGCGAAAACGGGTACAGCACACCAAACTGATTTTACGGTCCCGAAAAGGCAGAGGCAAATATGTGGAACATCACCGGCAGTATATCCTGCCGTTGTCTGTTATCGGTGGTCTGGCGCGGCAGAATGGCTGGAAGATAGCGGCAATGCTCAATGGGTTCACTCTGGATCCTGGCGGAGAAGATTCTGACCGGGTCCATTTTATTCTCGAAAGGGAGGCGGTGTGATTACTCTCTGCGATGTCTGGTACCGGGCCGGAGGCAATCAAATCCTCTCAGAAGTCAATTTATCGGTGGAATCGGGGGAGTCAATCTGTCTGATCGGACCGAGCGGCGCCGGGAAGAGCACGCTTTTACGCCTGATCAATATGTCGATTCTTCCGACTCGGGGAAGTGTGCATGTGGACTGCCATGATTCCCGGGACATGACCGCTTCCGAAATCCCCATTCTGCGGCGCAAGCTGGGATTCATTTTCCAGGATTTTAAACTGCTCGATGATCGTGACGTGTATGAAAATGTTGCCTTCGCCCTTTGGGCCACCGGCGTGCGTCGCAGCAGGATCAAAAAAAGGGTCTTCCAGGTGCTGGCCGAGGTAGGGCTCAGCCATAAACGCTACGCCATGATCAGTGAACTTTCCGGAGGAGAGCAACAGCGGGTGGCAATCGCCCGGGCCCTGGCCAACGAACCCTTTGTCCTTCTGGCCGATGAACCGACTGGCAACCTCGATCCGGATACAACCCGCGAGATTCTTGATCTTGTCAGACGGATTAATGGTAAGGGAACAGCGGTACTGATGGCCACCCATAAGGAGGACCTGGTCCAGAACCTGCCCAGCCGCATAGTGAAAATAGACAATGGGAGGGTAACGGAATGAGCCTGAACCTTATCTACTCGGTGCGGGAGGGCTTGCTCAGCCTGAGGAGATCACGTCTGGCGACACTCTGGACCCTTTCCACGATAACAATCACCCTCACCATCTTCGGTGTCTTTCTGGTATTAACTTTCAATATCCGGAGTATGATAGACAAAGTTCGGCAGCAGATCCTCCTGGAGGTGTTTATTGACAACAGCCTTCCGACAAAGGACATTGAGAACCTGCAGGAAGAAATTAACTCTCGATCCGGCGTTCAGGAGACGACGTTTATATCCAAGGACGCGGCTTTAGCGCGCTTTAAAACTGAATGGGGAGATGATCCTCTAGAAGTGCTGGATGAGAATCCCCTGCCCATGTCTTTCGAGATAAGAATAGCACCAAGTCAGCGCTCTGAGAACCAGATCCAGGATCTGGTGCGGAGTATCGAACAGCTGCCGGGTGTCGATGAGGTCGTCTACCGGGGCGGTATTTTCAAGCTGGTCAATACCTACGGACGCTATATATACCTGGCGGACGGTGTCCTGCTTTTTTTGGTGTTGACTTCTGCACTCTTCTTAGTGTCCAACACTTTGAGACTGACGATCCTCTCCCAGCACAAGAACATTCAGATAATGAGGCTGGTGGGGGCTACCCGCACATTCATCAGACGGCCCTACCTTGTTGTGGGTCTCCTCCAGGGAGCCAGCGGCGGGATATTGGCCAGTGTGCTGGTATGGGTCGTTTTTAAACTGATCCGGCTCCGCTTTCCCGTCCATTTTATCATTCCCGCACCGGTGATAATTGCCCCTATTTTACTGGGAATTTTGCTTTCTTTTTGGGGCAGCCAAATAAGCGTGAAACGTTTTTTAACAGATATTTAAGAATTGTCTTTTTTCTTGACAGGTTAGGCAAAAATGCGTATCTTATATTTGATTTATTTTGAGTAATTAACCCAATTCTTTATTAGTTATGGACGTATTAACAAAAAGACAAAAAAAGATTTTTCGTCTGGTAGTGATGAATCATTTCCGGACCGCTGTTCCGGTTGGATCGACTCATCTGGTAAAGGAGCGGAGTCTGGATTGCAGCGCCGCCACCATCCGAAAAGAAATGACGGTTCTGGAAGAACGGGGATTCCTCGCTCAGCCGCATACTTCGGCCGGCCGTGTTCCCACGGATAAAGGATACCGGCATTATCTTGATTATATCATGAAGCAGGAACCGCTTGATCCCCACATTAGAAATGAGATCGAAAATAATATATGCGAGGCCCGGGGGAATGTTAAGCTCATTCTGGAAACCGCTTCTCGCATCCTTGGGGTGGCCTCTCAGGAGCTCGGGGTTGTCCTCACTCCCTGGATAGCCTGGGGTATTCTTGACCGTCTGGAATTGATCGAACTTACCGATAATCGTATCCTGGTCGTGATCCGCCTACGCGACAGGCTGGTAAAAACAGTGGTGCTTGACCTCCCCAAGAAACCTTCGCAGTCGGCGCTGAACCGGGTTGCCTCAATCCTTAATGAACGGCTCAGCGGCCTGAGTCTGGAAGAAATCAACACCAGTATCAAGAGCAGAATAAATGATGTCGGCCTGCCGGAACGGGAGATCATGACGACTATTGTAGACTCTCAGCATTTACTCTTTGATTTCACCGAACCACTTGATGTACATACCTGTGGCACCCAGAATATCGTTGGAAAACCGGAATTGTCCGATTCAGATAACCTGAACAACTTTTTCAGACTGATCGATGACCGTCAGAGGCTGATCGGTCTTTTCCACAGACAGGTTAATAAGACTGAGGTGTATATAGGAAGAGAAAACCGGGACGAAAAGCTTAATCCCTTTTCGGTGGTTACCTGCTGTTACAGGAGAGGGAGGGATGTAGGATCACTGGGAGTGATCGGGCCTAAAAGAATGCCCTACCATAAGGTGGTCCCCCTGGTTGATGCTATGGCAGAGACGATGAGCCGTTTTTTAAGCTGATGATAATAACGAAGGTGAATAATACAGAAAAATATGACTGTTAAACAAAAAAAGGAACCGGGGACAACAACAAAGACCAAGAAAACCAAACAATCCCCCACGGGTCGAGAAAAAGAGCTTACAAAAAAATTAGCGGAAAAACAAAGTGAGATAGAAGTGCTTCAGGATCGTCTCGTACGCCTGGCTGCGGAAATGGATAATATGCGAAAACGCCAGGAGCGGGAATGTGGACGTTTGCGGGAATGTGCCAATGATGAGCTGTTGAAATGTCTGCTTCCGGTTTTGGATGATCTTGACCGTTCTTTGAAATCTCTGCAGCAGAACAAGAAAAACTTAGAGACAGTTGCCGGAGTGGAGCTGATTCAACGTAAACTCCTTGCTGTTTTAAAGGAGTTCGGGCTCGAACCGATGCAATCCGTCGGGGAGAGTTTCGATGTTGAGCTTCATGACGCTCTGCTTCAGGTTGAAGCGGAAGATCAGCCTCCTCATATGGTTCTGGAAGAGCATGAAAAAGGATATCTGCTTCACGGCCGGGTGCTGCGCCATGCCAAGGTTGTGGTAAGCAAGTAAGGTAGAGGAAGGCACCTGTCATGGTTAAAGCGGATTATTACGAAGTACTGGAGCTGAACAGAGGATGCAGTCAGGAAGAGATTAAAAAGGCCTATCGCCAGATGGCTATGAAATATCATCCGGACCGCAATCCCGGTGATCCCGATGCTGAAGCCCGTTTCAAGGAAGCTGCTGAGGCCTATGAAGTCTTGCATGATCCTGATAAACGGCAGAGATACGATCGTTTCGGACACGACGGTCTGCGAGGAGGGACTGGAGACTTTGGCGGGTTTGATTTTGATCCCTTCGATGTTTTCCGGGAATTCATGCAGGGCTTTGGGGGGTTCGGTGATATTTTTGGCGGGGCATCTCGTAGAAACGGCCCCCGCCGGGGCAATGATCTACAGGTAAAACTGCAACTCAGCCTGCAGGAAGTCGCAGAAGGGGTTACCAAGAAGATCAGAATTCGCCGGTTACGGCCTTGTAAGAGTTGCGGAGGCAGCGGCGCGAAGTCTCCCGGTGCCATAAAACCTTGTGCCGCATGTCACGGTACAGGCCAGATCAGGCAGGCGACCAGATCCGTTTTCGGGCAATTTGTCAATGTCTCCCCCTGCCCTCAGTGCCGGGGAGAAGGGAAAATAATCAGCGATCCCTGTCCGCAGTGCAAAGGTGAGGGACGGGTAAAGACCAGCGATGAGATCAAGGTGAAGATACCGGCCGGCGTGGCCGCGGGCAACTATCTTACTATCCGGGGAGAGGGAGATGCCGGAGAAAAGGGCGGGCCGTCAGGAGATGTTATCGTTTTCATAGAGGAGAAGGAAGACAGCCGGTTTCAGCGGCATGGTGATGACATCCTCTTAACCCTGCCCATCGCTATGAGCCAGGCGGTATTGGGAGATGAAGTTACTATTCCCACCTTGGGGGGAGCCGCGAAGCTTACCATAGAAGAGGGAACTCAGACGGGCAAGATACTGAGGATGCGTGGCAAGGGGATTCCACATTTAAACAGACACGGCCGGGGGGATCAGTTGGTACAGATAATGGTCTGGACACCTGAAAAGATACCTGGAAAACTGAAAAAGTTATTTGAAGAAATAGCGGCGCACAAGGAAATGTATCCGGAGGAACAGCGGGAAAGTGTAAAAAAGGAGTAATCCACTACTGATGCTGGACTTCACGAGAACTGAGAAGAGGATTATTCTGTTTCTCGTCTGTACGTTCGCAGCCGGTCTGGGAGTCAAGGTATATCGTGAGAAATGGCAGCCCTTACGTACGCCGGTTTTGACAAAGGCGGACATGCAGCAGGATAAAAAAGAAGAAAATATATCTGCAGGGAGTGAATCAGCCGGGAAAAGCATCAATCTCAACGAAGCCGACAGGGAAGAATTAGAGCAAATACCGGGCATCGGTCCGGTGATGGCAGACAGGATAGTAGACTACAGGGAAATGCACGGAAAATTCGGCTCACTGGATGAATTAACCAGGATAAAGGGAATAGGCGACAAAACAATTAAAAAATTAGCGCCCTATATTGTAATTAACAAAGATGTGTCTTCAGACCCAAAAGGGAGGAGAAGAAATGGCAGTAAAATCGAAAGGTAATTTTCTCTATGAAATCTTGATTGTCGTACTGGCGGTCGCCCTGCTTGGAGCGATTCTCTATCCGGCTCACGTATGGAAAAAAGAGAAAGAATTTGAATCCATCTGCCAGGCCAGAATGAACGCAATCTATCAAATGGAGATCCAGTATCGTTTCGGCGATGCCCAGAGCTTCAGTGACAGTCTCCCCATGGTCAAGGAGACAGTTTTATCTAATATGAATCGGGTCGAGGCTTTGGACAGCCTCGTTGCCTGGGGCCAGTTAATACCCATCACTGAGCTGAAAAAACAGGTGATGGCCAAGGATTTTCCCAGTGTGCTCAGGGAATATATCAAGAATAAATTCAGAGATCGGAGGAATCTAGGCAACCTGGCCAAATGGGATGATCTGCAGGGGAAGCTGTTTGCCTCCTTAAGTGATAAGATTGGAGATGCCAGCGATGAAGCTATCGATTCTCTTTCTTCTTATTTTATCTGGCAGCTTCTCGTCGGAGAAGACAATTTCTATAGGCTGATAACAGATGAATCCATCCCCCGGACGGTCCGAAGAGCAACCAATCTCGATATTCAGCGCCGCGGTAAGCAGATTAACGAAACCCGTTACTGGAAAAGCCATTTCCTGCCTCGTATGGCGGAAGAATTGAAGACGGTTTTAGCCGATGCTCAAAGGACCGATGTCTGGACCAAGGATCAGAAAAAAGAATGGGATGTTGTCGCCCGCGAGAAATGGGAGGCGGGTCTCGACACCCTTTCCCAGACAGAGAAAGATTCGCTTTGGCATATATACCAGCAGGAGTTCTGGGAAGATGAAAAGGAAATTACCTGGATGGCCGACAGGAATGCCATGTGGAAAGCTGAATCCAAACAGTGGATTGAAGATAACAAGGACCTTTGGGAACGCGTTCTCAGTCAAAAGTGGGAAGCTGAAGCCAAGAAGGATTACTTCCTGGCTGCCAAGGATGCCCTTCCCGATTCCCTGAAACCATACTTTTCTACCATGCGAGATTCTCTCTGGAGGTCAGTAAGCGACAGCCTCGTCGCCAATGACTATCCCGTTTGGCGGAAGAAAAACCATCGGGAGGTTGACAATATCATCAGAAACCTGTGGGAAACTTGGCGACGAGTTACCTGGGAAGAAGGAGCCTACCGGAAATGGATTTCAGATGAGGAAAATAATCCCAAATTCTGGGAACGGTTTAAAGAACGGCTTTGGAAGAAAGAATGGCCCGATATGTGGCGCATTGAAGAAGAGAAACTGGCACGCAAGAAAGCAGCCCAGCATCAATTGATTCGAGCTGTCAAGTGGATTGACTTGCTGGGTGAAGATAAAATTATGGAGATGGTTGATAATCTCACTCTTCCGGACAGCAAGGGAATCTGGAAACTCATCCGGGGAATGGACGAGGATCAGCGAGGATTTGCCCTCAATAGTCTTGGAATCGGCGGTATTTTCCGCAACGATCTGATAGGTTCGGTGAATCTTTGTCCGGTTTCTCTGACACCCTACCTGATTGATGTTGTCGACACCGCAGCCGTCCCGGTTTGCAATATTACTTGCCCGATTATTGAACAGGATACAGTTTCAAGTGTCTTGGCCTACGATGTCGATCCAGTCACGCGTGACACCACTATTGTACCGGTGAAGATATCTTTTATTGAAAAGGTGCTGGGCGGCAGAGAAGTAAAGAACCACGGTTCAATAATAGATGATAACAAGAGCTGGGAAAAACAGAAGTAGTATCTTATAATATCTCCAGGCTATTTTGGACAAAAGACAAACACAATCATTAATCAGCTTCTCCCTCCTTTCGGATAGATTCAGTATAGTTCGAACGGAGGGGGGGGCTGTAATGGCCTGTGCTTCGAGAGAGCTTGTTCAACCATTTACACTTGAATCATTTCGTGAACTGCAACTATCTTTAAACTCATATACTGATGTCGTTGCCGATCTTTTAACAAAGGCCGGGGGGCAGGTCAAGCTAGCGGGTGCTGTCCTGGAAAGCGATCTGGCTCTTATCAAACGAATCCCGCTCAGTCTGGGACTTTCGGATGAGAGTGTTACGGAACAGATTGAGTGGGAAGCCAGGCAACAGCTCATTTCAGATCGAGATGATTATGTCCTCGATTTTCAGCGTCTTCCGCGAAATACGAAGGAAGGAAATCCTCAGTATCTCATGGTGCTGATCAGGAAAATGGTTGTACGGCAGCTCAAGAAGATATTTGCCGATCTGGGCCTGCGTCTGGTGGATATTGATCTTGATATTTTTTCACTGGTTCGGGTATTGGCAAACAATGGAGTGCCATCTGACGGTCCTACATGCCTTATTGATATTCAATATGATAGCCTTACCTTCATTATCGTGCAGGATAGAGAGTTTTACCTGGCTCAGCGAGTACGATTTAAAGGTGGCCGAGAAGAGGTGGATGGTATTTGTGATAGACTGCTTAAAGAGCTTAAAAGGCTCGTATTCGGCCACAATTTAGGTACGGAGGTTTCTGTCTTTAAGAACATCTATCTTACAGGGAGTGATCTGGCAGCCGGGGTCAAGGAGAAGCTTGACATGTCAGAATTGTCCGGGACGAGTCTTTTACGCCCGTTCGAGCACCTTTCACTTCGTTTGGACGGTGAAAGCTGCTCGCCGGAACTGTTTTCTGCTGCAGTGGGAATGGCGCTAAAACAGAACTCCCTCCTGCATTCGTAGGTTGGGTCACTTTATTGGGAGGACATTATCCATGGTCGATATTAACCTTTTCAAGGATGAGGACGAGGAAGAGAAGGAGATGGGCCCCTCTTCCGGTGGGGGAGAATTCGAGGAGCCGGACTTGGATGATGCGTTGGATTTTGGGGGAGATCTGGTGGACTTTGAAGAAGGGGAACAGGCTCCGGTCCTGGATGGAGGGGAGGGGTTGCTTGATATCGACGATGCCCCTCCCGAAATAGATGGATCGGAAGATCTGGATAAGGAACTCGATTACGAATATGGCCAGATAGAAAAAAAGCGAACTCCCGTCTGGTTTTGGATTTTCCTGGCAGCAGTAGTAATCGGAGTATTCGTTTACCTTTTCGTGCTGGCGCCCTATCTGGCACAACGACAGCTCGCTTCTAACAAAAAAATTCTTTCAGGACAGGTGAAACAACCTGTTCAGCAGCAGTCGACCGAACAGCTGCAACCGACGGATCAGCAGCAGCCGGCTGATCAGACACAGCCCTCCGAACAGCAGGGGGAAAAGCCGGCCGAAGAAACTGAGGATATCGTCCCGAGTGTCGTGCAAGCGAGCGGTCTTCAAGGAAGGCAGGAGATCGGATCCGAGAAGGTCTTCAGTGACGCAGCGATTAAAATAGTCCAGGATCTTTCCCGCAGTGAACAGTTCGGCACCCTGCTGATTTCCGGCCCGGATTTTATCGCGGTGCAGTACGTTTCCGCCACTCCCAAAGTGGCCGGAGCCATGGAATACCGCATTAAGACGCTGATGGGATTGCAGTCGGTAAAAGTCTCCCCGGAAGAACGGGTCAGGTTAAGCGCGGGAGTATTTTACTTCGGAGTAGTCTCCGGCAGATTGAATACGGGTCAGCCAACTTCCACTGCCAGGAGCGGATCGACTTATACAACCGCATCTCAGTTTAGCAGCGGGGTTTCTGCTTTCCTGACAAAGCAGGGATGCAAAGTCGTCGGGATTATAAAATTGGTGGAGAGGCCGATCGGAGGCAAGCAGCAGGTGGATTTTCGGGTGAAAGCGACGGGAACGCAGGCTCAGGTCCGGGCCCTTCTTTCAAACCTGACCAGTCTTGGCAGCAACGCCTTTATTATGAAGCTGATCCTGGCTCCGTCTCATAATACCGACTTCAAAGCAGAGAATCTTAAAGTAGTTCTCGAATACCGGCTTATACTTCCCTGATACTGTGAATTTTGTTAATATGGTTGAGTGAGGTGCTGCGAGTAACCGGAGGAAAAGACAAGGGAAGGAAGCTGAAGGGCCCTCAGGGGCACGAATTCCGTCCTTCTACAGGGCGCGTTAAAGAATATATCTTCTCAATCCTCTTTGATCACATTATCGAAGCCGAGTTTCTGGATCTCTTTGCCGGCAGCGGTTCTTTGGGTATTGAGGCGCTCAGCCGAGGGGCCGCATCAGGGACATTCGTGGATGCTGAACGGAAGAGTATCGAAATCCTGAAATATAATCTGGCTCTGTGCGGTTACCAAAAACATGTCCGCGTCATACAAGGTGATGTTTTCACGGTATTTCACCGATTGTCTGAAGAGGGTGCGGTTTTCGATCTTATCCTTGCCGATCCTCCTTTTAAGGGGATGTACCATGAGAACATAGTCCAGAGAGTGGCCGAGAACCGGCTGCTCAAGAAAGACGGAATTCTCATTATAGAACATGAACAGCATGATGTTGTACAAGATACGTTACCGCTCTCATTGAAGCGGGAAAAAAAATTTGGACATTGCGCTATTTCAATCTATGGAAGGTAACGTGAAAGAACATATTGCGATATATCCGGGGACATTTGATCCCATTACTAACGGACATCTGGACATTGTCCGCAGGGCGGCAAAGTTGTTCAGCACCACCATTATCGCGGTTTCAGCCAATCCCGGGAAACATCCTTTATTCAGTCTGAAGGAACGCGAGGATCTGGTGCGAGAGGCAGTGAAGGGGCTGGAAACAGTCCAGATCGACAGCTTCGATGACTTATTGGTCAATTATGTAACCCGTAAAAAGGCTTCTGCCGTAATTCGGGGAATCCGGGTCATCTCTGATTTCGAATATGAATTCCAGATGGCGCTGATGAACAGAAAACTTAATCCCCAGATAGAGACAGTTTACCTTATGCCCAGCGAGGAATTCATCTATGTAAATTCCTCCATCGTCAAAGAGGTGGCCCGCTATGGCGGAGATATCTCCTCTTTGGTTCCTCCCTGCGTTGAAATTTCACTCAAAGGGAAGCTGACGCAGATTACATCGTAACAGAGGTATGTGAAAGTGAGTATGGATCTACTAGCTGAAATCAGACAGAGAGCGGCGAGACTTTCAAAAAAAATTGTTCTGCCGGAAGGCGAAGATGACCGGATGCTGTATGCTGCGGAAAGACTGCGGCGGGAAAATATCTGTGACGTGACCATTCTTGATTTGAACAATACTGTCAAGGAGGAGTGTGAGAAACTAGGAGTATCCCTGGAAGGGATTGAGGTGATAAATCCACACGAATCGGATGATCTGGCCCGTTACACCGAAGAGTTCTACCGACTGAGAAAGCATAAAAACATAACAAAGGATGAGGCGCATGAGACGATTTTACAGCCCCTTTACTTTGGTGCCATGATGGTTCATCTGGGAACGGTCGATGCCAGCCTGGCGGGTGCCAATAATACTACCGGGGATGTTATCCGGGCCGCTATTCAGTGCATTGGTATGGCAGAAAACATCAGTACTGTTTCCAGCAGTTTCCTCATGCTGATTCCGGGCAGAGATGAACCCATCAGCTATGCGGATGGGGCCGTGGTCCCGGATCCGGATGCAGAACAGCTGGCCAGTATCGCTCTGGCCTCTGCGGATACCCATTATCGCCTCACTGGAAATGAACCGGTCGTAGCCATGCTTTCATTTTCCACCCACGGCAGTGCTTCACATCCGCTGGTGGACAAAGTGGTTGAAGCGACTGAAATAGTCAAAAAGAAGGCTCCTCACCTCAAAGTTGACGGCGAATTGCAGGTTGACGCGGCCATCATTCCGGCAATCGGGGCTAAGAAAGCACCGGGGAGTGTCGTGGCCGGCAAGGCGAATGTGCTGATCTTTCCTGATTTGAACGCCGGGAACATAGGGTATAAACTGACCCAGCGCCTGGCCGGCGCCGAGGCGATCGGACCGGTGGTGCAGGGGCTGAAGAAGCCCGCCAATGATCTGTCCCGCGGCTGCAGTGTAGATGATATCGTCAATGTAGCCGCTATCTGTTGTCTCTTGAGTTAATATATCGAATAGCCCGTAACGACGGGCGCGGCGATATCGAAACAAAGGCTGCCCCGGGGATGTCACCAAGATGAGATATACCCGCGGCGGCCTTGTTCTTAAGGAGCAGGCAGGTGGAACAGCGTTTCAATTTCTCCGATTCCATACTCACTGATGCGCAAGAGTTATATTTGCAGACCAACACTGAAGAGGATCAGGGGCGTGTCATCTCCCGGCTCTTTAAAGGGGGCCGTTTGCTCGGCCAGAAAGAGATACCGCTGAAAAACACTATGTCCGGGGATCGCCGGCATGAGTATGCCGAAGAATTTCATATGAATAACAAGACGAGCCTGGAAGAGTTGTTCCGGAATGCAGCCGCATCGGAAGTGGATGATTCAGCCTCCTGCCTGGGTCGCGCCAAGGAATGTCTGGTCTGGGGACTGGATAAACGGGCGTTATCCTTCTTGGAGGAAGCAGCCGCTGCCTATCCCACTCGGGATGAAGTCCTGCTGTTGAGGGGGGCAATTTTTCTCCGGAGTCGGGAATTCAGTAAGGCCCTATCAGCTTTTTCCCAGGGTCTCATCTGGTCCGTAAAGCGAGGGAAATATTATGTATACATTTTTTTATGTCTACTGGGAATTTTAGAATTGCTCCAGTCAGTCGGAGGTGATTCTGCAAAACAGGATGAGATCAGGAATAAAGCCGTGTACTATTTAACAAGGGATGAAGTCATCTCAATCATCAGCCCTGTAACGTTGAACGAGCTGCTCGAGTTAGTCGAAAAATGCCGTTATTCCGAGGCAGAGGCTCTTTTCCGTAAAATGTTCAATAAAAGGCTTATACTCTAAAAAATAAAAGGTTGTGTTTTTTGGCCGGAAATCGGCCGATTGCTTTTTTAGCAATTACCCTATGATAAGCGAGACATAATACCTCATCTATCCAACTTAATAATAATCAAGAAATTAAATGTATATTCATTTCCCTTTATTTATTGTGGTATGTAATTTGCTTTCTTTAGCGCCGCTTCAGTTGCATTTTATCTATCTGATAGAAAGGAACCGAATTTAGATGATCAGAAGTTCAGCAAAAGCTCGTATCGTTGCCCTGTTATTCCTGTTTATTCTCCCAGCCACACTTCTGGGGCAGGCTGTACTTTCATCACTTTCTGTGGTGCCTGATGATTCGACGGCGGGCGGCATTGGTATTCATACAATCTCGTTCACTACGTTTCATTCCATCCCCCTGGACGGACGTATCGTGGTCATCTATCCGGCTGGATTTGATGCGACCGTTGCCAGCATCGCCAGCTCGACTACTTTGGATGGAACGCTTACCGTAACACACAGCGGCAACTCGGTGATCATAAGTCGCAGCGGCGGCACTACCTCAGTAGCCGGCAATAGTGAAGTGCTTAAACTGGCCAACATTATTAACAGCCAGACCGCCGGAACCCACTCCATAGTTGTTCAGACCGAGACGATTGGCGGCATCATCATCGACAGCGGCACCTTCAACAACTTTACCGTAACCGCAGGAAAACTTGATCATTTTGGTTTTTCAGCCGTCACTTCACCGCAAACAGCCGGTTCCGCTTTTCCCTTTACTATAACGGCGCTGGATCATTACGGTAATCAGGTAAGCGATTATAATCAAATCGCTTTTATGGATGATTCCACTGGCACGGTCAGCCCAGAGCAGATTTCCTTTTCCAGCGGTATCTGGAGCGGAGATGTCACAATAACAGGGAGCCACTCCTCCGACCGGCTCATTGTGACCGGTTCCGGGAAAAGCAACAGCTCTGATCCATTCAGTGTTTTTCCCGCAACGGTTGACTATTTTGTCATCTCCCCCATTACCAGTCCCCAGGTAGCGGGTACCAGCTTCTCTATTACTCTTACAGCAAAGGATATATATGGAAATAAGGCGACAGGATTTTCCGGTACCGTTTCCATCAGTGACGGGACGGGGACCTTATCGCCGGCAACAAGTGGCAGTTTCACCGGCGGTGTGAGAAGCGAGCCGGTCCGCATTACTCACACGGCCAGCGATGTGGTCATCAGCATTGATGACGGGGCTAATCATATCGGCGTATCCAACACCTTCAATGTTAAATCCGGAAGTCTGAATCGGTTTTCCATCGCCAGTATACCGGCGCAGGCGACCGGACTACCGTTTACCCTCAGTCTCACCGCCGAGGATGAATATGGCAACATTGTCACGGATTTCAGCGGCAGCGGTGCTAGGGTGGATATTGATCACACCGGTGTGGGGCCCATAACACCGACCCAGAGTGGAGATTTCACCAATGGTCTCTGGAGCGGAACGGTGACAGTCTCACAGGCGCAGAACAGCGATCAGATCAGCGTGATCCGATCCGGGGGGAGTGAGACGGGACTGTCAAATAATTTCTCGGTCAGTCCATCCAGTGTAGATCATTTTGCCATCTCTGCTATCGGAGCCAGCCAGACAGCAGGAGTTCCTTTTGTCATCACGGTGACAGCCAAGGACGCATCAGGGAACACAGTCACCGGTTTTACCGATATCGTTACACTGAGCGACCAGACCGGAAGCATAACGTCTTTAACGAATCTTCCGGTCTCAAACGGTGTCTGGAGCGGATCCGTCACCATTGAAAAGTCCTGGCAGAATGACTTTTTAACAGTGACCGGGGTAGGAATTAGCAGCAACTCCAATCTGTTTAATGTCACGGCGAATACAATCTCTACCTTCCAAATAGATCAGATCAGCAGTCCTCAGCAGGTGGGAGTAAACTTCTCGATTACAATCACCGCCCTGGACGCCTACGGTAATATTGCTACCGGCTTCAGTGACAGAGCCAACCTCAATGACGATACCGGATCGTTAATCCCTTCTCTAAGCGGCTACTTCAATAATGGGGTGCGGACGGAATTGGTGACCGTCACCCAGGCTTACAGTGACATTCGCATCAGCGTCGATGACGGGTATGGTCATTCGGGGCAGTCAAATCTCTTTAATGTTATTCCGGGGGTCGTCGATCATTTTGATGTTTTTCTTTCGGGTAATCAGGTGGCGGGAGATCCTTTCACCATTCAAGTCATCGCGCGTGACCTCTACGACAACACCGCTTCCTCCTTTACGGGTACGGTGAATCTTTCTGATAATACAGGAACCATACGTCCCCAGATAAGCAGCAGTTTTACCACCGGTCAGTGGGTTGGAAGTATTACCGTAGACCAACCTATTGCCAGCGATTACATTACCGTACAGAATAGCAGCGGCAGTGAAACTGGTCAGTCAGCGGCTTTCGAGGTAGTGGAAGCTCCGGGCATCCGCATGCTGGCGGCGATAGCCTCGCAGCATCAAGTTACCGCCGGACAGAATGAAGATTGGACTCTCTCCTATGTATTAACTAATCTTGCTTCCCATGAAGCTCAACTGGACAGTATCCATCTCTCTTTCCTGCTCTATGGTCAAACACAGAGTGACTACGTTTATCAACGTCCCACCAGTTTTCTCACCAGCGGCAATGGAATGCTGCCCGGCAACAGTACAGATACATTGGTAGTCACTATCACCAGCACCGGGCACGAACGGGGGCCGGTATTCGTGCAGGGGAGTGTCTACTGCCTCGACAGCAATACCGGGCGCATTGTTCAATCCCGGGGTGAGACCGGCATAGCGGTACAGGATTCGGCCAGACTCGATATTTTTACACTTTCAGCTTCCCAATCCCAAATAACAGCCGGGCAGGATTCGACCTGGTACATAAAAATGGCTGTCCAGAATACTGGAGAAGCCGTGCTGCGGATCGATTCCCTCGCCGCTGCCACAGGATTGGTTTTTGATCTCGGCAGCGGCTGGACTGTGGATCCGCCCCTCTCTCTCAAGGGAGGTGGTTGGGAATTGTCAGGCGGTGAGTTGGACAGTTTGGTTTATGGGATCACTCATAGTGGGGACGGGAATACGGGTGTTTGTACAATACACGGTCTTTTAACAGCTACGGAGCTGAACACCGGGCGCACCGTATATGACAATACCGGTGACCATGGCTCCGTGTCCGTTCTTTTGGAAGAGAAGGCGACCTTGAGAATAATTGGGGCGCGAATTATAGCGCCAAATGCCCCCCGGGTGAATACTGGCCAGAATTTTTATATACGGGGTAAAGTACAGAATTCAGGAGAGGATGGAGCCCATGATCTCCTGGTTTCTCTTACGTCCGATGGATATTCGATATTTCCACAGTCAGTAAACGCTCATCTGGACCACCTGGCCGGCGGCGCGATAGACAGTGTAGATATTCTGGTGCAGGCCGCCGGTGAACCTAGCGGCGGAGAACGATTTACCGTGCGGGTACAGGGTTACTCCGATAATACCAATACACTGTTTCAAGGTGTCCTTTCACCCTTTGATTATACCGATGCCGTCATCCAGGAAAGAGCGGCGTTTGATCTGAGACAGTTTTTCCCTTCAAAAGACCTGGTGATAGCCGGTCAGATAGATCCCTGGAAAATAAAGGCGGCGATACGCAACAGTGGTGATGCAGCGCTTGTACTTACGCCACAGAACAGTGACATCACTTTCTTTAAAGGCAGCACAAAACAGATAGACTATATCGTCGAGGCGCCGACTCAGCTCTCCGGAGGCGGGCTGCTGCTGGAGGACGGTGAAGTGGACACGCTGACCTATCGGGTGACCACAACTGGCCGTTTGGGGGGTGATATTACGATCAGAGGCAATTTCTCCGGGACGGATCAAAATGACGGAACCAGTGTCGCCGGAGCAGCCACCAGCGGCATCTCTGTTCAGGCCGAAACGGATTTTCGTATCATTTCCACCAGTGTGAAGACGCCGAATACCACAGACGCCGGTAATGGTGTTGTCAACACAGGTCAGGATTTTCAGATTAAGACAGTCATTGAAAATGGGCTGGGAGAATCCGTCCGTGACATTCAGGTCCATCTGATTTCCAACGGCGGCTCAATAATTACAACTCCGTACGAGATAATATCACGGCTGCAGCCTTCCCAGTCGGATTCCGTTTTCTTTACGGTCACCGCTGCGTCGCAGGAGAATCAGACCGGAGAACTCTTCGCCACTGAAATTGTATCCGCGGAGCTGGAGACGTCGGGATCCAGTGCCCATGTCGGGAATCCCATCGATGCCAGCGCCCTGGTGTTTATCCAGAGTCCGCCTCGTCTTCAGCTTGCAATAGATTTAACGCCAGCTTCCACACAGTTTACCACGGAACAGAATTTTACCTTGGCAGCCCGCTTGATAAATCTGGGCAGCGGCCATGTAGATGACTCCGGGATCGTAAAGATTACGGTACCGGAAAACTACACCCTGGTCAGCCAGGATGCTACTGTGGGTATCGAAGCTGATTCGTCGGTCATTTGGCAGATACGTTCCCCCAACCAGCCGCATGGTGATCCCCGGGCGCTCCAGGTAACGTTGGTCAAGGCTCCTCTCGATATCAACACTGGAAATACAGCCGTAGTGATGAATGAGTCGGTGCAGGTGGAGGTGAAAACCGTTGAGGTTTCTCTGGCGTCGGAACTCAGTATCGCTACTCCTTTAGGGGCGCGGGACGGTGTGGTTTCAACAGGACAGTACTTTGTTGTGCGGGCTTTTATCCAATGGAAAAATGTAGAGAAGATTGAAGCGACGCTTACTCTGCCGGCTGGCTACACCACCTCGGATAATCTGGTCAAAAGCGTCATTTCTCCGGAGGTGTACTGGCAGCTCAAGGCTCCTTCCAGTCCGGCGGGGACCAGAAATATTCAAGTCGCGGTTACCGGATATGATTCCTTCCTGCCGGAAAGAAGCGTCACCGGACAGGGAGACCTGGTGTCGGTCATCTGCCAGTCCCGGGCGGATCTTTTTCTGCAGCTTACTGCCTCGGACAACTCTGTTTCATTGGGGCAGGTGTTCACGGTTTACGGATCTGTTTCAAACAGTGGTACCGCCGACACCTTGGGAGCCTGTCAGGTAACTCTGCAGCCTCTTCCAGGCGGCTATACCACCAGTGAGTCCATGACAAAGACGCTGGTTTCCGGGCAGGCAACCTGGCTTGTCAAGGCGCCGATTTCACCGACTCAGGAAGCGGTAAACATCGTTGGTACCATTACAAAAATACCCCAGGACGAAAATACGAACGAAGCCGCATATATCGACCAATTGACGGATAAAGTCGCGGTTACGACCGTGGGGGCCTGGCTGGCTGTGGACGGAATTGCGCTGCCGGATACTTTGAGCGGATTGATCGTGCCCGGACAAACCAATATCTGGCTGGGTGGATTGATGATGATCAACAAGGGGGAACAGGGTGCCAACGGCATTGTAATCAAAAATATAAAATTCGATGTCGAGGATAACAGCGGCCTCCCGGTTTCACCGGCGTCGGTGTTGACTCAGTTTAACATTATGGGCTTGACAAAATCTGGAAGTGGCTGGCAACCTGATCCCACGCGGCTCTACGGTCAGGTCAATGGTCAGGCGATTTCCGCTTCCAATCCACTCAGTGTTCCTCTCCTTAACGAGTTGAATATCGCGGCCGGAGACACGGCGCGGATATCGTTTATCGGATCGGTCTCGGCAGCCGATACGGTTTCGGGATTCAGGCTGAATCTTAAAAACGGCAGCTATATTTCGGCGCAGGATGAGTATTCTCCGCTTATTGACATTCAGGTGAAGGATGTAACCGGCACCGAATTCGCCAATCTGAGGGGATTCTCCAAACAAGTAATTCCGGTCAATCAATCGGAAAGCCAGGAGCCTTATCTGGCGAACTGTCCCAATCCTTTTGGACAGCCAGGAAAGGAGACCACTACTTTTGCTTATTATCTTGCCGAAGATAGTAATATCACTTTCACCATTGTTACTCTGACCGGAGAATTGGTCTGGACACGTTCCTATCCGTCAGGTTCGAAACAGGCAACAGCCGGGCTCCATTCACTGGGTTCGGGTGCTGTTGTCTGGGATGGCAGGAATGACGCGAGCCATAAAGTCCTCAGCGGTGTTTATATAACGTATCTGGAAACAGGGGACGGGAAAAGAGTGTTCACCAAGACAGCCGTCGTCTGGTAAGTCGGATTTGAGGAATGAAATGAGAATAAGAGTAAAAACCGCTATATTCTATATCCTGATGTTTGTCTGGTGTGGAGCGCTGTCGGCTCAGACCGGAGATGGGGGTACGGAATCGCTGTTCTCTCTGGGAATGCAGGCCCGTACTCTGGGAATGGGGAATGCTGCGGTAGCCTATCCTCTGGGAGCGGGCGGGCTCTTCTGGAACCCCGGTGGTCTGGTCGTGGTCGAACAGAAAAGTGTGGCTCTCTCGTTGACCACTCTTTTTGCCGGAACGCAGTACGCCTATATCGGGTATGTCCACCCGACGCTTAATTCCGGCACATTCGCCTTTGGCATAACCCGTATCGGCAATGACGGCATTATGGTGCGGGACTGGGACCAGAATGTGATGCAGGAGTATGGAGAAGTGGGGTTCTGGTGGGGGAAGTTGAGTATGGCCTACGCGTTGAGGTTCTGGGGAGGATTGTCTGCCGGATTAACCGTGGATCTTAACCGTAAAGTGCTGGGTTCTTTTTCCGCCAATGGTTTCGGCCTGACCGGGGGCGTACACTATGCTTTTCCTCAGGAGCACGGTCTTTTACGGGAATTGCGGTTTGGACTAAGCATGGAGAATCTTGTCAGCCCGCGTTTGCGCCTGGGAAGCGCCACCGAGACCATCCCGCCTGTTCTCCGGGCCGGATTGGCCAAGACGCTTTATTTATCTGAAAATGATATTCGCTGGCTTTTTCTCCTGGACGTGGTAAAACCACAGTTGAGAGACGTCCGTGTTCATCTCGGCACGGAATTTTCTCTGAACCAGCTTTTTTATCTGCGCATGGGATTGAATTATAACCATCTTACCTTTGGTGCCGGATTACGTTATGGTGACATTCAGATAGACTATGCCACGAGCCAGCTGGGAGATTATTCCTTCCTCCCCTGGACGCACCGTTTTTCGCTGGAATTTTATCTGGGGCGAAGTCTGGCTGATCTGCGTGAGGAAATTGAACGACGCAAGCAGGAGGAGATCCAGCGCCGTTTCGAAGCGCGGCTGGAAGAAGATCGGACCCAGCAGATAACCAAGGGATTACGACTGGCCCGGGAGGATTTGGACAAGGGAGATTTTTTCAACGCCCGGGTGGAACTTACCCAGGTCCTGCGCCTGGACGAGGGCAACGCTGCGGCTAAACAGCTGCTTGCCATCGTGGACGAGAGAGAGAATGTCTATCAGGCCCAGCGGGAGCAGGAGCTTATTCAGGCTGACCGGGAAAGGACAAAACGGGAAGAAGACAATCGTTTTATTCAGGAAAAACGTGATGAGGCTAATCAGGCCCTGGCCCGGAACGATTTTCATGGTGCCATAGATGCCTGGGAACAGGCTTTGAAACGCGATCCTGGCAATGCCCAGATTAAAACCTATTTAAGTCAGGCCAGGATCCGGCTGCGGGAGGAAGTAGACAGACAGATCAGCAGAGCCAGGAGTCTGGTTAATCAGGATGCCATCTCCCAGGCCTTGGCCGCTCTGGATGCTGCTAAAAATCAGGCTCAGGGAGACAGTGTGCTCGTAAACCGGGTGGAACGGGAAGTGCGTCAGCTAAACCGGGAAGTGGATTTCCAGCACAATTACCAGGAGGGAACGAGGCGCTTCGAGCGGGGAGACTACCAGGGCGCCCTTCCGTATCTCGAACGAGCCCGCAACTATAAGCCGAAGAACAGGCAAGTGAGCGATATGTACAGCCTGGCCAAGGCCAAAGTCGGAGGAGAAGATCAGGTGCTGAGCGGTCGGGCCCGTGAGCTTTATCTGCAAGGGATCAATCTGTATAAAGAGAATAAATTCACCGAGGCGATTAAAGTTTGGGAAGAAGCCTTGAAATTGGCACCAAATAATGCTAAATTAATAAAAACTATCCAGGATGTACGCAGCTATCTCGAAAAGATTGAAAAGGACTAAGGTAAAACAGGTATTCCCATGTTTAAGAGAGTAATCAGGGATGAGCTCAAGGTGCCGGCTGAAATCGGCTACTTGGGAGATCTGCGCGATCATATTACCAAGGTCGGCCGCAAATACGGTATTTCCGAAAATATCATTAACGCCTTCAAACTGGCAATAGACGAGGCGGGTACCAACATTATCCGGCATGCTTATCGGGATTGGGAAGGTTTCATCACCATGCGGATTATCATCCGCGAGCGTGAAGTGACCATTCTCCTCATCGATCAGGGGCATACATTCGATCCGAACAAGGTTGGTGATCCAGATCTGCGACGCTATGTCGATATCGGCAAGAAGGGCGGTCTGGGTATTTTCATAATCCGCCGGGTGATCGATTCAATTGAATACCGCAAGACTGAAGAAGGGAATGAGCTGCGCCTGACCAAGCAGAGGGACGTCGTTCCTATCCGTACTTCCTTTGTGCCCGACCTCTCTCTGAGCATGAAATCGAGGTTTTTTATCATTGCATCCAGTGTCTTGTCGCCGCTGGTACTCATCCTTTTTTTCTATACCTACAGCCGAATAAGCAAGGTTATTCTCCAGGAAGATTTGGCGGCGGGACAGGCCCTGGCGCGGTCCCTCTCTGCCCAGGCGCTCGAATATCTGGAAGAGGAGAAGACTTGGGAACTGGCGGCTGTGTCCAGCCGTTTTCATACCAATCATGGACCGCTGGTTCAAGACGCCCTTATTGTCGATGCGAATGATGTTATTCAGGGCAGCAATCAAACCGATCTTCTGCTTACTCCCTTCTCCATGCCGTCTACAGCTGTGAAGATGGCTGAGAATATGTACAGGTATAATCTAAGCGGAGGCAGGGAGGTAATCGATATTATCCAGCCGGCGGTACAGAAGGCCACCGATCGCGTGGTGGGTCGTGTACACCTGCTTTTGGACAAGACGGTAATCGATGGAGCCATTGCGAAAAAGCGGATAGACACTATCTGGCTTTATGGACTGATCCTTGTCTTGGGCAATGCCGGCATTATTTTTTTGATATATCTGACAATGAGTCCCTTCAAACGGTTGGCTGCCTGGGTACGGGAACTGGGACAGGGCGGTTCACCGGATGAAATGGAATTTGATGCTTCTGATGAAGTGGGTGAAATTGCCCTGGCTTTCAATGAAATCACTGAAAAATTCCGCAAGTCCCAAGTAGATCTGGCCGAGCAGGAGAGACTCCAGAAAGAGATGCAGGTGGCCCAGGAGATTCAGCATACCCTGCTGCCGGATTCCTTTCCTGATATTGAGGGATATGAAATCGCTTCTTA
The DNA here is from genome assembly GCA_964621645.1 of uncultured bacterium. Lineage (GTDB taxonomy): Bacteria > Zhuqueibacterota > QNDG01 > QNDG01 > JAGLOF01 > CAZUMH01. The sequence continues at coordinate 39,157 of CAZUMH010000018.1, forward strand.
CTATAAGGCAGCCAAGGAGGTGGGAGGGGATTACTTTGATTTTGTAGAGGTCGATAATGAGACTCTCGGGATCGTCGTGGCGGATGTATCCGGCAAGGGTGTACCCGGATCACTGATAATGACCATGATTAGAACGGCCCTGCGTACTGAGGCGCGGGGGAATAAGAATGCGGCCGAGGTGCTGGCCCGGGTTAATGATTTCGTCATGAGTGATATGAAGAAGGGTATGTTCGTGACCATCTTCTATATCATTCTCGATTCTAAAAACAGAATGATCAGCTACGCCAGCGCCGGGCATAATCCCATGATCCTCTACCGTTCTTCGACCCAGAAGAGCTTCTATCTCAATCCCAGGGGATTTCCTATCGGCATCAACCTTCCCGAAAAAACGCTTTTCCGCTCATCCATTGAATCAGATCAGCTGCGTCTGAAGGAAGGGGATGTGCTCTATCTCTATACTGACGGGATCACGGAGGCCATGAATCCCCAGCGGGATCAGTTTGGAGAAGAACGTCTCCTGGAGACGATACGAGAGTTCGGGACCTATTCGGTGGAAGATCAGGTGGACAAGATTCAAAACAGGCTCGAAGTCTTCACCGAAGAATTCCCGCAAAATGATGATATAACCCTGGTGGCGATTAAAGAGAAAATGAAGGCCGAAGATGTATTATTCAACCTGCGTTCCGGATTGCTGGAGATGGTCAAGAAAGGCAGCAGTGTCAAGGATGCCTGCGCCCATTTTGGAGTCTCAACATCAACATATTATAAATATAAAAAGCGCTATGATAAGAAGGGAAAGAAGGGACTGGAGGAAGCTGTTGCACGCTCTGATATCGAAGAAAAACACATCAGTATAGAGGAAAAAGCTAAAATATACGATATTATGTCAGAAAATCCCGAATTCGGGCCCCAGCGTATCAGCCAGGAATTGAACACAGAGAAATACGGAAATACAGAGATTGATTCCAAGCGAATTTATGAAGAACTGGTCAGGAGCCGCCTGAACACCAAAGAGCTGCGTCAAGCTTTCATAGAGAGGAAAGAGAGAGGGAGCAAGCCCAAACCTCCGGGAACGCCGATGTTGACCCTTGACGGCAAGATCATCATGGAAACCAAAAAAACACATACCCCTCTTCCAGAAGGGCCTCTGGCCGGTGAATCCATACAAGAGATGGAATTTGAACCTCTACCCGGGGTTGAAATGGCTGAAGAAGCCGAGTCAATATCGCCTGATACCTCCATTGAGGAAGAAGCGCAGCTCACGGCAGAAACCTCGGAAACAGCAGAGCAGGGTGATGCAGGTACGATGGAGGATCTGGATGAACTGGAAGGACTTGCCGAGCCGGATATGGAAGAAGAGCTTTCCAGCCTGGTGGATGAAAACACTGATTATCTTGAGGGGATAGTCCCATCAACGGAAGAGGCGCTGCCGGAAGAGCCTTCTGAAGAAACTCTTGATACCAGTTTTATGCAGGATGAAATCTTCGATGAACTGGTTGCGGATTCCGAAGACCTTATCACCGGTAAGGCAGAAGAGGAACAGGGCCATGGTGACAGTCTCGATCTGGATGAAGTGCTGGCGATAAATGAAAGTGATTCACTCATCGAAGAAGATGGACAGGTTGAGCAGGATATTTCCATGTCGGCCGCCTTGGAGCTCATCCAGCAGGAAATAGGCGAGCAAGAAGAGAGTGGGGAAGGAAACATTGAGGAAGATACAATTCTGAAAGGAAGTGAGGAAGCGGCCCGCAGGCATTTCGAATCGGGCCTTTCGCACTACAAGGATGGACAATTCAACGAGGCGATCGAAGATTTCCTGAAGATTATTGAGACGAATCCCCATGATTGTGAGGTATATCAATATCTGGGGGATGCTTATTTCCGCCTGGGTGAATTAAAACGTGCCTTGAACGCCTATGAAAGCGCCCGGCAGCTGGAACCGGATAATATCGTTATCCGGGAAAATTTGGGGGTTATTTTTGCCAATATGGGAGAGTTTAAGAAGGCCGTCTGGCAGTGGGGAGAGGTGCTGAAACTTGACCCTGATCGTACCGACATCATCGAAAGAATCAAGAAGATGCAGCGGGTCATAAGGAGGCGTTACCAGTAATAAAAGAGTTGACAAAGGTATGAAAATCATGTATATTATCAGAAGTTTCAATATGTTCATTTTACCCCTAGGAGATATATCTGATGGAAGGGATTCAGGTATCGGTTGAGCAGGCAGCGGCTCACAGCGGGATATCTATAATCCGGGTAGGCGGCTATATCGATACGACCACTTCTTCTGAACTGGAACGGGCTCTCGATTCTCTCCTTAAGGCTGGATCCTACCGGATTATCATCGATCTGGGGAATGTAGATTATATCTCCAGCGCCGGGTGGGGTATTTTTATCAGTGAAATTAAGGGAATCCGGGAACGGGGCGGCGATCTTAAGCTGGCGCGCATGATTCCCGATGTATACGAAGTATTCGAACTGTTGGAATTCCATTTCATTCTTAAAGCCTTCCCCAGCGTTGAAGAAGCTATTCATGATTTCGGGATGAAAATAAAGAAACCAAAATCCGAGCAGGAGGATGCGGCCATTATCGATTCCACTGAAAAGCTGCAGGAAGAGGCCGCAATGGAGGAAGAGGATATCCCTGAACGGGTGGAGGATAAAATCAAGGCTATCTGTTTGACTCATCCATCCTGGGGGGCGGCCCGTATCAGCAAGGAACTGAATAACGAGGAATACGGTTTTATCAGGGTAGGAACATTGGGAGTATGGAAGATTCTGAGAAGGCTTAACCTAGGCAGCAAAGAGCAGCGGGAGGCTCTGACACAGGAGAAGAAATCCGGCTGAATTTTGATAAAAGTTACGGGGGAGAGTGGAAGGCAGATAGGGTTATAATATCTGCCTTCCGTACTTTTAGGTGGGGATGTAATTATATGTCCTCCAATGAACTAACAGATAAGTGAGCAGGACTGTGCAGAGAG
>CAZUMH010000019.1:0-41741 GCA_964621645.1 uncultured bacterium
GGCGTGATCTTGTATCTGTCTCAAGAAGGGCGCGGGATAGGTATATTCAATAAACTGAAGCAGGATAACGCAGGAATTCATATCGGCGGCACTGTTCACCGCGTTGCCCTGGATATCCTGAGCGGAAAAATCCGGGACTATATTGCCCACATAAGCGCCTACCACCGGATTGCTCCTCAGCGTAAATAAAACGTCCGTAGTATCCTGCCAGTCTACTTTCAGATCAGTAAAGAGAGATCCCGGTGAAGTATCGGAGTAAACACACAGATTATGCCATCCCGCGATGACATCTTCGAGCAGACAGGGATTCTCTCTTTCCCCGGCTTCGTTCCCGTCCAGTCTGATAAAAACGGAATCCACCGATGTTGTATCCATCGCCGTGATCTGGATAGCCCCTGTGCGGAGCTCAGGCATCGCTGTGGGACGCTTGCCGCAGCCCCCGGCAGCCAGACAAGCGGCTGCCACTGAAATGATGAGGAGATATCGTGGCATAATCCTTTGCCTAGAATGAGATGACGCAACCAGTCAGATAGGTATTCATCTCGATACCCTGGTTGCTTTTATAATAACGATATTTGATATAACCCAGAAGAGCAGTGGTGATTTCCCGGGTAAGTTGAATACCGACGGTATTGGATCTGAGATTGTCCGGGATGATGATATCCTGCTCTCCCAGACTGACGTTTTCGCTGTTGTTGGCATAATACCGGTATTTTATCCGGAGAATAGTAGCCCAGTTTAAATATTGAGCAACTTCCAGCGAAGGTGCCAAAGACTGGATACCCATGGTATTGTCATACCAGCGGAGATTCAGATGCAGCGCAGTCTGAGTGGGCAGGAACTGGCTCAGCCAGAGGGAGACCGTGTGTGAACGAAAATCAATAGACTGGCCCGAGGCGTCATAATAGATATATTCCAGCAGAACCGCGGTGGAAATCGTTAACACCTGACGCAGTTTGCAGCGCAGGTTGAGCGATCCCAGATCGCCACCCAGCTCCACGGCCTCCTTGCCCCGGTAGTAGTACTGAGCGTCCGCCTGGATGATCGTCAACGGGCTTATCTCCCACCTGAATCCGACACCGGGCTGCCAGGCAGTGAATCCCCGCGTATCATGTACCGCCTGCGCTCCCGCCAGAGCGGTAAATCCCGGACCCATACTTCTGGTGATCTTGAATTCCCAGAGGTGTGAATCCACTTCCTCTCGCAGGTCGGAAAACTGGTACTTGACGCTGAGAGCTGTGCTGCCTCCCACCAGATGACTGAACTTTACCAAAGCTCTGTGCTCCGGGAAATTGGCCAGATACGGCAGATTCTGAGAATAATCTCTTAGTCCGTAGTAATAATATATGGGCTCAGGATACTCATAGGTGAAATAATCGGAGTACTGGTATTCCACCTTCAGTTTACTGCGCATCTCAAAGGTATCGTCGTATCCCTGGGCCTGAAGAATAACGCAGGGGATAAGGATCGCAAGAGTTGCAAACAGTTTACTGTTCATCGCTTTCCCTCAATCGCAGGAGTATATTCTTCAGTAATAGGCAGTAACATGCCGGATACCATAATCCAGGAGATGTTCTCTGCCTACAGGTTCATTATGTTGTTTTTACGGATCCAGGCGGAGGTAAGCCGGCTTTCCGACAGCATCTGATTCCAGACCCCTCACTTCTCCGATGACAGCTGCCGCTTTATCTCCTTTTTCTCGAAGAGCTGAAAGAATCTCTTCCGCCTGATCGGGCGCCACTGCCGCCAGCAATCCTCCCGAGGTCTGTGATCCTGCCAGCAGGGCGAAGGATGAATCCCGGACAGCGGGATCCTTGAACAGATATGGAGCGATATATTCTTCACATTTGCACACCTGGAGATGATGAAATTCCTTCTCCAGTTCATCCGTACCATCGAAACGGGGTACAAGAGAGGCGCGTATATAAAGTTGTTTTCCCGCGTTTTTGGCCAGAGGCAAGGCATGCCCCAGTAGGCCGAATCCGGTGACATCGGTCATGGCGCTGACATCAAAATCCGAAAACACCTCTGAGGCGTACATATTCAACCGTTCCATACTGGCGACAAACTGACTGTATCGTTCTTCGCTTAATCCGCCCTTAAGATAAGCATCGCAGAATATATCGGTTCCCAGCGGTTTGGTGAGGATCAGCTTGTCACCGGCACGGGCCTGACTGTTTTTCTTGATCTTGTCGGGATGGACCGAGCCGGTCACACTTAATCCGTAGGTGATATAATCCTGCTCGAGGCTGTGCCCCCCCACCAGCACCACTCCGGCTTCCTGCAGCTTTTCACTGCCGCCGATGAGCAGTTCCTCTATGGCTTCAATCGGAATCTTGCCGGCGGGACATCCCAGCAGATTCATAGCCGTCAATGCCCTGCCTCCCATGGCCCAAATATCAGAGAGGCTGTTGGCTGCGGCGATCCGGCCGAAAGTGCGGGGATCGTTGACAATAGGGAAAAAGAAATCAACTGTCTGTACCAGGGCCAGGTCAGGGGAGAGACGGAACACCCCTGCGTCGTCCATGGTGTCCATGCCGACTAATAAATCCGCTGATACGACTTTCGGCAGCTTATCCAGTATTCCGGCCAACCTGGTCGGGTTGATCTTGCCCGCTCAGCCGGCGCAGAGGCTGTAATCCATCAGCCTCACCTGACGACCGCTCGTGACCGGCAGTTCCGGCGGCCGCAGCGAATCATCCAGCTTGGCCTCCAGAAACTCGCAGTATGTCTGTTCGCCGCGCTGGTGGTGAAATTCGATACAGACGTCACAGCTGCCGTGTCTTTTGCAATCGGATGGACAGGGGCAATGCTCCCCCTGATACAGTTTTACACTCATCACTCTCTCACCATTGATGACCGCGGATGTGAAGTGATTGATACCAACTCAATAATAAATATACAATAATAGATGTCAAATCGCAAAGTAAATGATCCACCGCCAGAGGCGGTGGCTTTAAGACTTCCGGCGGAGCCGGAGAGGCTTAAAGCCGGCAGATTTCTGCTGGATCGTTGAGGATCGATGACCACTAGCTGAGCTAGTGGTTTGAAGATCAATCTAATTCATCTGCCGTTATGGTTTTTGGAATGACCCCGGCGTTGGCGTCTGAGCTCGAAAAAGAGGATGGCCGCCGCTACGGAGACATTCAAGGATGATATTTTCCCCGCCATGGGAATGGAGACCAAGAAATCGCATTCATCCCGTACCAGTCGGCGGATTCCCTTGCCTTCTCCCCCCAGCACCAAAGCCACCGGGCCACTGAAATCAGCATCATAGAGATCCCCGGGCGCCTCTTCCGAGGCTCCCCCTATCCAGAGGCCCCGTTCCTTGAGGATTTTCACGGTTCTGGCAATATTGGTCACCCTGACAACAGGCAGGTGAGCCGCCGCTCCGGCTGCAGTTTTAAGCGCCACCGGGGTAACGCCTGCAGCCCGATCCTTGGGGATAATGACACCGTGCAGCCCGGCTCCCTCGGCGCTGCGCAGAATAGCCCCCAGATTACGGGGATCTTCGACACCGTCCAGCAGAACCATGCAGGGAGGTTCCCGGCGTGCCGCTGCCCGCCGAAAGATGTCTTCCAAGTTGCTGTAGGGAAAGGGCGGTACCCGGGCCGCCACGGACTGGTGTGACACCCGCCCCAGCAGCCGGGTCAGTTCTTCGGCCGGGACGGATCGCGATTTCAAGCCCCTCTCCTTTGCCAGGGCCAGGAGCAATTGCACTCGGGCGGACCTGTCTCCCTGTACGACGAGCATCTCTTCCGCAGGAAAACCGGCGCTGAGCCATTCCTGTACGGCGTTAATTCCGTAAATAAAGTCCGTCATTTTTCTTTAAAAGCATACTTGGGAAGGGCCGTCACCACCAGAATCTCCCCGAAATAGATGCGGTGATAATCCTTCTTTGGATACTGTTCCTGGGTATCCGGAGAGAGGAAGTGAGTTGGGTCCAAATCCTGATAGTATATTTTTCTGCATTCAAGGGTTAGTTCAGCTTCCCGGAATACCGGAGCCCGGACCGCACGCGCCTTCTCGGGAGTGAGACCGCTTGCGCTTATTTTATCTCCGTCCCGGCCCGATCTGCTGCCCAACAGCTGCAGGGCTGGTCTGTATTCCTCCCCGAAGGCGCAGAGAGTAAACTCGTCATACTCCTCCATAAACCGGAAGGTGTAACGCGACGGGCGTACAACCACCTGGACAAACGGTTTGTTCCACATAGTACCAAGGCTACCCCAGGCCACGGTCATACAGTTATAATCACCACCGGGGAAATCTCCGGCGCCGAGAAGCAGCCACTGCTCTCCCCAGAGCCGGTGTATCTGCAGATGAAGGGTATCAGGAGTGATTTCAATTCGTTTCATCATTGTCCCCCTCAAGGAAGTACGTACTTTCGTTTCTCAGACTGAGGATGTCCCCGGTAGATGGTAGCCACATAGCCCAGGATGCCGACGATCTCGCTGTCCGTTTCAGAAGCGATTGTCTCGGTCAAACTGTCTTTTTCCGATTTAAATTCCAGGAACCGCACCTTGATTAGCTCGTGAGCCTCCAGAGCCTGTCGCGTCTGCTCCAATAACGCTGGAGTAACTCCCGCCTTGCCTACCAGGATCACAGGCTTGATCCGGTTGGCCCGGGAACGTAAAAAACGGCGCTGTGCCGGCGTCAACGGAGCCATTTTACTCCTCCCCTTTTTTGTGAAGCGGCGGCACCGGCCAGATGAATTCTCCCTGGTTATAATAATAGTGCAATTGCCGCAGGCTGTGTTCACATTTCCGCTCAAGAGCCTCGACCGTGTTAAAAGCGTTATGCGGTGTCAGTATGGCCTTAGGATGAACCGCCAGGGCCTCAATCGCGTCGATCTCAGGGGAACTATGGCGTCGGCCGCCGCGAAGTGATACAGCCAGACGGCTCTCATCATCGAAGACATCGAGAGCGACCCCGCCCAGATGACCGCTTTCCAGCAGAGGCAGCAGTTCCCGTGCGGGAGACAGTTCGCCCCGGGCAATATTGACGAACAGTACTCCCGGACGCGCCTTTTTCAGGATTCCCCTGTTGAAATATCCCCGGTTTTCGCTGGTGAGATTCATGGCTGCGACGACAATATCCGCCCGCTTCAGCCCCTCGTCCAGGCTGACATAATTAACCCAGTCAAATTTCTTCACCACGTCGTGACCCAGCGCTTCCATTTCCAGGCCTTTGCCGATCTTCAGGATCTCGGAACCGATGTTTCCCACTCCCACCACGAAGAGTATCAATCCGCGGCATTCCCGGCCGGTAAGACCATTTCTGTGAAAACCGCCGAACTGTTCCCTTTGTCCGGACAGCTTGCGCAGCAGGGCCATCCAGAGCAGCAGAGCCTGTTCGGCCACGGAGCGGTTGCAGTAAAGGGGAAGGTAACCACAGGCCGGGTTCTTCCCGTTTTTTTCCCGATACTCCTGAATATGATCATATCCGGTGCTGCGGGTGAGGACCGCTTCCAGATCTGATTCCCAGTTCTCCGGGATAATCGATTGGGTCCGCACAGAGATAACCGGCGCGGGACATTTTTTTGCGCCCTCCTCCTGGATAGTTTTATCAGTAAAACGGGCTTCCCAATCAGAAGGGATCAGCTCTCTCAGTTTCTTTTCCTCTTCCCGGAAGGCTTCATAGAAATAGACGCGAAACCTGGTTTTCATACTCCTGCCGCTCTTTCTGGTTTATGATGGGATTTTTCCAGAGGTAAGTCCAAAAAATGTCCGGCCTCCCCGGCCGGCTAAAATTGTCCGCTGTGCAGCATAACCAGCGTGCAGCTACGCACACATTCGATATTCTGCTGGCGCAGGGTTTTTTCAAATTCTGGGTTCTCGGTACCCGGATTAAAGATAACCCGTTGCGGGCCCATATCTATTATATTCTGATAGAGAGCTTTCTGGCGGGCCGGTGTCAGGTAAATGGTCAGCGTATGAACCGGCTCATTAATTGACGGCAAATCAGGGACCACCTGCAGACCGGCAATACTGCTGAGACGGGGATGAACAGGAATGACTCTGTGGTTATGTCGTAAAAGAAGTTTAATGGCCCGATTGGAGTATCTGTCCTCTTTATCGCTCGCGCCTAAAACCGCTACCGTTTTCCGTTTGTCTTCCACGTTATCGCCCTCCGGCTAAAACATGCTGTACCATGTCGCAGAGGGGCTGCCAATCTTTCCCTTTGATAAAGGTATCACTGGCGCCGAATCTGCGTGCCAGCTGTAAATAGTTGCGCGGTCCTGCTTTTCCGCCCCCAGTCATGGCAATGATCTTGGCCTCAGGATTAAGATGTTTGATGCCGGCGATGGTTTCGATCCCTTCCCGGTTGGGCATGATAATATCGGTAATGACCAGATCGAAAGTCTCTTTATCATATATCCGCATGCCGATCTCACCATCCTCCGCTTCCACAATTTCGTGTCCTTCACGCTCGAGATAACGGCGCACTACATTTCTGATTATTTTCTCATCGTCTATTACCAGAATGCGCGCCATGTGTTTTCCCGTTTTGGTATCCAACGAAGTTTCGTGGAGATTATCACTCTCCGGTTACAATGGAAAGATGCAACGCCGTAAAACGCCGGGATCGATACTGCTCCGCCGCTGTCTATTTCACCATCTTTGCTTTCTTGATTTTCACTGTGCGTTCGGGAATCTCTGTACCCGGCCGGGTCGACAAGGCGTCGATCTTGTCCACCACCTCCATCCCTTCCGTTACTCTGCCGAAAACGGCATACCCGAAAGAATCCTCATTGTGATCAAGACCGGTATTATCGGTCACGTTGATATAAAAATGGGACGTGGCGCTGTTCGGAGCCTGGCGCCTGCCGTAGGCAATGGTGCCTCTTACGTTACTGAGTCCATTGGCCGCCTCGTTTGGGATGGGATTTCTTATTGCCGCCTTCGGCTGAAAACTCTCATCGATGCCGCCGGCCTGGATAATGGCAATCCCATTTCCATGCTCATCCGGTCTGGTGATACGGTGAAAGATGGTACCGTCGTAAAATCCTGCTTTCACGTAGGCTTTAAAGTTTTCCACTGAAATGGGAGCCTTTTCCTCATTCAGCTGAATCAGGATGTCACCCATGTTGGTTTGCAGGAGGACCCGATCTGTATCCGGCATCTCACCCTCCTCCTTTTTACTGCAGGAAAAACTTAAACCCAGAACCAGCAGGACCATGAATAGTAGACTTAACTGTTTCATAGTAATGTGCTCCTTCAGATGCAGGGCCAGCCTCAGTGCTCCGGTTCGAATATAAAGGCTTTCTTGATGACAATCGGTACGGCTGGTACATTCTGCATCCCGTTTTTCATTACTGTTCTGACTTTCCCGATATTGTCAGCCACCGCCATACCCCGCACCACTTTGCCGAAAACCGCGTACCCGTATCCCCGGGGAGTGTTGCTGCGATGATCCAGGGTGCGGTTGTTCTTGAGATTAATAAAAAACTGGGAAGTGGCGCTGGAAATATCATCCGTACGGGCGTATGTAACAGTTGCTCTCAGATTACGCAGTCCGTTAGTGGCTTCATTGGGGATTGGATCATGGGTCTGCCGCTCCTGCAGTTGCTCGTCATAACCGCCGCCCTGGATAATGAATCCATCGATGACCCGATGAAAAATGAGCCCGTCGTAAAACCCCTCTCGCACATACTGCAGGAAATTTTCCACTCCGATAGGCGCCTCTTTTCGAAACAGCTTAATGAATATATTCCCCTCCGATGTTTCAAGAACCACCACCGGATCGGAAGGAGACCCCGGGCCATGATACCCCAGTGTTCCGCAGTCTGACACAATAAACGCAATGATGAGAAGAACCGCTGCCGTTAATAATCTGATTTTCATTATTATCTTACCGCCTTCCAGGTTGGATGTTTTATTTCATCTTCCGCTTAAACGCGGCCTGAAGATAGCTCCAGGTTTCCGCCAGACCCTCGGACACCACCTTGGTCTGCCCGCACACCGGCATAAAATTGGTATCACCGGACCAGCGGGGCACCACATGAAAGTGCAGGTGATCTTCAATGCCGGCGCCGGCCGTACGCCCCAGATTCATGCCAATATTAAATCCCTGGGGAGACATCTCCTCCTCCAGTACCTGCTGGGAAAGCTGGAGCAGCCGCATCAGTTCGGCGGATTCTTCCGCATCCAGATCGGCGAGCCTCCCCGTGTGCCGGTACGGCGCCAGGAGCAGGTGCCCGTTATTATACGGATAACGATTCAGCATTATAAAAGCTGTCTCACCCCGAAAAACAATATAATTCTCAGCATCGTTGTCTTCGGCCGGTTTCCGGCAGAAAATACAGCCTGGCTCCTTATCTGTGTGTTTGATATAGGCAATGCGCCAGGGAGCCCAGATAATCCTGGGCCTCTCCTGTGCGTTTTTCTCTTTTCCTGTTTCAGTCACCTTAGGCCTCGTTCTCCCGTTCAGCCTTGGCTTGCTGTATGACTTTGTCCTCCAGTTCTCTGGGCACACGCTCGTAATGAGAAAAGGTCCGGCCGAAAAATCCTCGACCCGACGTAATGGAGCGCAGTGTGGTAGCATACCTGTCAAGTTCTGCCAGCGGCACCTTGGCCTTTACCACCTGAAAACTTCCGCTGGATTCCATTCCGCCGATCTTACCGCGCCGGCCGGACAGATCGCCCATTACATCACCCATATATTCTTCGGGAACCTTCACCTCAACATCATAGATGGGTTCCAGGAGGATCGGCTTCGCTTTCATGATACAACTGCGGAATACCTCCCTCCCAGCCGTCTGAAAAGCGATTTCCTTGGAATCAACGGGATGTTCCTTGCCGTCATAGACAATCGCCTTTACATCCACGACCTTATAGCCCCCAACAGGACCTTCCCGCAGAACATCCTTGATTCCCTTTTCAATCGCAGGAATAAACACTGCGGAAATTGAGCCGCCTTTAACCTCATTCTCAAATATAAACCCTTCACCCGGCTGGCTCGGTTCGATCCTCATCCAGACTTCGGCGAACTGTCCGGCACCGCCGGTCTGTTTCTTATGACGGTATTTGTCATCCGCCTTGATGGTGATGGTTTCCCGGTAGGGGACTTTGGGCCGTTTCTCTTCAACTTCCACACCGAAACGCTCCTTGAGAGCCTGTATGATAACATTGAGATGCAATTCCCCCTGACCGGAGAGAATCATCTGCTTTAATTCGGCATCGTTTACCACAACAAAACTCGGATCCTGGGCATGCAGGATGTGCAGGCCGTTGGAAATCTTCTCCTCATCGCCCCGGCTCTTGGGGCTGATGGCCACGCTGATCACCGGATTGGGAAACTCAATCTCTTTCATCTTTATGGGATTGCGTTTGTCACAAAGCGTGTCACCCGTCTTGGTATTTTTCAGCTTCACCAGAGCGCCGATATCACCCGCTCCCAGCGACTCCAGCTCCGTACGTTTCTTGCCGTTCAACGCGTACATCTGTCCGATCTTCTCATTACAATCATGATTAGGATTAAAGGCATCATCCCCGGTCTTCATGACTCCGGAGAAAACCCGGACCAGAGAAAGCTCGCCAATGTGGGATTCGGAAATCGTCTTGAAGACCAGTCCGCTGAAGGATTCGTCGAGAGCCACCCGCCTTTTCTTCTCATCGCCGCTTTCGGGATCTCCCCCCGTTTCCTCCTTGAAATCCGCGGGAGAAGGTCCGAAATTAGTGATAAAATCAAGTGCCGGTGCTGTGCCGATATTCTTTGTAGCAGAGCCGCAGAGTACCGGGATCAAAGAGCCGGCCAGAATACCCGCCCGCAATCCTTTTTGAATCTGTTTGTCGTTAAGGCTGCCCTCTTCGAAAAATTTTTCCAGGAGATCGTCTTCGCTTTCGGCGGCTGCTTCCACGACCGCGTTGCGCATCTCTTCTGCTTTGGCTTTCAGGTCGTCCGGAACTTCCTCCACCTTGGGTGCGCCTTTCCCTCCGGCTTCGAAAGTGAGCAGCTTCATTTTGAGTACGTCGACTATTTTATTGAATCCCTCTCCCTGGTTTACCGGGAACTGCAGGGCGAACACTCCCGTACCGTACCGTTCCCGGGCAGATTCCAGGGCCTTGTCGAAATTGGCATGCTCGTTATCCATCCGGTTGATATAAAATAATTTTGGTATCTTGTACTCCTCCACATACCCCATAACCTGCTCTGTGCCGACTTCAACGCCGTCCACACCACTCAGCACCACCACTGCCAGATCGGCTACCCGCAGACAGCCTTTGGTATCGCCGATAAAATCAAAATAGCCGGGTGTATCCAGAATATTGATCTTATAATTTTTCCATTCCCCATGCATCACGGTGGTGCTGATCGAAATTTTTCTCTCGATTTCATCCGGATGGTAGTCAGACACGCTGGTACCGTCATCGATTGTTCCCATGCGGCTTGTCTCACCCAACGTATAAAGAAATGCTTCCGCCAGGGAGGTCTTGCCGACCCCCCCATGACCAACGAAAGCGATATTTCTAATGTTCTCGGGACTGAAATTCTTCACCTTGATCCTCCTCGTGGATTACGTTGCATTCTTTATTTTTTCTAAGAGCATCTCTTTAACACTGTTTCGCTGCACCCTTCCGTTGGGCCCCTGGGGTATTTCCTTTAAAAAGGTGACCGTCCGGGGACATTTATAAGGAGCCATTCGTTCTCTGCTATAAGTGATGATCTCTTCGACTTCCGCCTGTTCACCATCCTTAAGAACGATGCCGGCATGAATATCCTCTCCCACAGCCGGATCCGGCAATCCCACGATCACAGCATCCGCGATCTTGGGATGCTCCATAAGGTATTTCTCCACTTCCTTAGGATAAACATTAAAGCCGCTTTTAATAATGACATTCTTTTTTCTCACGACGATAAACCCGAATCCGTTATCCCGCAGCTCCGCCAGATCTCCGGTATGCAGCCAGCCATCCGTCAATGTATCTTTGGTGGCTTCGGGACGGTTCAGATATCCTTTCATGACATTGGGACCGCTGACGATTACCTCTCCCACTTCACCGGGACTGATTTCACTTCCTTCATCATCTACTATCCTCATGTCCACTCCCGGAAGAGGAAGCCCCAGCGAACCCGGCAATCTTTCATGGCGCAAATCGTTAAATGATACTATGGGCGAAGCCTCGGTGAGTCCGTATCCTTCCAGGACAGGCACCTTGTAGTTATTCTCGAAAGCTTGCAATGTCTGGGTGCTCACCGCCTCACCGCTTACCAAAACACAGCGGAGACTGGAGATATCCCGTTCACCCTCTGCATCCCAGGCCAGCATTTCTCTGAGCATGGAAGGAACCGCTATCAGAAAATCCGGTTTATGCCGTTCAATCATCCTGAATATTTCTTCTGCATCGAAACGGGGCATGAGAATGATCGATGCTCCGGCCCGCAGGAACGTGGACAGAGAGAGCGTATGGCCTAGGGGATGATAAAAGGGGATAGGCGCCAGGGCTTTAACTTCTTCTGAAATAGAGAAAAACTGGCTGAGGGCTTCCGCTTCGAAAATAAGATTTGCATGCGTCAGTTCGGCCCCCTGGGGGCGTCCGGTGGATCCGGCGGTATAGACAATCAAAGCCGTATCCGCTGGGTGCACCGCTTCCGTCTCATCGAGAGGACCGTGTGCTTCCATGAGATAATTCAACCGTACTTCGTCCCCGCTGCTTGTATCGCTGAGCACTATATGATAGATGCAGTGCCCCAGTTGCTGCACAGATTGGCGTACATTATCCCGAAAACCCTTCCAGTAGATCACTCCTCTGGCTTCGGAATCTTCCAATTGGTGACGAATTTCTTCTGATTTGTGAAAGATGGACAGAGGAACCACAACGGCACCTATTTGAGTCAAAGCAAAATAACTGAAAACAAAGTGCGGTATATTGGGAAGCATCAGTCCGATGCGATCTCCCCTAGTGATCCCCAGCCTGGTCAGCCCCCGGGAAAGACGCCGGCAGGCTTCCAGCAAGGTATTATAATCAATAGTCTGTTCCTGAAATATCAGTGCCGGTCTATCCGGGAATCTGCCGGCGGATTCCAGGAGAATATCAAACAGGTTATTCATTGCGGAACTCCTTAATCTTCGCCATCGCTGATTCGGCGTTGTAAGAACTCCGCACAAACGGACCGGCATATACCCAGGGGATGCCAGCTTCTCGAGCCATTCTTTCCAGGATAGCATAACGCTGCGGCGGGATAAAATCATGAACCGGATAACTGTCGCGGTCGGGCGCCAGGTACTGACCTATAGTCAGGATGTCGCAGGAAACGGCCGCCAGTTCGTCGAACAGTTTCTTCAGTTCATCCTCAGATTCTCCCAACCCTACCATTATTCCCGACTTACTCACCTGTCCCGGCCGCAGCTCCTTGGTTTGCTTTAGAAGACAGAGTGACCGAATATAATCGGCCTGGGGTCTGATCCGGGGGTAGAGACGGGGAACGGTTTCCACATTGTGATTCAGGATATCCACCCTGCTCTCAAGTACCGCATTCAGGCTATCCTCATTCCCTCTGAAATCGGGGATGAGGACTTCTACCGTGAGATCCGGTGACGAATGGTGCAGGGCAGCCACAACACAGGCGAAGTGTGTGGCTCCGCCATCGGAAAGATCGTCCCTTGTCACAGATGTGATCACTGCATGCTTCAATCCAAGTACCTGAACCGCTTCTGCGATACGGCGGGGTTCAAATTCATCCACCGGAAAAGGAATGCCATTGGAAACACCGCAGAAACGGCAGTTCCTGGTGCAGATATCACCCAATATCATAAAAGTTGCTGTGGATTTGCTAAAGCATTCGCTAATATTGGGACAGTTGGCTGACTGGCAAACGGTATGCAGTCCCATCTTGCGAATCATTCTTTTTACTGCAACCACATCCATTGTGTCGCGCTTTTGAGCGCGCAGCCAGGAAGGAAGACGCCGGTGAGTAATACCGGTCACATGTGCCGGGTTCGTTTCCATAGAGTATTTATTTTAAGAAAAGATTTACAGATAATCAAGAGTTTTTATTGGTCTTCCGGTGTCTGTTTCGGGATGGTTCACAATCGAGAACTGCCCGCTCTTTTCAAATCGTCCCACGCTGTCCGGATCCCCTTTATCCTGTAAAGCGCCGTATTCAAATACCGCAATCTCTCCGGCGGATATAACCAGGCTATTTTGTTTGCCGGAACGCCTTGGATTGCCTGAATAAAATATGTATATTTCTGCGGCCCAGTTTTCAGATCACCCGTTGTTCCCTGGGACGGGTGGCAAACATTCCATGTAGGGAGAAATAATTCATGAAAGCCGAAATGGCCTATTTCGACTGCTCCGCGGGAATCAGCGGGGATATGATTATCGGCGCCATGCTGAATGCAGGGCTTGACTTCGAAAAATTTAAAAACGAGCTGAAAAAACTCCCCCTGTCCGGATATCGTCTCGAATCAGAAAGCGTACTGCGCCGGCACATCTCGGGGACCAGGTTCTCGGTCATTGTGGAAGACAAACAGCCGCCGCGGGGCCTCAAAGAGATCGAGGATATTATCCAGTCCAGTGATCTGAAACCACCCATCAAGGCAATGAGCCTCGGCGTGTTCAGGCGCCTGGCTGAGGTGGAAGCGGCCATCCACGGCACCAGCCCTGAAAAGATCCATTTCCATGAAATCGGCGCGGTGGACTCCATCATAGATATCGTGGGAGCCTTTATCGGCTTCAAAATGCTTGACATCAAAACTATTTACTCCTCTAAAATCCATCTGGGTTCAGGCCGCATCGATACCAGCCACGGCTCTCTGCCCCTGCCGGCCCCGGCCACTATTAAGCTGCTGGACGGAGTGCCGGTCTATTCCACCGGTGTTGAAGCCGAACTGACCACGCCTACCGGAGCCGCTCTTATCTCCAGTCTGGCTGAAGAATTCGGGCCTCTGCCGGAAATGACGCTTGCCTCCGTGGGATACGGCGCGGGCCAGCGAGAACTTGCCATTCCCAATGTGCTTCGTCTCATCCTGGGCAGCCGCACCCAGCCTTCCCAAAAAGATGAGGTACAGATGATCGAAACCAACATCGACGACATGAATCCCCAGTTTTACGAGCACATCATGGACACGCTGTTCAAGGCCGGCGCTTTGGATGTTTTTCTCACTCCCATCATCATGAAGAAAAACCGTCCCGGCGTTATCCTCAGCGTGCTTGCACATCCGCGTCTGGTAGCGGATGTGTCCAGGATCATCTTCAGCGAGACCACGACGCTGGGGTTGCGTATATCCGAAATTAAGAAGCGCTCTCTTCTAACGCGATCGATCCTAAAAGTGCCATCGGAATGGGGTGAAGTACGGGTCAAGGTGAGGGTCATGCCGGACGGCAGTGAATCATTTTCTCCGGAATATGATGACTGCAAAAAATTGGCCGAGAAGCACGGCGTGCCGATCGGATCAGTCTATGACAGAGTGAAATTTCTGGCTCTGACATCCCGGCGGGAGCAGAAGTAAATATTAGGGATTCAGCTGTAATAGCGTTTCACACCCGCTGGCGACGACTTCCCTGACAAGGGTCAGATCTGGTGCCGGCCGAGCCCGGAGACCGAAGCGCTGCCGATAGATGGGCCGCACCAGAAAAATTTGCCAGATGAGGGGCGCGAATCCGCTTTCCCGGCAGAGTCGACTGAATCGGCGGATACTCAGGCCCGTGCGGAAATTGTGTATCACATGGTCCACCAGTTTGGGGGACTCGTGAAATATACGGCCGGCCAGCCTGATGAGAAACGGCGGCCAGAGCTGCAGATAGGGAACATAACGCAGGAGAGAACGCCCATTCTGCTGATGTCCCCCGAAGGGTGAAAAGCGGGGCGGAAAGGAGATGAATACGAAACCGCCGGGACGCAGCAGCTGTCTGATGATGCTCATCAGCCTCTCACGAGGGGGAATATGTTCGATCACATCCCGAAGCACAATCAGATCAAAACGGCCCGGGATCTTTCTTACGATTGATTCATCCGTGATATCCCCCTGAATGATAATGAGTTCATGATTCGCTGAGAGGGCCCTGACTACCCGCTCTCTTTCCAGCTCCACTCCCACCGTCTCCACCCCCATCTCATGAAGAACGGAGAGGAATCCCGCCTCGGCGCAGCCGATATCCAGCACCCGCATCCTTCTGAAACCGGGCAGATGTTTCTCAAAATAGGGTACCAGATACTCCCGGGTGAAGCGGATTTGCTCGTGTAAATGCTTCTCGGCCACTATTGTCCCCTGTTTTGCGGTACACCTGCAGAAATGCGCCTTCCATAAGCAGCTTCATCTTCTGTGGTCGTCCCGTCGCGTTCTTACCGGAAGGCACCGTACAGAAACAACTCGACTAGGAATATAAACAAATCGAACAAGCAGAGAAAGGATTAAATGTAAAGATAATACCTGCCCTCAATGAATCACCGGGATCAACATTTTCTCTCCCTCTCATCCCTTGTCCATTAACATATTGACATTCTCTGACAATAGAATTACCTTATTCCCGTTGCCCTAATAAAAAAACAAAACCGATTTCACACTATTGTAGCATAAACAGACAGTGAGCCAACACTCTGAAGATAAAGTACGAACCTGCAAAGCCTGAAAACTGTATGTCATCACCAAGACTGTCCGTTATCATTCCGGCCTATAACGCCGGCAACACTCTGCCTGACTGTCTGGCGGCGCTTGAACGTTCGCTTCCATCGGATACTGAAGTAATCATTGTCGATGACGGGTCTTCAGACGGCAGCATCGGCCGAAACGCGCCGGCGAACGCCACGGTTATCCGTATGGGGAATGGCCCCAGGGGGCCCGCCGCCGCCAGAAACCGCGGCGCGGAGTCAGCCCGGGGGGAGATCCTTATCTTTCTCGATGCGGATGTCGCTGTTCATGACGATACTCTGAAAAAGATCGACGACATGTTCCGTACCCATCCGGAGATAGATGCGCTTTTCGGCTCCTATGACGACAATCCGTCGGCTTCCGGCTGGATCAGCAGGTACAAAAACCTGCTGCATCACAGCGTTCATCAGCATGGAAACCGGAAAGCGTTCACGTTCTGGGCCGGCTGCGGGGCTGTCCGCAGGGAAATATTCCATAAATCAGGCGGATTCGATGAGTCATTCGTCCGGCCGTCCATCGAAGATATCGAACTCGGGTACCGGATGTGCGGACAGGGACGCAGCATCCTGCTCTGTCCAGAAATTCAGGTCATCCATCTGAAGCGGTGGACGTTCAGGGATGTCGTCCTCACCGACATCGTGAACAGAGCGGTACCCTGGACACGGTTGATCCTTAAAGAGAAAAAACTCCCCGCCGATTTGAATCTCAATGTCTCTTCCAGGTTCAGCGCGCTGATTGTCTGGATAATACTCGGTTCTGTCATTACAGGTTTTTTCAATCCCTGGATCTGGCTCGTTCTCCCGCTCGCGATGCTGCTGCTCTGGCTGCTGAACCGGGATATATACGGCCTCTTCCTGAGAAAGGGAGGAGTCCTCTTTTTCATAGATGCGACGATGATGCATGCGTTTTACCTCTTTTACAGCAGTGCCGTCTTTGGTATCATCGGTGTGGAAACATTGCTGAGCAGGATGGTGAAAAGAAAGCGTCCGGCTCCGGAATCGGATCCTGTTCAGGAACGACATACGTGAATGTACAGTCAATAATAAACAGATATTTACTTTTTAGAGGGCTGGTCAACGGCAGGATCGCCCGTTCCGATCCATTGTTTCTCGACATCGACGTCACCAACCGCTGCAATCTCCGGTGTCCCCTTTGCCACATCGTCACCGACAACAAGCCCAGAGGATTTTTGGCTCTGTCCGATTTCAAACGGATAATCGACGAAATCGGCGACCACCTGCTGTTCCTCCATTTCTGGGGCTGGGGCGAGCCCTTCCTAAACAAGGATTTCTTCGCTATGGCCAGATACGCCCATGACAGAGGGATCAAGATTATCAACAGTACCAACGCTCATTTCTTCCAGAACAGGGAGAATATTGACCGGCTCATCGATTCCCGGCTCGATGTCCTCATCATCGCGCTTGACGGCGTCGATCCGGACACATACGAACAATACCGGTAAAAAGGCGATTTTAACAGGGTCGTCGACGGTATTAAAAACCTTTAGGAACGCAGAAATGAACGGGGATCATCTTCTCCGCGGATAAATCTTCGTATGCTGGTAACCCGTGAAAACGAGCACCAGGTGGAGCCGATGCGCTCTCTCGCCGAAAAACTGGGAGTTGATATCTTTTCCCTCAAGACCATGTGCAGCTTCGACAATGAGTCCCATTGGGAGACGATTCTCCCCGATAACGCGGTCTATCGACGGTTCCGGTATAATCAGAAAGGAGAACCGATCCGCATTAAAAATCCCTGCAAGAAACCCTGGAACCATCCAACGATCTATCGGGATGGTCTTGTCGTCCCCTGTGATTACAATACCGGTGAGGAATTCAACATCGGCAACATGTTCACACAATCTCAAAACGGTTTCCGTTCCGGCTGGTTTGGGAAACGGTTCAATACAGTGAGAAAAAGGTTCCCGCGGGAGTACGAACAGGGGATGCGGTGCAGCAGCTGTTCCCTGAATTACGCCGATGTTGACCGCTGTGTCTCACACGCCTTTCTCTGCGGGCACCCGCAGCCGCTCAGGGAGACGGACGAATAATACAGGACATCCACATTTCGGGTAACAAATGAATAGAAACAGCACTGGATTTTTACGGGGAGCCGCACACCTTTTTTTTGCCGAAGCGCTGCTTATACCCACCGGATTCATCACCGCTGTTTTCCTGGCCAGGGAGCTGCAGCCCGCCGGCTACGGCATCTTCGCTCTCGTTACCCAGTTCGTCATCTGGATGGAATATCTGCTTGTTTCGGGACTGGGAAACACGACGATTAAATTCCTTTCCGGGCCGTCGGATATAAAACCGCATATTAATACCGTCTACATGATATATGCTGTATCAGGATGTTGTACGGCGCTTGTCATCGTGCTGTTGGCCCCGGCTATATCGCTGCTGGTCAAAGCGCCTGAAACAACACCACTACTCAGACTGCTGAGCCTCGACATTCCGGTATTCGCCCTGGCACACGCAAGCAGGCACATCGCTGTGGGCTGTCGAAAATTCCGTCAGAATGCGGCCATGCGCTCAGCCTACTGGATCTCCCGGCTTGTCTTTATCATTCTTTTTGTGAGCATTGGACTCTCAATTCGCGGCGCGCTGCTCGGACTCATCTGCGCCTCGCTTGCGGAAGCTATTCTCGGCTTCACCCTGGTCAAACCGGATTTCCGGAAAGGCGGATTCGCAGCGCTGACTCGTTTCTGGCACTTTTTCGCCCCGCTGCAGCTGGCGGAAATATACAAACGGCTGCTGGTGCAGGAACTGATTGTTTTAAAAGCGTTTGGCGGGTCATCTGCCGTTACCGGACAATACGGCGCGGCAAAAAACCTGGCGGTTGCTCCAATCCTGCTCTCCAGTGCCATCAGACCGACACTCCTTTCGGTTCTCACCCATTCCAGACACCATGGAGATGAACAGACGGCGAGGGAACTAGCGATAGCTACGCTCCGCTCCCTGTTCTGGGTTCTGCCTGCGGCGGCAATCGCCGCCGTCTGTGCCGATGAAATCGTGTCGTTCATTTTCGGTCCCGCATACAAAGCCGCCGCAACACTTTTTCCCCTGCTGCTCTTCGCAGGCATGGGATTTCTGGTAATCAACATCGGTATCGCCCTCTTCATCGCCTGGAACATCCCGGGGATGAGTGTTCGAGTGACCTGGCCCATGCTGCCGGTGGCCGTTGTCGGGTACGGAATCGGATACCCCTTATTTGGTGCTGTCGGCATTGCCGCCGCCACCCTTGCCGCCGTCCTTACGGGCACACTGTTGACGTTCTTCATGCTGCAGCGCCATCTGAAGCTCAGTCCGCCGGCCTGGACGATAATCCGCAGCAGTGCCTGCGCATGCGCGGTTGGGATTGCCGCCCGTCTCTGGCCCGTCTCCGGCGCGGCGGTACTGGGCAAACTCGTTCTCGGCCTGCTGCTGAGCGTTCTGCTGCTCTGGGCCGTTGGCGAGTTCTCCCGCAAAGACAGACTTATTCTGCGTAATTTTTTCAGACAGGGCCGGTATACTACCCCTGCCCGTTCTGAAAAACAGTGAAAGCATACATGAGAAAGCAAGATCACAATGACGGCAGACACTGGAGGATGGACCCATCGCGTCACTGAATCAGAAACTGCGACTGCTGCGGGGACTGCTTAACGGCAGTACCGCCTTCGGCGGCCCGCTTTTTATCGAACTCGATGTCACCAGCCGCTGCAACATGAACTGCCTGGGATGCCAGTATCACTCCTCAAAATCCCGGGGTTTTTCGGCCGGAGATGTCAATACAGGGAATATCGATCCGGATCTGGTCAGCCGGCTCGGAGAGGAGGTCTCCAGGCTCGGCACCCGGGAAATCATCCTCACCGGAGAGGGAGAACCGCTGCTGCATCCCCGTCTCTTCGACATGATCGCTTCCCTGAAGAAACAGGGATTGATAATCCAGTTGTTCACCAACGGGACGCTTCTTGACCGGAACATTGCCGCCGCGATCCTGGACACCGGCGTGGACATTCTGAAGGTATCGCTCTGGGCCAGCACTCCGGAAGAATATGCCCGCTGCTACCCGGGAGTTAAACCGGAAAATTTTGATAAAACCAAAACGGGGATCAGCACCGTCACGCGAATGAAATCGGAAATGCGCACCGCGAACACCCGGGTTCTCATCACCGGACCGCTCAACCGATTCAATTATCAGAGTATTGATAAAAAAATAGACCTGGCTCTGGAGCTTGGCTGTGACGGGATCGCTCTCAATCCCTATAAGCACTGGAGCGGAGAATTTATTGAGGCAGCCCTGAATACGGAGGAGATCGCGGCACTATCAGGGGATCTGCTCATCCACAAAAAACGGCTCGTCGCAGCCGGATTAATCAACAATATCGATGACCTTCTCCTGCAGTACCGGCTGAAGGAAGACTCCTGGAACACCATGCCCTGTTTTGCGGGATGGTATGGTGCCCGCGTGCGGGCAGATGGGGAGGTCATGCCCTGCTGCCGCTGCTATCTGCCTCTGGGGAACCTGGATGAAGCCACTTTTCAGGAAATCTGGAACGGCCGGGCCTACCGGGATTTCCGGGCCGCAGCTGTTCATCGGGAAAGCCTCGCATCAATGCAGGGAGTCTGTGCCTGCCAGTGGTGTATCTGGGCGGTCAATAACTACCGTACGTACCGGATGATACGGTGGATTGCTCCCCGATATGCCAGCGGATACAGAAAACAAGGCCGATTGACCTAGCAGCAACATAGTGACAGCAGGAGAAACGATTTTGGAGGATAGGAATATGGGTGCAGCCGCTGCTCCCGATCTCTCGGTGATCATCATCACACCGGACCGATATGACACGATCAGGAAGACTGTCGGATATATTCAAAAACAGACGGTTCGGAACCGGATAGAATTGATCATTATAGGGCCCGCTGAAGCAGCTGTCGTTCCTGATGACTCCGTCGGTAGCAGCCTCTATGACTGTCGTGTCGTTGAAATTCCATCCATCGATTCACTGGGCACGGCGAAAGCTGTCGGAATCCGAGCGGCGAGGGCTCCTGTTATCGCGTTGATCGAGGAACATGTCTACCCGGATTCAGGGTGGGCGGAAGCCCTCATCAAGGCTCATCGCCAGCCATGGGCGGCGGTGGGGCCGGCGGTCCGTAATGCCAAACCCGACAACCTCGTGAGCTGGGCCGATTTTATCATCACCTACGGGCAGTGGATGGAACCGCTTGATGGCGGAGCCGTTACGATTCTCCCCGGGCACAACAGCAGCTACAAGCGGGATATTCTTATCACCTACGGCGACTCATTGGGTGCCATGCTGGAAGTCGAGGCAATGTTGCACGCGGATCTGCTGCAGCGCGACTATGAAATCTGCACTGAACCGAGTGCTGTCATCTATCATCTGGGATTCAGCCGTCTGCTGCCCTCCCTGCCGGTGCAATTTCACATTGGGCGGCTCTTTGCCGCGGACCGGGCCAAAGACTGGCCTCTCCTGAAACGGCTGCTCTACACCGGCGGCGCTCCGCTCATTCCGCTGGTGCGCCTGTTTCGCCTGGCCTCTCAGCTGATCCGGGCCGGCGACCGGCGGACCGTTCCCTTCGCCGCGCTGCCGTTGGCGATCCCGGGGCTTTCGTTCAGCGCCCTGGGCGAACTGACTGGGTACATGCTTGGATCAGGAGACTCGAACAGTAAAATGATACGCCATGAATTTCACCGTACCGCACATCTGCCGAAGAACGAGGCCGGCGGAGATGATGAGTGAAGGTATTGACATTATCGCCGCTCTGAAGGGAACTGCAGGGGCACTCAGAAGTGATATATCACAAGTTCTCAAGCTGGCCTTATACAGGCTCCACATTGTTCCGCCTCCGTTGAGAATTTCAATTGACATTACCAACCGCTGCAACTTCCGCTGCCCCACCTGTTCAAAGTGGCTGGATAAGGATCCAGGACCGGAACTGGATTTGACCGCCTGGAAACAGATCCTCGTAAAAATCAGCAGGACCGCCCTGCTGCGGGAAATCGCGGTGAGCGGAGGAGAGCCGTTTATACGGGAGGATATGGTCGATATTCTCGAAGAGGCAGCAGCATATAAACTCCGGGCGGTGGTCGTCTCCAACGGTGATCTGATCACCGACGATATGTTCAGCCGGCTTAAGAAGATTCCCGGCTGCACCCTCACGCTCTCCCTCAATAGTCTGCAGGAAGAGGCGCACGATGCCAGCAGGGGTGTGAAAGGAAGCTATGCCGCTATTATGCGGCTCATTGAACGATGGCAGGGCGGTCCCGGGCAATTGAAGCTCTCTCTTTCGACCATTATCATGGAACCCAATATCGCCGAACTGACCAGTCTCGCTCATTTTGCCCATGCAAAGAATCTTAACGGTATCATTTATCAAGTACTGCTTCCCACCGGTGTTCATTACTCTTTCTCCCAGCGTGAAGCCATGCAGGATTCAAATAATCGCTGGCATGAGAAAAATCCCTTCTGGATAAAAAATATAGAGGAACTGAACCGTCAAATCAGACAGATATTGTCATTGCAGCGCCGCGGCTATGGGATTATTAATCCACCGTTACAGCTGAAACGCTTCCGGCAGTATTTTGCCGATCCCGGAGCGGTCAAATTCATCCCCTGTATCGGGATGACCCAGCGGCTCTATATCGATCCCGCGGGTGACATACGTCTCTGCTACGGATTCCCGCCCATCGGCAATATTCTCGCGGATAATCCCGGCCGCGTCTGGCGAAGCAGAAAGGCCCAAGAAATCCGCAGCGCGGCCCGCTCCTGTGATAAACCGTGCCGGCTGCTGAATTGTAACCTGTAATTTCAATCCGCGAGCGATAATACATAAAGGCGGACCATGAAAAAGCCATTCTTTTCCATCATCATTCCCACCCGCAACCGTGAATCGCAGCTGCGTGACTGCCTGCGCTCAATTGCATCGCTGGATTATCCCCCGGATCGGTTTGAAGTCATTGTCGTTGACGACGGGAGCGACCAGCCCCCTGATCAGACGGTAGCGGTCTACACCGATACACTCCGGGTTACCTTGATCACCCAGGAAAATGGAGGCCCGGCCTCAGCGAGAAACACCGGTGCCGCGGCGGCCCAAGGACCCTATCTGGCGTTCACCGATGACGACTGCCGGCCGGATCCATCCTGGCTGCGCTCATTGTCAGAACGTTTCACCCGGTTTCCGGACTGCTGTATCGGCGGCAGGAGTATCAACGCGCTGCCATATAATCTCTTCTCTACCACCAGCCAGCTGCTCATCGAATATCTGTTCGAATATTATAATAGAGTTCCCGACAAGGCCCGTTTCCTCACCTCCAATAATCTGACTATGCCAAAACATACCTTTTTCGAGATCGGCGGCTTTGACACCAGTTTTCCGAACGCTGCTGCTGAGGATCGTGAATTCTGCGACCGCTGGCTCTTATATGGTCATCCTATCCGTTATGCGCCGGAAGTACTCATCCACCATGCGCATCCCCTTGCATTCCGCATGTTCTGGCGCCAGCATTATAACTACGGCAGCAGCGCCTTTCGTTTTCACCATATCAGAGCATTACGCAGTAAATCCGGCATCCACATGGAGCCGCTCTCATTCTACCTTGATTTACTAAAATATCCTTTCAGAACAGGCAGGGGAATCAAGACATTTCTCCTCGCTGGATTAATGGCCCTGACACAGACGGCCAATGCCCTGGGATTTTTAAATCAGAAAATTCAATTCGCGTTGAGGCGCAACCGATGATACACCGGCAGCACGGTTTTTGGGGGATTAAACTGAAAAAAGTAGTGGAAAAGCCACATCCTTTTATGTATTTTTAATGAAGCGACCGGACCAGCTGCAGGTGATTTGAATGAGGAATACCGGTCCCCTGATCACTGCAAATCAGGATAACCCAATTCAATGACGAAGAAAACCGCAATCATTATCGGCGCCGGGCCCGCCGGTCTTACCGCAACCTGTGAACTGATCAGACAGTCAGATATCACACCGGTGGTATTCGAAAAAACGGATCAGATCGGCGGCCTTTCCAGAACCGTTGATTATCGTGGCAACAAGCTCGATATCGGCGGTCATCGTTTTTTCTCGAAATCGGAATGGGTCAACGCCTGGTGGCAAGAAATGCTTCCTCTGCAGAATGATAAGGATGCTGATCCCGCACATACGGACAAAGTCATGCTCATCAGGGACCGGCTCTCACATATCTATTTCCTGAACTACCTCTTTGAATACCCCGTCAAATTGAATATCGAGACCTTTCGAAAACTCGGCCTCTGGAGAACGATTAGAATTTGCGTCAGTTACATCAATGTCAGACTCTCCAGAGAAGATCCGATCGAAACACTAGAGGACCTGTTCATTCACCGGTTCGGCAAAGAACTATACCGCACCTTTTTCAAGGGGTACACCGAAAAAGTATGGGGTGTCTCCTGCCGCGAAATCAAACCTGAATGGGGCTCACAGCGGATCAAAAATCTATCGATTGCCAAGACGATTCTGCACGCGCTCAGGGAACATTTTCTTTCACTCGCCAGCGTTTCGAAAAAATCAGTGGAAACTTCTCTCATCAAGAAATTCACTTATCCGAAATTCGGTCCGGGGCAGCTCTGGGAGGAAGCCGCAGCCCGTATCCGCGCTGGAGGAGGCCGTATCATCCACTCGCATACGGTCGTCGGAGTACATCCCCTGCCCGGGGACAGATTTCTCGTCCGTGTCAGAGATGAGAAAACTGGAAATACCAAAGAGATACAGGGGGATTATCTGATTTCGTCCATGCCGCTAAAGGAGCTCATCGCCGCCATGGAGATGCCGGTGCCTGAAGAGGTCGCGGAGGCAGCAAAAGGTCTCGTGTACCGTGATTTTATTATCATCGGACTGCTGCTGAAAAAACTGACCAGGGAACTGGCGGATCAGTGGATTTATATACAGGAAAATCATGTAAAGCTGGGGCGGCTGCAAATCTTCAACAACTGGAGTCCCTACATGGTAACGGATCCGGATACGGTCTGGATCGGCTCCGAATATTTCTGCAACGAGGGAGATGAAATGTGGCGGATGAGTGACGGGGAACTGAGAGAACTGGCTGTATCGGAACTGGATTCACTGCACCTTATCACCAGAGCTGATGTTCTCGATGCCGTTATCATCAGACAGCCGAAAGCCTATCCCGCTTATTTCGGCACCTATGACGATCTGCCGCTGATACGGTCATACCTGAACAGTCTCACACACCTGTATCCTGTCGGCCGCAACGGGATGCACCGCTACAATAACCAGGACCATTCCATGCTCTCGGCTATGAAGGCGGTGGAGATTATCGTGAATGGGATCGAAAGTAAAAACGCCATCTGGGAGATTAACACCGAAGAAGAACTGCACGAAGGGAAACGGTAACCGGGTATCATGTCGCCCAGAAAACCGGATAAATCCCCTCGTCCCCTGCTGCTAGCGGTATTTGTCAATGAATTGGTTAGCCGTGAGCAGCTGCGCGTAGGTGCGGTTTAGGCTGGCCAGGGTGGCAGTCTGAACATCCGCGGCCCGGACGGTGCGATGATCGTACGTGAGATCCCCGGTAGCGCAACCATCGGATATGACTATGCAGGAAAATCCTAAATCAACGGCCGCCCTGGTGCCGGCCTCCAAACACATATGGGTCTGCATACCGCAAAGCACCAGACTGGTGATACCGTGCTCATGTAGGTAAACCAGCAGATCAGTATCGCGGAAACAATTAGCATAATCCTTGCTGATGATCTTCTCTCCCGGCAGGGGAGCCGCGGAATGGTGGATATCTCCCTCCCGTTGGACATTATGCCTGACATGGATGATGGGCAGTTGATGCTGCCGGAAGAAGTTCAACACCCTCTTTATGGCAGCGGCCGCTTCTTCCGGATGAACCAGCTCCGTACTCCCACCCGGAAAATAAAAATCCTGAACGTCAATAATGATAAGAGCCGTATCCGAGCCCAGCTTCTCTTTATCCTGCCGCACAGATCCCATGATCAAACAGCTCAATCCGGCCATTAACAGTAATCCCGTTTTCATACCGACCTCTCACTATTTATTTATCACAGCCTCGAAAAGCCGGTAGGGCGTCTCCTCCATGCCCAGAGCCCGATAGGTCTTCATGGCCGTTTCATTTTCCTTTTCCACATAAAGACGGAAGCCGCAGACTTCCGTCCTGGTTGCGGCCTCATCCCGAATAAATTGATACATGGCCCGATAGACACCCCGGCGGCGGAATTCCGGAGGCACATAAACAGACTGAATCCACCAGAAGAGGCCGTTGCGCCAATCGCTCCACTCATAGGTAACCATGAGGCAGCCGGCGATTTCCTTCTCAAACTCTGCCACCAGATAAAATCCCAGAGATGTATCCGAAAACACCTGCTTGACACCGGCTGAAATTATCTCATCAGGAAGCTTCCTTCCTTCAGTCTCGACAGCCATTTTTTGATTAAACGAGACGATTGTTTCTGCATCGGCGGGAAGGGCCCGCCGGATTGTAACCCTGTTATGCATGAGAGAAGTCCTTTCCAGGGAATGCTTCCCTAACAAACAATAGTGGTACAGCCTCCCATCTTCATCAAACTGGAGACATCAAAGGAGGGATTTATACACCCCGTTTCTCCAGCCGCTGCCGCACCGCTTCGCTGGTCAATTCCCGCAGAGCATCGGAAGCTACCCAGCGGGCCGCTTTGGAATCACTTTTCATTATTTCACGGGCAAGATCACAGCAGCGGGAATGTAACCGGAGATTACGTTTTCCGATCTGTCGGAGCGCCCAATTCACCGCTTTCTTCACCATGGGCCGCCCATCGTCCGCTTCTCGCTTGATCAGGGGGAGAAATGTTTCGAAAAAATCGTCCGGAGCATTTTTATCACTCACTGCCAGCCGGGCCATAAGCACGAATCCCGTCCGCTTGACATACTCCTCAGGCCGCCCGCTGTATGCGATCGCCTTTTCCCCGGCAAAAGGAGTTTTTTCAAATAGATTCATACAGCACTGATCGCAGATCTCCCAGTAATCGAACCGGGATGTCCATTCATCGATCAGCGTGGATGTCGCTTTCCGGGGATCCGCTATCATAGAGGCCAGGATGCGTGTTTCCCGGCAGTCGATCCCCCAGAGTTCCAGCGCCAGCTCATGATCGGTCCCGATATTTTTGGCCAGTTCCCGCAGCCTGGGTACCCGGACCCCCCAGGTCGTCACCGGGGTGATCCCCGCCTTCTTCATGCCTTCGACATTGGACGGATCGCCAAGTTCCTTAAGGATGCGGATTATTTCAGCGACGGTCATATCCGGATACCCTGATGGAATGCGGAATCCTGTATGAACGGACCGGGTCCAAGATTTCCGGCAAAACAGTTCTCATACATATATTATAAATCACCAAACTGATCTGTGAGCTCGGCGATCTGTTCGAATTTGGACTGCACCTTCTCCAGTGATTCTCCGGTCCTGTAGGTATCCTTGTCCAGCCGGCCTTCCGGATTCAGTTCCGCGAGTACATTTGTCTTTGTCAGATCGGGCTTCTCCTTGGCATAGGGCCAGAGCCGGAAAGAGCCGCCGCTGATTTCATCGATCAGCGTTGTCTTTCCATCGATGAGACCATATTCAAGCTTCATGTCTATCAGCTGGATATTGAACCGGGCGAACGCCGCTTCCAGATGAGCAAAGACCTGGGCGTTGATCTCCCGCATCTCGCGGTATATCTGGCCCCCCTCCTTGGCCCGAATAATGTATTCAACATAGGAGTCATCCAGCATGGGATCGTGCAGAGGGTCGTCCTTGTAATGGAACTGGGTAATGACCGGATCGTATCTGGTCCCTTCTTCCACCCCGCCCCATTTCAGGATTGATCCCGCCGCCACCCGGCGGCTTACTACTTCCAGATTGATCTTGAAATCCAGTTTCTTGACCAGACTTACCCGTTCCTGGGGACTGTTAATGTAGTGGGTGCGAACTCCCTTGCCATTGAGATAGGTAAAAATATCCCGGTTCGTGCGCCAATCCACCATGGCTTTACCCTGGATGACATCATGCTTGGCGCCGTCACCGGCTGTGATGTCGTCTTTGAAGACCATATAGACCGTCTTGCCGTCTTCCGGATTTTCATAGATGATTTTTGTCTTCCCTTCGTTGAGAACCTTCAGCGCGGTTAAATCGATACCCATTCCTCATTCCTTTCTTTTTATCGTACACAGGTCATCTTGATTACCCTGTAACTGCTCCCGGCCCGCAGCCGGCATAAGTAAACACCGGATGGCACCGGATTACCGTAATCATCACGTCCATCCCAATCGATATGATGGCTGCCCGCCCTCGCCTGACCCTGGAACAGCATCCTGCGTCGCCCCCCGCTCAGATCATACACTTCGAGTCTGATCTCTCCGGGCTTCTCAAGATCAAACCGCAGGGTCGTACCCGGATTAAATGGATTGGGATAATTCTGTTCCAGACGAAAATTGCCGGGCAAAATTTCGCTCTCGACTGCTGTCGATGTTCCATCCCAGCCGGCCAGCCTGGACCAGAGCCACCAGGCCGCATAGGCCTTCTGATTCGCGTTCAGCGGTTCCGAATGCTCCGCGCCGCAGCTGTACCAGTCCGCCCCTTTCGTATGACTGTTTTGCCAGTCCTGGGCCCAGTTGGCATCCTGCCACCCATCTCCGTCGGAATCATAGTAGCAGCCGTCATCCACCATTTTATCGCCATAGTAATTTCCGTCGGGATCGTAACATTCGATATCATAGAAATCAAAGAGCACTTTCCCCTCTTCCTGACAGAACTGACGGATCTGCTGATTGCGCTGGTGCAGGGTTCCTTCCTCTCCGCTGCCGTCGGCGTGACCGGTCATATAAACGAAGGTTACGGAAGGATACTCAAGCTCAAGCTGCGCCATGGGGGCCAAATAACTCAGGATCATTTCCACCTCGCTGTATCCGGAGGCCTGACCGCACCAGGACCACATCAGTACGTTCACGTCGGCGTGGGAGGGATCATTCAAATAGTCCCGGGTTTCATTGATCCAATGTGGATAGTAACCGCAGTCGTTATCCAGCCAGCCGCTGCCGTACCCGTCTCCCTCTTCCAGATCGAGAGCGCCGCCGGCACCGCCGTTATTCCAGCTGAAAATCCCCTGAGCCAGGGCCAATCCTTTGCCGCCGCCATTCGCGAAGCCGACCAGTCCCGTCATGCCGTCGGTGATCTGGCTGCCGTGACTGGTGTGCCCATAGGCGATATGCAGGTTCTGACGCGCCGTCTGGATAGCGCTCTCCGGAATACTGCGGATGTCCGTGGATGAATGATCGGCTATTATTGCTTGCCCCCGTAACAAAAAGGGGAAACAGCAAAAACCGATTATCACCATTCTGGTGAGGACGGGAAGCGTCCGTCTTCTCATATTCCCTCATCACTTTTTACTTCTCACCGGTGGGATTATCTTCCAAGAAGTATACCACATACAGGCAAAAGAATCAAGAGGGATTTTTCCTGATAATGAATAAAAATAAATGAAATGGTGATCTCGGGAAATAGAAAGGACAAATCTCAAATGGACCGTTTCACATCCAGCTCGGTGAAGTCAGCTATGTTTCAGAACGGGACGATTTAGCGGACCAGCATCATTTTCCGCATCAGGATCTTCTCACCGGCCTGCAGCCGGCAGAAATAGATGCCGCTGGGTACGTCCAAACCATGCTCATCACGGCCGTCCCAGGAAACCGTATAAACTCCCGGTTCCCGCCGTTCCCGCGCCAGTACCCGCACCTCCTGTCCCAGCATGTTAAAGACCAGCAGGGTTACCTCTCCGGATTGAGGCAGATGGTAGGTAATTTTCGTGCCGGGATTGAATGGATTGGGATGATTCTGCAGCAGCTGCAATTCTGAAGGCAGCATCTGCTTCCCGTCGTCGATACCGCTGGTATCCTTGATGCGGAGTGTTCCATGGTTTGTACTCTCAACCTCATCACCGCTCAGATCCAGAGCGGTAACCAGCCAGTAGTAAACCCCCGGTGCTATCTGGCTTTCTCTCTTCCAAACATAGGTGGTGTCCAGCAGTTCTTGGGACTGGAACTGATAACCAGCTCCCATGACCGGCGGTCTTATCAGGAGCTTATAGGAAATCTGGTCCAGAGAATCCACATCCGAGCTGGCTTCCCAGCGAAAAACAATGGAATCCGGCCAGGCGGTGGAATCAAAGTCCATGGGAGAAATAAGAGAGAACGGTTCCGGAGGATCATCCTCCGCATTGAATATGAGGGTGAGGTTTACAACAGCTGACCTGCCTCCGGGATCGCTCACGATCCAGTGTACTTTTTCTGTTCCATTCCAGTTCGGATCGGCATAAAATATCCATCCCGACGGCTGAGAGACCATCTGGCCATGGGTGTGAACATTTTGATCGAGAGTGAAAGCCAGCTCATCAATACTGTTGTCAACATCCGTCACCAGGTTTGAGAAATAGGAAATAGGCAACAGCAAGGTGCTGTCTTCATCGATGATATAGGTGAGGCTGCTGCTCTTCCAGAGGGGCGGATCGTTCACCGCCTGGACCCGAAACTCAATCCCCGCGCTGTCAGATAAATCCATGGGATCGGTAGCCACGACGGTAATGGTCTCAATTCCGGACCATTCGCTGTCGGGCACGGCGACATGCAACACGGAACCGTTAAGTTGCACAGTCAAGTCAATGTTGCCGAAGTAGGACCAGCTGATCTCGTCATTGTCCTGTTCCTGATCGGAGACATAATTTTTCAGCTCCAGGGACTGAAATGTGCCGCCTTCCCGTATGGTCTGCTCCGGAATTTGAGAAATAGTGGGAGGTGTATTGTTGACGGCGATCTGTACCGTATCCACATCCCAGCCGCCGTCTCCGTCTTCCACCTTGAAAAACACTGTGTAATTACCGGTGACCGGATAAGCCACTTTGGCTGAATCATTAAATACATCGTAGACCAGCCCGTCTCCGTCAAGCTCCCAGGAGGATTGCAGGATATCCGAGGCGCCGGGATCCGTGCCCGTTCCCACCAGAAGCAGGGTGTCTTTCGGGGGAATGTGATAGGGGCCGTTGCCATTGGCAACCGGCGGCAGATTGTGGACGCGAATCATGAAAGTGTCAACCGCCGCGCCGCCGTCGTCATCCTCTACCGTTACCGATGCAAGATACTGTCCTGATCCTTCATCCAGATAGCTATGACTGAAAGAACTTATTTCCGTGGAATGCGTGCCATCGCCCAGATCCCAGTCAGCACTGTGACTGTCCTCGCTCCCTGGATCGGCAATACTGAGATTAAAGTTAAAGCTTTCCCCTTCATTCACCGATCGTGGAGCGGTTATGGTGGGAAGCGGCGGCACGTTACTGATGGTTACAGACGTGGTGTCATAGGCGAGATTTCCCACTCTGTCCTCGATTTGCAGGATGGCATAGCCCGTGAAGTCATCGGGGAAAGAGTGATAAAGTGTATCAGCTGTGAGTGTGGTGTCGAAGACACCGTCAGCCTGCCAGTCCCAGGAATATTCGACCAGTCCCGGATTCTGGCCGCTGTCGAAAGATTGTGAAGCACTGAAACGGACAGGACTGCCTTCCTTCCCTGTATACGGTCCGCCGGCCCTGGCCGTGGGCGGCAAGTCCCCCACATCCCGGAGGTAGCGTACATACGTACCACCGTAGGCTGTTGGATAGGCGATCACGAAGTTATTCCTCCAGGCCCTCACGAGAGGGAGATTACGGCCATAATGTTCCAGCAGCACGGTCGAGCTGGCAATCTGCACCGGTTCTTCCCAATGTTGGCCGGCATCGGAAGAAAGCGTCGCATAGAGAGCGCCGTACCCGTGCTTTTTCAGGAAGATGACGACTACATACTGACCGTCATCCGAGGCAGCCACCGAACCATATCCCCAATCCTCACTGATGTCCCCTGCTTTTGTGGCAGCTTTGTCAAATTCTTTCCAGTTTTTCCAGAAACGAGCGTACCGCACCGAGGGATGACGTCCTATCTCATCATCGTTGGATGTGCCGTACATAAAGTGGACCTTGTTCAAGGTATCGGCGAAAATATCAGGGCAGCCATTTCTCTCCAGGCTGTGAGACGAGGCGATATCTCCCATATTCTGCCAGTCATTGCCGCCGTTCTCCGACCTGAAGTAGAGCACCCGGCTGTCTCTTTTGGAATCAGGCTGGTCCGGATTGGCCAGAACCACATGAATGTTGTTATCCGGGGTCACGTCGATATCGAAACGGCTGTCCAGACGGTACATCAGCGTGTTTGGATCGGTGAGAAAGGAGTGCTTTTGAATAAGATTCTGGGAGATGCGATAGTAGATGACATCGGCATGCTCTTTTCCGTAAATAGCCGATAGCTGATCACTATACTGGCTGTTCACCACATGAATGGTTCCGGCTCCATCCGAAGCCATTTTAACGATGAATCCATAGGGAACGTCCCGCTGCACCAGCAAAGGCGCACTCCAGGTGCCTCCCTCCCGGTAGGTATAGTAGATGTTATACACATAAGTATAAGAACCCTGTTCTATACGAAAACAGACATGGGGTACTCCGTCGGGATCCACGGAAATCGCCGGGCCGTGATGTACCGTGCCGTGTTCATATTCAGTATTGGGAATAATCTCTTCCAGCAGTTCATTGCCCTGCATATCGAGCTGGTTATAGATGACACCCATCCCATCCTTCACGGTCACCAGGTGGATGGTTCCAGTGGAACGGTCAATGTCAAAATCGGGATTCACCCCGTGGGAAATTTTCTTGGGCCAGGACCAGGAAGTCTGGCCCCGCAGGGGACTTATACATATCAGCAGGATAAAAAACGAAAAAAGAAAGAGTAATTTCTTTTTTGTGATTATTCCGTTATTTACCACACTGGATCGCATTCGTCCATCCCCATAAGGCGTTATATATATCTATTGCGCTCTATATGATTGATTTTTAATGACTTCTATACTCACCGAAAAGCACCGATATATCCATCAACATGAATAAAGCGATAACCGTGCCAAACCGTTCGGGCTGCAAACCGTATTATTACTCATCCATTTCGTTTATGTGAACTGCCGGGAATGCTGACAGTTTTTCCCGGAAAAGATTCTTGATTTCCTCCAGTCTCTTCTCGGTCTTGGCTTCGAATCTCAGCACCAGGATGGGCTGGGTATTTGAGACGCGCACCAGCCCCCAGCCGTCACCAAACTCTACCCGGGCTCCGTCGATATCCACCACCTGATAATGCTGTTTGAAATCCTTGGTCAGAGTTTCCACAACTTTAAACTTTTCCTCATCACTGCAGGTGATACGGATTTCCGGTGTAGAGAAAAACTGCGGTAATTCATCCACCAGCTGCCCCAAAGTCTTCTCCTGGCGGGACAGGTACTGCACCAGCCGGAAAGAGACGTAGATCCCGTCATCGAATCCGAAATAGCCGTCTTTAAAAAAGATATGACCGGACATTTCCCCGGCCAGAGGGGCGCCGGTCTCCTGCAATCTTTTTTTAATCAGGGAATGTCCCGTCTTGAAAATTTCGGGAATTCCTCCCGCTTCCCGGATGACCTCCGGCAGTAATTGACTGCATTTCACGTCAAAGATGATTTTCTCCCCTGGATTATGAGCCAGTACGTCCCGGGAGAGCAATGCCAGGATCTGGTCCGCAAAGACCACCCGGCCCTTCTCGTCAACGACGCCCACCCGATCGGCGTCACCGTCATACCCCAAACCAAGGTCGGCACCGCTGGACACCACCTTCTCCCTCAGGCCCGTGATATACTTCATTACGGTGGGATCGGGCAGGTGGTTAGGAAAGGTGCCGTCCGGTTCCAGAAACATGGGGATGATTTCGCAACCCATCTTTTGAAATACTTCCGGCGCCACCGGCCCGGCCGTTCCGTTGCCGGCATCGATAACGATCTTGAAAGAGTGTTTCAGGCTGATCCTCTCCTGGAGCATCTGTTGGTAAGCCGGAATGATCTCTTCACTTCTCATACTCCCTGTACCGGATTTGAAATCTCCGCTCTCGGCCACTCGATACAGTTCCTGAATCTGTTCGCCGTAAAGGGAGAGCAGTCCTTCATTCAGTTTAAGCCCGTTGAATTCGATGGGATTATGGCTGCCGGTCACCATCACACTGCCATCGGTGTTGAAATGTACAATGGAAAAATAGGTCAGCGGTGTGGGACAGACCCCCAGATCGATGACATGTATTCCTGTCGAGAGGATCCCTTTGGTAAGGGAATTTTTGATCCTTTCAGAAGAGAGACGCACGTCCCGACCCACTGAAACCAGGGTGTGGCCTTTCCTTCTCATTATGGTACCGTAGGCCCGTCCGATCAGTTCGACTGTCTCGTCCGTAAGGTCCGTATCCGCATTACCGCGAATATCATAGGCGCGGAAAATATTTTTATTCATGAGGAACTCCTTCTCTCGTCATTGTCTCTCGCTGTCACAATCACCCGTTCAATTTCATTCAGGTCCGGGACAACCTTATGGTAATTAAATGAAGCCTCTCGCAGGATGGTTCCAACATCCGTCGCCTGGCGATAGCCCACCTCCACCAGAAGCCTCCCCCCTTTTTTTAAAAGGGCGTCCGCTTTGCCGGCCAGAGCCCGGTAAAACAACAGTCCGTCCCCTCCGTCACACAGGGCCGTTACAGGCTCGAACTCCCGTACTTCCCTGGGGAGTTCATCCCATTCATCTTTCCGGATATAGGGTGGATTGGAGACCACCAGATCGAAGGGGCCTTCCACTTTATTTAAAAAATCTTCGCTCAGCAAATCCATCTGGTAAAAACGGATGCGCTCCTCTGCCTGGTGCAGTCTGGCATTGGACCGGGCCACCTCCAGCGCTTCCGATGAAACATCCACCGCTGTCACCCTGATGGCGGGACGATAATAGGCCAGACTTACCGCGATGCAGCCGCTGCCCGTGCCGATATCGAGTACTTCGGCGATCCCGTTTTCCGGAAGGAGCGAAAGCGCCTCTTCCACCAGTATCTCAGTCTCCGGACGAGGTACCAGCACCCGCGGATCCACCCGGAATGGGAGCGACATGAATTCGGTCTCTCCGGTAATGTATTGCAGCGGTTCCTGACCGGCCCGCCGGTTGAGAAATTCCCGGTAGACCTGCAGTTCCTCTGCCCGCAGAGGGCGTTCGAAATTGGTATAAAGTTCAATCCTGGTAAGGTCCAGGACTTTTCCAAGGAGCAGTTCGGCATTCAGTCTGGGATGCTCGATCCGTTTCTTTTCCAGAAACTGTTTTGCTTCCGAAAGGGCGTTTATCAAGGTCCAGTTTCGTTCCTGACTCATCCCAATAAAATACACAATTCATTTCCTCTTTTCAATACCTTTGTCCTCAAACCTGCCGACAGTGCCCATCATCATTTTTCCCTTGCGCAATCGCCGGATTCATTGCATATTTACTAAGTACCTTCGCACAGATAACAATATGGAAAAATAATGAATGAACCGCTAGAAGAAGCACTGTCCCGCACCGCGGCCTGGCTGCGGGAATCACAGTATACGGTGGTCTTCACCGGTGCCGGTATTTCAGTGGAAAGCGGCATCCCCCCCTTTCGGGGGCCGAATGGATTATGGACTAAATACGATCCCCGCTGCATCGAGATTAACTATTTTCTGCAGAATCCCCGGGATTCATGGCGGAAGATGAAGGAAATATTTTTCGACTCGATGGAGGGTGCCCAACCCAATACCGCCCACCTGGCCTTAGCGAGGTTCGAAGAAGCGGGGTATGTGCACTGGCTCATCACCCAGAATATAGATTTTCTTCACCAACGGGCCGGGAGCACCAAGGTGACGGAATTCCATGGAAGTATCGGTTCACTGCATTGCCTGGCCTGCGGTATGAAAGTGCTCACCAGCGATCTCAGCTGGGAGCCATTTCCTCCGGTGTGTCAGGAGTGCGGTTCGATTATAAAACCGGATTTCGTTTTCTTTGGTGAGGATATTCCCGAAAAAGCTCTTTCAACCTCATTCAGTGAGGCTGAAAAGGCAGAATTGATGCTGATTATCGGCACAGCCGGAGAAGTTGTCCCGGCTGCCATGCTCCCTACAATAGCAAAGAGAAAGGGAGCCCGCATCGTGGAAATCAATCTGGCTCCATCCCGGTATACCGAAGGGATCTCCGACATTTTTCTCCAGGGCTCCGCAGCTGCTGTCATGAGCCGTCTGGAGAAGGAAATTGACAGAAAGTAGGATTGGAGCAGGTATCGGGATCAAGCGGGGCGAAGGTATACCCTCTTTTTTCAATCATATCCAGGATAACCGGAAGGGCTTGCAGCATCATGCCGGCCCTCGGATGGCCGTCGTGCAGTACAATTACTGCTCCCGGATGAAGATACTTTTCAACCAGTCTGATGATTTCTCCGGCGGTATGTGCCCGGAAATCATAAGAAAGAAGGCTCCAGAGGACCATAATCTGACCCCGGGCTGTCAGTAATGGACGAAGGCGGAAATCAAAGCGGCCATAAGGCGGCCGGAAGAATAGCGGTCTTGAACCGCAGATCTCTTCCAGGATGTTGTTCCCTTCGTCGATTTCCCGGCGTATAACCGCTCCAGAGCAGAATGTGAGCCGACGGTGACTGAAACCGTGATTTCCAATCTGATGGCCGGCATTGCGGATGGCATTGGTCAGATCAGCATGGCGGGCCGCCTTCTCCCCTGTCAGGAAAAAGGCGGCGGGAATCTTTCGCTGGGAACAGATGCGCAGGACAGCAGGTGTGTATTCCGGATGGGGACCGTCATCGAAGGTGAGACTGATCCCGCTCCGGTTGCGGAAGTGGATCCCGTGCAACAATGGTGCAAGAAATGATGGATTAACCAGAAGCGGCGGTGTCTGATTCAAAAAGGACGATAGGCTCACATGTATTCCTCTCCCGATCCGACTGAAAAAAACTTCTTGCTTTTAAAGTATATTTTTTCTTATCTTTATGGCTGATTTACTGGATTTGCTTGATTTTCATATATGGAGTCTATCATGTCAAGAGTTTGTGATATATGCGGTAAAAGACCTCAGGTCGGCAACACAGTCAGCCATGCCCATAACCTCAATAAACGGCGCTGGCTGCCCAATTTGAAAAGGGTCCGCGTCACCGTGAACGGCACCTCCAAACGGATTAAGATCTGCACTTCCTGTATTCGTTCAGGCGCCCTTGAAAAAATGAGTTAGCGGTCCTCTTCCGATCTGTTGATATGTCTTTTGCCCGCTCGGAAACGAGCGGGTTTTTTCATCCCTCTATATTCTCTCTTGATAATTTTCGCAACAGTCGTGCCTTGCGGTACTGCAACGCTTCCTTAATTTCCGATGAATTGGGTTCGTCCCTGAATTCTTCCCTCACCCCATGCCATTCCAGGGCCCGTTCCACCACTTCTAAAGCGGCTGAGAAATCGCCGGCCCGATGTTCATAAAATTTGGCTATCTCTTCAAAGGGCATGAGTCCATATCCACCCAGCTGCAGCATATTCTGCCAAATCTCCACTGCTTCATGCCAACGCTGCTGCCTCTTGAACATAAATCCCAAAGCGGCCCGTGCCTCTCGTATTATCTCTTCCGGCGCTTCTTTTTTTAGGACTTCCACAAAGCAACCGCCGGCCTCTTCACAACAGCCCAGCCGCTCGAAAGTGTGTCCCAGGCTGAAAAAGTCCTCTGGATGGCTGAGACGCTGAAAGGGATCGTGGTAGATGCTGCCGCAAAGGCCGGCCAGCGCCAGCAGTGACACGATATCCTGCAGGTTATGGTGGAACACTTTCGCCAGAGAGTCAGACCTGCCCGTACGCAGAAAATCGAAATAGATTGAGGGGATAAGATAGCTTTCCACATCATCTTCTCGGTGCTGTCGCAGGACGCGCTTTTCCACATTGGTCAGACTGCAGTCACCCAAACGACGCTGCCAGAGACGGCGCACGGTATAAAGGAGATCGAGATGGGGCTGCTCCAGACGGGGTGCTTCCTGGCGCTGCAATATATAGCGGCCTGCCAGCAGATTGAGATCATAGCCTTTGCCGTTATAGCTGACCAGAGCCGAACACTCATTCAAACGACGGGCCACTTCGAGAAGAAGAGCCGGCTCTTCCCGGTACTCCCGCATGAAAAACTGTTCCACCAGAAATGAATCGCCCTGAACGGATCCAAGTCCGACCAGAAAAGGGAGTGTCCCCGTTCCCCCGGCCAATCCAGTTGTCTCGGTATCGAGGAAACAAGCCCGGCTCAGATCCACGTCGGCGAGTTCGGGATCTTTGCCAATCCAGCTCCAGATATGCGGGGGTAATTCCCGGAAAAGCGAAAGCGGCGTCTCACCCCGGCTTGACATCAGGGGCACGGAGGCGCGGACCAGGTAACAGCTGCCCAGCTCATTAGTCACTTCTTCGCCCGGGAGATATACTTCCAGGTCGGTGATCCTCTGAGGATGGGACGTCGATACCTTTGTCACTCCCTCAAGCTGCCGGAGTTTTTCCCGCAGATCCATGACTAATCCTGTTTGCGAATTTCCTCGATCATCTCAAAGGCATACCGGAGATGCGGAATCACGATGGAACCTCCCACGATCAGGGCGATGGAGAGGGTTTCCTGCAGCTCCTCATCACTTGCTCCTTCCTCGATGCAGCGGATCAGGTGGTAGAGGATGCAGTCGTTGCAGCGCAGCACCGTGGACGACACCAGTCCCAGCAATTCCTTGGTCTTGGCATCGAGGACGCCCTCCCGGTAAACTGCCGAGTCCAGGGCGAAAAAACGTTTAACATCCAGATTGCCGGTCTTCAGGATCTTATCATTCATTCTTTCCCGGTATTCCCGGAATTCCCGCAACGATTTTGACATGGCAAATCCTCGTTAAAGTCATTGTAAGAAAGTGCTGAACAAATCAGGAATCAATGAGAAGCTCAAGTTCATGATCCAGCGCGCTGAGTGTCAAGGTGACATCGATGAGCAGCAGGATCACCGACACGATGATCGCGATCACACTCAGGAAAAAAAGGCCCAGACCTATCAGGCTCAAATTAACGGCAAACAGGTGCATGATCAGCATCAGAGTGATAATCAGACTGCTGCAAAAGATGCTGGTGGTAATAGCGATAACGGAAAATTTCAGGATCTTGCTGCGCCGGTACAAAATGAGTACCTGTTTTGTCTTCTGATCCCGGTGCGGCACCGCCTCATTCTGCAGCTCACGGATAAGGATGCGGGAACGATCGATGGTTCGGGCCAGCCGGTTGGTGACGGAAAGAAGCAGGAGTCCGACTCCCGAAATCAGCACGATGGGTGAAATGCAGATACTGAGGATCTTTTCGAACCCGGTAATGGATTCCATATGTATCATCCTCTCCGTTAACGGTTCCTTGCTTCGACTTTTTGTCGTGGGATAAGGATCTCTCCCCTTTCATCAACTACTGTCAAATACTCATACAGATTAACCGTGGGACAGACGTGTCTCGGTACGATGGCAATATAATCGCCGACCTGAAGCGATACTCCCCGGGGCAAAGAGACGACAGTATGTTCTTCACTAAAGAGTTCAACGTTCAGTCCGGGGACACTGAACCGCTCCACAGGCCCCTGATCCGCCGCCCACCGTTTATGTCCCAGGTTCAGGGTAACCCTGTCAGAAGCTATCACGTCGATAACCTGTGCCAGAATAAGCGCGGCAAACCGGAATACTCCCGGGATCAGGCCGTCGTATTTTGAATCCCAGTAGACCCAGGTCCCGGGGGAAAACTGCAGCGGAACGTCTCGCGGCAGCCTGGACGGAAGGTAGTCCAGATCCGTGAAAAAGGAAGGAGATCCGGAGGTAATGAGAAGAGGGATCCGCACACCGCGGTCTCGAAATACGTCGATCAGCTGCACCATTATATCCATGGCCGCAGCCGAAGCGGCAGCCCGTTCATCACGGCTGGATTGATGGATGTGGCCGTCGTAGCCGTGCAATCCGGCAAAGCGAAAACAATCTTCTCCTTCGATACGGGAATAAAGATCGAAGGCGCCTTCAGGCCGGCAGCCGGTACGGTGCATGCCCACATCGATATCAATAAACACCGGCCAGCGAATCCCTCTGCGGCGGGCTGTCCGGGCCAGAATATCAAGATGAGCCGGGGATCCTGCCTGAACCTGGAAATTGACCTTTGGATATTTTTCCGCCAGATCCGCCATGTATTCGGCGTCCGCCTCCAGGAGGGAATAAGCCACGAAAACCTCTCCGGCTCCGCAGGAAGCGGCCAGTTCCGCTTCATTGATGGTGGTCTTGAAAGCGGTCACTCCCGCTTCCAGCAGCTTCCGGACGGTGTAGGAGCATTTGTTGGTCTTAATATGAGGCCGCAGATTCTGAAAGCCGCCTCCCGGAATGGCCTTCTGCAGAAGCGCAGCCATGGCAGCCGTATTAAATTCCAGCTTGTCTTTGAAGAGGATGAGCCGCGGAGTTCGGATTTTCTCCGGATGGGCTATTCGATAGACTCCATGGCCCTCCAGTATGAATTCAACCATGTCAGCATCCATGATAGCGATCCTTTCCTGATAAATATACCTTCTCCGGGCAGGATAAGCAAGTCTTTCATCTTTGGACATACAATAAAAACCGCCTAAAAAAGGGCATAATACCTGGAGTTTCTTGCATACTATTGCGTAAGTTCGTATCTTATTCGGATTATCACTGCCTTGATCCTTTAATGAAATAGGAGACCCGCCATGCAAAGCGTACCTCCCACACCCTCTACCCTGCTAATCACCGGCTTGATGCTCCTGATGGGGAGCGGTTGCGCCCAACAGCCCGATAAAAAAGCACTCAGGATTCATAAGAAAGTCCTTACAGTAGACACCCATTGTGATACCCCCATGCGGTTGACGCGTGGAGGCTTCGACCTGGGGCAGCGTCACGAACCGGGACAGCGGAGCAGCGGTAAAATGGATTTCCCCCGTATGAAGGAAGGCGGTTTGGACGCGGAATTCTTCGCCATTTTCCTGGGACAAGGGCCCTTGAGTCAGGACGGTTTCACCAAAGCATATGACCTGGCTGAACGTACGATAGACTCCATGTATGCGGCCTGTGAACGCTATCCGAAGCTGGCGGAGATTGCCACCGCTCCCGCCGATGCCTACCGGCTGGAAAAGAAGGGAAAGATAGCCGCCTTCCTGGGCATGGAAAACGGATATCCCTTGAGCAATAATCTCTCTTTGGTGAAACATTTTTATGACCGGGGGATTCGCTATATCACCCTCTGTCATACCAGTAATAATCAAATCTGTGATTCATCCACGGACGAAAAAGAACTCTGGCACGGACTCAGCCCCTTTGGCGAGAAAGTAGTCAAAGAGATGAACCGACTCGGAATCATGGTGGATGTATCCCATATCTCGGATAAATCCTTCTTCGATGTCATTAAGCTAAGCAACGCGCCGATAATCGCTTCGCATTCCAGTGTCCGGGCCCTGCGCGACAGCCCCCGCAATCTTTCGGACGAGATGCTTATGGCTCTCAAGAAAAACGGGGGCGTCATTCAAATTTGCGTCTTTAATAACTATCTCGTTGAAGTAAAGCAGGATCCCCGCCGCAACGCTGCCCTTGACTCGCTGCGTCAGCATTACGGGGATTACAATGCCATCAAGGATGAAAAGGTGAAAGAAGAAATGCGCAATGCCTATATGGCGTTGATGGAAAAATATCCCGGCACCCGGGCCACCGTATCCGACCTGGTTGATCATATCGATCATGTGG
Source organism: uncultured bacterium (assembly GCA_964621645.1). Lineage (GTDB taxonomy): Bacteria > Zhuqueibacterota > QNDG01 > QNDG01 > JAGLOF01 > CAZUMH01. The sequence goes on from CAZUMH010000019.1 coordinate 41,311, forward strand.
TCAATCTCATCGGCATAGATCACGTGGGCATTGGCACCGATTTCGACGGCGGCGGCGGTATCGACGGCTGCAACGATGTCACTGAATTCCCCAACATTACCAGGGAACTGGTGAAAAGAGGATATTCAGAGGAAGATATCAGCAAGATCTGGGGCGGCAATTTCATGCGTGTTTTTCGAAAAGTACAGGAACTGGCGGAACAGGGTAATGCCTAAAGAGCAAATAACTGAGAACATCCGGAGACTCAGGGATGAGATTCCCGCCGGTGTAAAACTGGAGGCGGCTGCCAAAACCAGAACCGCCGAAGAGGTGGCCGCCGCTCTTGAGGCCGGTGTGGATATTATCGGTGAAAACTACGTGCAGGAAGCGGTTGATGTGGAGAGTACCGTGAGGGATCGGGCCCCGCTCCATTTTATCGGCCACCTGCAGCG
>CAZUMH010000020.1:0-40502 GCA_964621645.1 uncultured bacterium
AGACATCGACATCGGAAAGCCCCATGACAAATCTTAATCGTGCCGAAGCATCCGTTGCGGATGTCATGGTAAATGTACTGGTAAACGTCTGCCAGCTGGACGTCAATGAAAAAACATAATCGGTATTATAAATCGTAAAGGGCGAGCCCGACATGGCTACCTGGGCGCCAATTGTTCTGGAGCCCTCTGCCCGCCCCTTAAAGGAAAGAGTGTAGCACGTCCCGTTTTCTATAGTAAAGTCGGGCTGTTGTAAATAGACATCCCGGACAGTTGTACCGCCATTGGATATCTGGGCATGAAATTCGCCGTTCTCCACCGACCCGCCGGCGCTGCCGGTTCCTGAGGTTCCACAGGTCCAATCATTCATTCCATTTGCAAAATTCCAGTTGCATGTCATGTTCCCGGTCGGTTCCTGCGCCCCGTCGCCTTCTGAATCTTTAACAAGAACGACATTATCCAGGTATACATCCACATCGGATGTTCCCATATCAATTGCGAGTCTGGCGGCGTGGTCGGTTGCTTCGGTCATGGTAAACGTAAAGCTGTACCGTGTTTTCGATGTTGAGAGAGTGATGCCCTCCCCGCTTCCATAAAGCGTATAGGGATCTGAATCTTTACCAACGAACGGAATGATCTGACGGGTGGCAGCTGCATAGGCATCAAAAGAGACGGTATAGCTTGCCCCGTTTTCTATCAGCAGATTTGTCTGATTCAGGCTGACATCCCAGGTATTGCTGCCGCTGGTGCTGATTGCAGCGTGGAACTCGCGGTCTTCAATGGAACCGGTCGCCTGTGCCCCTCCCATGACGCGCAAATCCCAGTATTCCATGGTGCCCCAGAAGTCCCAATTCCGTATCAAATTACCCGGGACCTCTGCATTGCAATAAAGATACACATTCACCGGATTTTCATCCGGATCATTACTGGAAATATCCACTTTTGCGGTTTTGTATCCAGACGAAGTGGGTGAAAAATGAAAAGTAAGTTCAACAGAATTGCCGGGGCTGATAATTTCTGAATCAATTGAGTTTACTATACCAAACTGGTCATGATCAGCAAAAGATGCATCTATACTGACGGAATTGATCTGAAGATCTGCATCTCCGGTGTTTGAGACGTTAATTGTCGCATTCTGCGTATTTCCCACATCTGTCCTGCCAAACCACACCCCGGTATCATCTACATCAATATCAGGTGCCGATCCCCCCTGGCTGCCAAAATCGATGGGTGTATCGAAAATGCACATGTTGTTTGTTTCATCCTTTTCATCAACATCATCATTTGAATCCAGGACAAATCCTACATAATACGTCCCGGTATATCCCGTCAGGTCTGTTTCATAGGATATCCGGGTGATTGTACTCGGAGGAAGGGCCGCAACGCCTGTTTCGCCAATTTTAACCGGATCCGACAGATCTGCATTCCGGGACAGATAGTAAAATATCTTAGAGGTGGATTCGGCCGCAGCATCTCCCTTGTTAAAGACTGACAAATTAAACCTGATGGATGGACTGGTATAGCTGCAGCTTTCGGAAGCATAGGAGAGATCTGCTCTTGGGAATATCGGCTGAACTTCATCGATAAAAAAACCTCCATAGGCACCTACCAGATCTTCTTCTTGAACATTCCATTCAAACTGAATTCTTATTGCAGTTGTATTATCTTCCCAATAGCTTTCTATGTCATACCATACAGTATTGCTGGGGTCAGAAATGCCCCCTAATTCTCTTTTTACTCCATTCTGATCTATATAATAGATTTCCGGCCTAATATTTGAATTTAAATGGAACGTTTGATTAAAATTCCCAAGCCAAAGGAATTTTGCAGTAAATCCGATGGCATTATCCCATTCTGTATTGCCAAAGTAAGGTGAATACATCTTCAGGTGATAATCCTGGCTTGGATTAGCAAGCGGTTCTTCAGGTGTCGCATGAAGCTGAAAAGAGATTGAGCCGTGGCTGTTACCCACGTCATCATAGGGAAAATAGGGATAGCTGACATAATCGTCCCAGCACCAGAAAAATTCATCAAACCTGCCGCCGCCACCCGCCCAGCCCTGTTTCGTGCCATCATCAAAATTCCATTGCGCTCTTACGGGTTGACTGAAAAACAATATCAGTACTGCAACAAACAGAGCCAACATACCTGGAAACAAATTGTTCATTTTCCGATAACTCATTCTCATGGTTGGCCTCCAAAAATTTATGATGAATTGTAAGTAGAAATATCAAAATTCTCCATTAACATACATACAATTGAAAACAGGGATGTCACCACAAAGCCTGTTTATTGTAAAAAAAATGTCATTTTTTGGTCATAGAAAAGGATCTGCTTCACTAGTATATTGCCAGGTCAGGACGGCTATCAGATAAAACATGTATAGAAAAAAGGGGCAGCCGTTTCCGGCTGCCCCTTTGACACTTTTTCTTAATATACTTGCTTTTCAGTTCTCGGGAATCACATTCCTCATCAGATAGGTCCCGAACACCATACTGCGAGTGCTCAAGATTAACATATCTCCCTTCGGCGACCAGTCGACGGACTGCATCCGGGTTCCTTGCGGAAAATAGGACCGCAGATTATACTGATGCAGCGCATCTCCATCGGCGGAGAACACCATCTCCCCGTCCGCCATGGTTTTACCTGTAAAGATCATCTTGCTGCCGTCGGGGGAAAATGTGCGAAAATTATAGTCTGTCATAATCCTCTCTAATGCGCCTGTCTTAAGATCGATGATGAACGCTTTCATACCGACGGTGTCACATCGGGCATCAAATATCAGCTTGGTTCTGTCACGGCTTATTTTTACATCCATTACTACATAAAACGGCACACCATTGTCGGGATGATACAACAGCCGAGATTCTCCGGTCTCGGTATTCAGTGAATACACACCAGCCTGATCGGCACCGTTCTGTCCAAAATATACGGTGTGGTCATCTCCCCCCCAAACAGTCCTGGACCAACCCTTGAAGGGCAGTGTCCAGCTCTGCCATTTTCCGGTTGCGACATCGAGCCGATACACTCGCGGTTCATTGTCCGGAGTCGATACACAGAAACTGATGCCTTTATCTCCGGGTGTCCAGTTCAGATCCCACAATGCCAGCTCCCAAAATCCCTCTGCCTCGATGGGATAATATTCTGGGCCGCCGCCGTCTACAGGCATAATAACAACTTTCGGAGTGCCTTCGTAGGAGATGAATGCGATCTTATTTCCATCAGAAGACCAGTGCGGCTGAATATTGGAACCGGTCGGTATGAACTGCACTGGAACAGGCGTGCCGACGGGCATACCGGTTTCAGCATCAAGGGGAACAGTATACATATCATGCATATCGATAAAAGTACTGTAAGTGAGCCCCTGGTTGGTCCAGTTTCTAATGTCGGTATTTTGCATGCCTTCCTTGATGAGGAAGGGTTGTTTGACCGGTTTCCCATCTTCTATCAGCATCGCATAGAGGAACGATTCCTGCTTGGTTTCCCTGACGAAGCTGATATATTTACCGCAGGGAGACCACACCGGATCGTGCTCGACATCGGGATGCCCGCTGATAAGGACAGGCTTTCCACCATCACACTCCATGATGAACAGATCCAGATTGTCCGGCGGACCGTCAGAAAAGACAATGTATTTGCCGTCCGGGGATAAGGAGGCGCCTCCTTTTATCTTCAATCCCTCCTGTCTGCTTCCTTTCCACTGAGTTTTATATAGAGGATTGTATGATCCGTCCATCACAGAGACAAGCCCGAACGTATAGTATCCCGTGCTGTCCTGAACGAAGGCCAATATCTTTTCCCCGTCCCGGGACCACTCAGCAGGAATGATTATGCCCATGGCACTGCTGTTTGCAGTCAGTGTGCGGGTTTTCCCATTAAGGCTGGTGACTTGTAATGTATAATCCGATGCCGGACCCCATTCCTGAAACAGATAGGCCACCTCCCTGCTGTCAGGCGACCAGATCGGATAATATGTCCATCCTTGGCCTTCCGTTGACCAGTCATAGTGGGTGACCAGCTCTATTTTCTTTGTATTCAAATCAAATGTTGCCACATTCTGACCGATGGAGTAACTGATGCCGGCAAGTTTTGTCCCGTCAGGAGACAGGATACTGTTGTCAAGCATAGTCCCTCTTCTCAGATCGGCATCCTTGTCATAGAGTGAAATCACCGAGGCTTCCGCAGATTTGTCGTTGTACAGCTCTGCCAGCCGCAGCTGTGCCTGCGATACCTGTTCTGATTGATCCTTGAAATTCTTCACTACCGCTTCATACGCTTTGATGGCTTCCTTTTGTCCCAGTTTTTCATAACAGAGACCGATTCTCAGCTGCGCCTTGGCGGCAGTGGTTCGGTCAGCACTCTTATCGTCGAGCACTTTTTCGTATATAGTGATCGCCGCCTTGAGATCACCTTCTGCCTTTTCCTTCAGCAATCCCTTTTCAAAGAGATCACCCGCTGTCTGAGCCAGCAGCGGGACCGCTGCTGCGATCAGCAGGATCAGACAAATGCCGTTAAACAATGACCGGTTCTTCATAATACATCCTCCAATAATGTAAGATTGTGATATGACTATTATCTCTTGATCCACTCTAAAATACATATACAGCGGCACCGTGATGTCATATCACAACCTTAGGAGTGTAAAAATTCTGTCAAATCTCTGTCATGGAGAAGGAATGAATTTATAGCCCGCTCCCCGGATACTGAGGATATGCCGGGGCTGAGCGGAGTCTTCTTCAAGTTTTTTTCTTAAATCCAGAACATAATTATCCACTGTCCGGGTGGTGGGATAGACCTCATACCCCCAGACCTCATCCAGCAGAACATGACGATGAACCACTTCACCGGCATGTTGAATAAATACTTTCATGATGGCGTATTCCCGGGCGGACAGCTTGACTTCTTCCCCATCCACAAACGTCTCGAGCTTCTTGAAATCCATCACCGTCTTGCCGAAGGTGTATTGTTCGATCTCAGCTGATGGCTCCTGCACCCTCCGCAGAACCGCTCTGATACGCGCCAGGAGTTCCGGAATGGAGAACGGTTTGGTAATGTAATCATCGGCTCCCAGATCCAGGCCGGCTACCTTATCAACCTCTTTGCCCCGGGCCGTCAACATGATTATTGGAATATCGGGCTTCTGTTCTTTGATCTTCCGGCAGATATCATAGCCGCTCAATCCGGGGAGCATAATATCCAGTAGCAGCAGGTCTGGTGATTTCTCCAGAGCCAGCCGCAGTCCTTCATGTCCATCCGAAGCTGTTTCGACAATATAGCCTTCAAAGGACAAGTTGTCTTTCAACCCGCGCAGGATACTGGCATCATCCTCAACGACCAGAATGGATTTTTGCTTTTTAATGACTACCTCCGCGATTTGAATAATCAAGTGGCAGTACGATAATAAACGTACTCCCCTGATCGACCTTACTTTTCAGTTCAATATGTCCATGATGGGCTTCAACAATATGTTTCACCACCGTCAACCCCAGTCCAGACCCTTCTTTCTTTTTCTCATGGTCAACATGAGCCCTGTAGTATTGATTAAAAATATACGGCTGTTTTGATTCCGGAATACCCAGGCCTTTATCGGTAACAGAAATGTGAACCGAATCACCGGCCCTCATCAGCTGGACCGAGATATCCTTCTCATTCCCGGAATATTTCATGCTGTTGCTGATCAGATTCAGAACAGCCTGTTCCAGGGCATCTCCGTCACCAAGGATGGAAATGCCTTTCTGTATATTGGTATGGATGCTGAATCCATGCTCCTTCAGCCAGTATGTCATGGCATTCAATGCCCGTTCCACGATAAGGGAGAGATTGATTTTTTCCATACCATACTGCTTCTCCCCCTGTTCGATCTTGGAAAAATCCAGAACCGTGTTGATGAGCCTGGTCAGCCGCTCCGATTCATTGACGATGACAGACAAATATTCCTGCTGCTCTGCTTTCTTTTTAATCCGGCCCATACGCATGGTCTCGGCAAACATGCGGATGGAAGTCAACGGCGTCTTGAGCTCATGAGTGACATTGGATACAAAATCCGATCTCAGCCGGGCCAGTTTCTTCTCCCGGGATATATCCCGCATAACCAAGACAACGCCGAGAATCATTCCCATCACGAGAAACGCAATGGCAATGGCATATATCCACTTCTGCAGGATCATAAATCGGTTCAATGCATTCGGATTTTTGGGTCTAAGGTGAATTCGCCAGGAAGAAATCAAAGGACTCAATTCCCGGATCACCGACAGATAACTGCTTCTGGAAGATTGCAGGCTGTGAATGGATTTTATTTCCATTTCCAAATCTAACGATTTCACTTGATCCTGGAACTCTTGTATGAGAACAGTTTTTAAAAATTCCAGATTAAATGCAAATCCTGGAATATATAATTTCGCCTTCCTGTTCAATACCAAAAGATAGGGCCGTTCCTGGTCAGCTCCTGACACTGTATCATAGGAGCCGATGGATGAAGAGGCTGGCGTTTCCTTCTTCTTTATCAGTTCCTTGACGGCATCCCGGTGCTGTAATACAAATTGCAGGGATTCTCTTATCTGCTCAACAATTCGGTTAAGCTTGACCTTTTCCCGATTCGCCGAATCAAGATCGGCACTCCATCGGGCCACATCCCCAAGTAAAGCCACTGTCTGGGATGTGAGGGGAACTTTACCGACAAAGAATTCTTCAAGGGAATTCACTACATCTCCGGCTGCAGCCTCGGGAGTTCTGTCTCCAGACAACCGCATAAACTGATGGATAGCATAATGGGCAAAGGGAATTCCTGTTTCATCGATAATTGCTCCGTAATTGCTGGCCAGTATTCGGTACTGCTGATAGGCCTGACGTATCAATCCCCTTTTGGTCAGCACCCGGGCCAGGCCGTTAACGGCAGAGGCCCGCTGAAAATCACTCTCGGAAGATGCCGCGGCATTTCTGTAGAAGTCAGCCGCTCCGCTTAAATCCGATTCGATGAACTCTGCGGATTCAGCCGCTGAAAACAATCGCCGAAATTCAGAATTGACCGGTTCTCTGTTCAGGGAGCCGCTTTGATCTAAAAAATCGGGCCAGAGAAAATCCCCTTTCCCGTTTACTAAAAAGGATTGATCAACATAGTCAAGAGAATCCAATGATATTATTCTCTGATAAGATTTGGAAACGGCGGAATGATCCTGTTGAAAAAAGGAAACTGAATAGGCGTTGATAAGTTCCTGAAAACGGCGGGAAATAGTATCTGCAAGCCGGCTCTCTTCCTCCAACAGCCTTTTTTCGCTTACATCCTGCATGGAAGCGATGTTCTGTATGCTGAACCAGGTCAGGATCAGTCCCGGGATCAGGATGGCAGCAATGAAGAGAATGGATAATTTCGAAATCTGTTTTTTCATTATCTCCAAATTGATAATATGAATGGTTCTTTAAAAAAAGGATTGAAAAAATATAAAAAAATCCACCCTGGTCACTGTCATAGAAATGTCATAACAGAAAAATCCCTGTTCGTCAAAGATCGCTTGCATGATTCTATTAGCCGTTAATAAGATCCCGTCTATCTGTCTTTGGATGGAATCAATACATTATCGCTTCCTGATCAGGTAGAGTGAAAAATGGTAGACATCCCATTCTCACCGCTCATCGCAGCAGGAGTGCCTTAATGATCTCTCTCTTCCCGCCCGCTTCCAGCGAGAAGTAGTAGATGCCACTGGGCCACTCATCTCCGTGAATCCGGATGGAATATTTACCGGCCGCTTTTACTTCGTCCAGGAGGACCTCAACCTGACGGCCCCGTACATCCAGGACTCGCAGTACCGTCCGGCAGGGACGGTCCATTGAATACCGGATGGTGGTGGAACTGTTGAAGGGATTGGGATAATTCTGAGAGAGTGCGAAAGATGCGGGATTTGATGACGGTTCGACGATCGTGGTGGATGAATTCAATCGGGCCCAGGAAACCATGCTCACCGGATCGCCCAGATCGTGCCGCAGTGAGAGGCGCAGCAGATAGTTGCCGGCAGACAGGCCGATCGTGTTCCAGACCGCCAGGGTGTCATCCAGTACCGGATCAGGAAAGAGCCCGCCGATCCCTTGCCAATCCCCGCCGTCTGACTCTTGAAACTCCAGGGTGTATCCCTGGAAGCTGATCGGGAGCTCCGGGCCCGAAAGAAGCCGGGCTGTGCCCAGTATGGGGATTGTGGATTCCGTCTCCCCCTCTACCCTGGGCAGAGCTGCCTCAAAGATCACCGACCCGCCATGCGCCCGGGGTTCGGCGGACCGTTGGGTATTCGCCAGAAATAAGATAGCATTTTCATCCGTCTCGATCCTGGGACCCAGGAACGCCGACTCGGCTCCCACAAGCACTCCTTGATGGCGACCGATAACTTGAGAAGAGATCAGGGAACGGGTCACCAATAAAAATGACTGATGGAAGGCAGCCAGGTAGCCCCCGCTGCCGTCGCAGATCGAGTTGTCGATATAGGCGCGCGAGCTGTCCTGGGCTAGAAGTTCGCCAAAAACCGAATTCGATACCGAAAGGCGGCAGCCGCCAGAAGGATAGAAGCTCCAGGTGTTGACCCCGCAGTCAACCAGCCGTAGATAACGGTCCGAGATGTTGACCACATCGTCGATGTGATAGCTGCCATTGGTCACATTGGCCACGGCCACGGAATCACTCCCGGTGACCATGAGACCCACGGTTCGGAGATCGGTGTTGCTGAAGGTCGCCTGGGATCCCGTTTCTGAAATTAATCCCCACATCAGGCCGGAGCAGCTGTCGATCTGGATCGAATAAGGGATGCCCTGGGCCTGGGCCGCCCCGGAGGGAAAGGCAAATCCGCGTACCAGTGAGTCTGAAGGCAAACTTGCCTCAACGTGGCTGGAATCCGGCAAGACTAGCCACACCAGGATAAGATCACAGCCGCTGAGGTGAAGATTGTTCTCTCCGAAACAGAGGAACTCTCCCGGCATCTCCGTCCCCGAGACGTCAGCCGCGCTTTCTTCCAGGAGACCAACCGTGATAAAACCGTCCGTGATGCGGCCGTTCCGCAGGGTGTAGCGGCTCCGGCCCGCCAGACCCAGACTCCAGCTATCGCCGCTGGAATAGAAATTAACCTGGTTGAGAGAGAGCGATCCGTCTTCAATGACCACGGCCGTGTGCTCATACATATATTTCTGGACAATGGTGAAATCGCTTTCCTCTATCTCGATGCGGCCCTCCCCGTGAACCATGATATCTCCGTCCAGACGGAAATCAGCATTCTGGATGCGCAGCACTCCCCGGTTGAGAACCAGTATATCGCCGGAGAGGGAATACTCTCCGCTGATGTTCACCATCTCGTCCGGATCGGTCAGGCCGACCACGAGCCCGTAGTCCGCGGAGGAATTATATGCGGAAGCGGCTCTCATCCGACTTAGACGGGGGAGGATGAGTCCGGTCCCTGCGTGACCGGGAAGGGAGATCGTTTGAGCGAAGGCTGAGGAAAGAAAAAAAGGAAGGATGGACACAAGCTGGAGAATGCGCTTATACCATCTGCGACTCTTCAGCAGGAGTTCCCCTTCTGCGGGATGCTTCCGCGTCGTCAAGACCCTCCTCCTCTTTCGGGTGCCGGGGATGGAAACGGCCGCTCATCCCAAGCGGGGCGGGCGGCCGCGTCGTAACAATTTCAGGTGGATCTATTTTATTGCGGCAGCAAAGGCCTGGGCGTACCGGTCCATCTCTTCTTTGGTTCTCTTTTCCGTCACTGCGACCAGGAGCCCGTTTTTGATCCCATAATCGAAACGATTCAAATCGATCCCTGCGAAGATCTTTTCCTCCTCCAGGAATTTGATGATCTTGGCGGGTGGAACCGTACACTCGAGAGCAAACTCCTTGAAGAAGGGAGCTTCGAACATGAGAGACACCCCCTTGATCGCGGTCAGTTTATCGGCCAGGTAGTGCGCCTTTTGCAGGGACTGGTTCGCTACCGTCGCTACTCCTTCCCCGCCCATAAGAGCCAGGTAAACCGTTGAGGCCAGAGCGCAGAGCTGCTCGTTGGTGCAGATAGAAGAGGTGGCCTTGTCCCGGCGGATATGCTGTTCCCGGGTCTGCAGCGTCAGGACGAAACCGCGCTCTCCTCTCCTGTCCACCGTAACACCCACGAGCCGGCCGGGCAGCTTCCGGATCAGGTCCTGTTTTACTGCAAAAATGCCGACATAGGGCCCGCCCAGATTCAGCTGGTTTCCCAGACCCTGCCCTTCACCCGTGGCAACATCGGCATTGTAGGATCCGGGAGGAGCCAGCACTCCCAGGGAGATCGGATCGACTGACACCACAAAGAGACCGCCCGCCGCGTGGGTGATTTTCTCCATTTCGTGAACTTCTTCCAAAGTGCCAAAGAAATTTGGATGCTGAATCAGCACGCCGGCGGTGGTATCGCCGGCCAATTCTTTGAGCTGCTCCAGATCGGTCCGGCCGTTTTTCATGCGGATCTCTTTGACCATGACACCGCTGCGATGGCAGTAGGTTTTCACAACCTGTCGGTAGAAGGGATGTACCGTCTGGGAGAGAAGCACCTCTTCTCTGCGTGTATGATTATTGGCCAGAAGGGCCGCTTCGGCCAGGGCGCTGCCGCCGTCATACATGGAGGCATTTGCGACATCCATACCGGTGAGATGAGCGATCATGCTTTGGTATTCGTAAATCGCCTGCAGATTTCCCTGTGATACTTCGGGCTGATAGGGTGTATAGGAAGTATAAAATTCTGAGCGGGAAATGATGTGACCCACGGCGGCCGGAACAAAGTGATCATAGGCGCCGCCTCCCAGGAAGCAGCTGTAGGCATCGACGCTTTTGTTCCTGGCGGCCATCTCTTTCAGCAGCCGCGTCACCTCCAGTTCCGAGAGAGGTCGGGGCAGATTGAGCTCACCGCTGAAGCGGGCCTCCGCCGGTATGGCCTCAAGGAGTTCCTCGAATGAAGAGACTCCTATGGTCTTTAACATCTCTTTTCTATTCTCTTCCGTGGTTGGAATATAGGGCATGCAGCAACTCCTTCATTAATCCCATTCAATCTGATCAGTATCAAGTCAGGATATTAATATAGAGAATGTTTTTCACCATGTCAATCACTAAGCTGTTCTGATTAAGGCGGAATTATCCGGTCCCTCAGGCTCAGTTGCCCTCAGGCCCGGACAGGACTCAATCCGTCCTCCTCAGCAGGTAGATGCAGATAGCCCCGCTCACGGCCGCGTTAAGCGATTCAGCCTGCCGCCGCCGGATGGAAATGTATATCCGTTTATCCGCCAGCTGCAGCAGTGCGGGAGAAATCCCCCGGGCCTCGTTTCCAATCGCCAGAACGGTGCTTTCTTCTCTCTGCAGATCCTCCGGTCTCTTGTCACCCCGCAGATCCAGGGCGCAAAGAGTAAAGGGATGCCCCTTAAGGCGGCGAGCCAGCTCAAGATAATCGGGTGTCCTGCGCAGCCAGAGAGAAAGAATGCTCCCGGCAGTCGCCTGCACCGTCTTAGGTCCGAAAGGATCGGCGCAGCCGGGGGAGAGAATCGCTCCCGTGAATCCGAATGCGGCTGCTGATCGCAGCAGGGTTCCCACGTTTCCCGGATCCTGGACATCTTCCAGCAGAAGAATGTTCCCTGTGTTCCGGGAAGGCAGGGTATTTGTGTATACATCAGCGGGAATACGGACTACGGCGGCCACCCCCGTCGGTGTCGTCCGGCTGCTGATTGAACGGAACTGTTTCTCCGTGAGCCGGCGCGTGGGTCCCGACCAATTCACCTGTATCTCTTCAGAGATCAGCACTTCCAGAACGTCGGCCCCGGCATAGTCCAGAATATAACCGGCGGCCCGTTCTCCTTCCACCAGGAAACAGCCGCTCATTTCACGTCCCTTCCGGGTGGCTAATTCACGATACCATGTTATCGGCTTCAACCCCACCTGTATCCCTTCCCTTAAACATCCGGCTGTCTGAGAAATCATCCTACTCCCGAACGGGAGGTGATGGATCGGCTCTGCGGACAAAGTACCGTTCGATAAGCCCGTTCAACAGGATAAAAATCAAGAGAACCAGCGCCCACTGCGCCACACAGGTCATAATTGAGAAGGAGGAAAAAGGATTCCACCACTGATCCGTCTGGGCCGAGAGGGCCAGCCACCAGACCAGAAGCGCCGTGGCCGCAAAGGGGACAAGATAGCGCATGATCCATTCCCACCAGATACCGAGATTCCAGTCGTTGGGATCGGCGAGGATCTCCTCCCGGCGCATCTTGCTCAGGCCCATCTTGATGAGCGTAAACGCGATAAACGCCCCTGAGAGGATAAGGGCCACTCCCCAGACAAAATCCTGATTGCTTAGGAAATTCAAATTCCTGGCTGCGGGGATCCCCAGGAGATATACCGCAGCGGCCACGATAGCGATGGCCCGGGAACGCTTCAATCCGGCGTCGACCAGGACACGGGTGGGGAGTTCCAGCATGGCGATAAGGGAGGAAAAGCCGGCAAACATCAATCCCAGGAAGAAGAGCACTGCCAGTGGATGCCCCAGAAACATGCGGGCGAATAGCTGCGGCATCCAGATAAAGGTCAATCCTGTCGAGGCGGGGCCCGATGTTTTCATGATCTCCAGCACCTGCTGTTTACTCATTCCCATCTCGGCCTGGAGGATAGCGAAGACGGTGCTGAAAATCATCAGAGCTGCCAGAATGGAGACAGTATTGTTTCCGATCCCGGTGGTGAAGGCATTTTTCACGGCTCCGTGTTCCCGCCGCATATACGCGGCATACGTCATAAACAGCCCCCAGCCGGCACCGGTATCCCAGGCGTTCTGGGTCAGGGCCTCCAGCCATATCCTGGGCCGGGCCAGCTGCCCCAGCTGTGGTGTGAAAAGATAGGAAATACCGGACCAGGCTCCCGGGAGGGTGACAGCACGGACGACGGAAAGAAGCACGATTACAAGAAGGGTGGGGATGAGAATCTTGTTGACCCGTTCTATGGAAGAAACGCCTTTCCATATGGCCCAGACGCCGAATCCCATGGCCAGTGCATGAAAGAGCAGGGGCCAGCCGCTGCTCTGGAACTGATTCCACATGGCCATAGAGGCCTCCGTCGTCTGAGGCAGCGGATGGGAGAGCATCTGAATAAAATAGAAGATGCACCAGCCGACGATTACGCAGTAGAAAAAACTGATAGCAGTCGATACAAAAGCGATAAAGGCGCCCATCCAGGAATACCTGCTTCCTGCCGCACATGCGATGGTTCCCACAACACTCCTTCGATGTTTGCGTCCCAGGGCGTATTCGGCAATGATGAGGGGAATACTCCAGGCAAAGAGAAAAATGATCCAGGCGATGAGCAGTGCACCGGCACCCTGGTCTCCGCCGTTCTGGGCGGCAATGCGGGGGAAACGCCAGATATTACCCGTGCCCACTGCGATTCCCAGAGCGCTGAGCAACAGTCCAAGCCGGGTGTTGAAGCGTTGATTCACACTCCCGTCTAGCTGAGTTGCCATGCGAACCTCCTGTGGGGATGAGCTTTATTGAAAGGGAAAGTTACTGCCGAAAGGCAAAGAAAAACGGCCCCGGCAGTACCCCGGGGCCGTTTTGCGGCATAGTTATCCAACCATTTCTTTATACTTATCAGATGACAGCAGCTTGTCTTTTTCGGCCGGATCCGCAATGTTGATCTTGAGTATCCATCCGGCCTGGTATGGTTCTTTATTGACAAGCTGCGGATCCCCGTCCAGTTCACTGTTCACTGCCGTCACCTCTCCGGACAGAGGTGCGTAAAGGTCAGACACCGCTTTCACGGCTTCAATGCTGGCACAGGGCTCAAACTGCTTGGTACTGTCGCCAACAGCCGGCAGCTCAATAAAAACGATATCACCCAATTCACCCTGAGCGTAATCTGAAATTCCCACTGTTGCCGTGTCACCTTCGATTTTCACCCATTCATGATCCTTGGTGTAAAGCAAATCTTGCGGTATGTTCATCGTCGTCACCTTTCCTTATCTAAATCAGATTGATCCGGTTTGGGAGCTCCTCCGGTTTAATTTTCTAATTCTTCTTCTGGTTTAAGTTTGAACGTCTCTAAAAAGGTTGTGTCGAAATTGCCCGCCACAAAATCCGGGTGGATCAACAGCTGCTTGTGAAAGGGGATGGTCGTCACCACACCTTCGATAATAAATTCCTCCAAAGCCCGGGTCATCTGGTTTAAGGCTTCTTCCCGGTCGTACCCATGGGAGATGATTTTCGCCAGGAGCGAATCGTAATATGGGGGAATACGATACAGTGCATACGCGTGCGTATCCACCCTGATGCCGAACCCTCCGGGCACATGGAAACTGGTTATCAGCCCCGGCATGGGGCGAAAATCCTTGAAGGCATCCTCAGCATTAATGCGGCACTCAATGGCGTGCCCCTTCGGTTCGAGGCTGGCATGAGATTCACCCAGTTTACCGCCGGCCGCCACCCGGATCTGTTCTTTCAGAAGATCTACTCCATATACCATTTCCGTAACCGGATGCTCGACCTGTATGCGAGTGTTCATTTCCATAAAGAAAAAATCACCATTTTCATCCAGAAGAAACTCGATGGTCCCGGCGCTTTTGTAGCCCACCGATTTGGCGCCTGAGATGGCGGCTTTTACCATCTTTTTACGGAGAGCTCCGTTTACCACCGGAGAGGGGGATTCCTCGATCAGTTTCTGATGTTTCCGCTGGATGGAACATTCCCGTTCACCCAGAGCTATCACCTCCCCATGTCCGTCCCCCAGAAGCTGCACTTCAATGTGACGAGGTTTTTCAAAATATCGTTCCATATAGAGAGTCGGATTGCCGAAGGCGGCTTCCGCTTCCGTCTGGGCCATGGAAAAAGCGGACTTCAGTGCTTTCTCATCCCGGACAATACGCATCCCGCGGCCTCCGCCCCCGGCCGCAGCCTTGATAATGACAGGAAAACCGATATGCTTGGCCAGGGTCCGGGCTTCTTCCACGCTGCCAACGCCTCCCTCACTTCCGGGAATTATGGGCACACCCGCTTTCTTCATGACATTCTTTGCATATATTTTATCGCCCATGTTGGAGATCATCTCGGAAGTCGGCCCGACAAAGGTGATGCCGGATGATTCACACATATCAGCGAAATTAGCATTTTCCGCTAAAAATCCATACCCGGGATGGATGCCGTCAGCATTGGTAATCTCACAGGCACTGATGAGACGGGGCATATTCAGGTAGCTTTGAGCCGGTGCCGGAGGTCCTATGCAGACCGCTTCATCAGCAAACCTGACGTGCAGGCTGTCACGGTCCGCTTCGGAAAAGACGGCCACAGTATCTATGCCCAGTTCCCGACAGGCACGAATGATACGCAGCGCTATCTCTCCCCGATTGGCTACTAATATTTTACGTATCACCTGAAAGTCCTATGCTTTCTCCACGAGAAACAGCGGTTGGTTGTATTCGATCGGTTGGGCGTTTTCCGGAAAAACCTTAATGATCTTACCCGAAATTTCAGCTTCTATCTCATTCATCAGCTTCATCGCCTCAATTATGCAAAGAACCTGGCCCGGTTTAATTTCATCACCCACCTTTACATAAGAGTCGGCATCCGGGGCCGGTGCACGGTAAAAAGTGCCCACCATTGGCGAGCAGATCTCAATAAAATTATCCCTGCCCTTCTCTACTGTCTGCGGTTGAGGCGCAGAGACCGGTGCTGCCGGCGGCATTACCGGGGCAGGCTGGGCGGATATAGCGACGGTATTCGATCCTTTCCTGATCCGCACCTGTACATCATCCTGCTTCACTTCAAGTTCTTCGATACCGCTCTCTTCCACGAGTTTGATCAGCTTTTTAATCTCTGTCAAATTCATATTGCTCTCCCTTGAGAACTGCTACTTGACTCTCTCGACATACTCCCCCGTCCGTGTATCCACCTTTACTTTATCTCCTTCTTCCAAAAAGAGCGGAACCTGAACAACAGCCCCGGATTCAAGCGTCGCTGGCTTGGAGCCTCCGGAAGCCGTATCTCCCCGCACTCCCGGATCCGTTTTTTCAATGATCATTTCCACGAAAATAGGCAGCTGCACGCTGATAGGTTGAGCTCCATGGAAAAGCAGCTCGATGTCCATACCGTCTTTTAAATACAGTTTCTCTTCTCCGACTACCTGTTCTGAAACGGTCACCTGCTCATAGGTGGTCTGATCCATAAACACAAATTCTGATTCACTTCTGTAGAGAAACTGAAAGGGTTTCTGCTCAAGACGAACATCATTAACCTTTTCTCCAGAACGGTAGGTTTTTTCCAGGACCGCCCCTGTTTTTACATTTTTTAATCTGGTGCGTACGAAGGCACCACCCTTCCCGGGCTTTACATGCTGGAAATCTACTATCGTGAACAGATCACCATTGATTTCAAGGACCAGCCCTTTTCTGAATTCAGAAGTGGACGCCATATAAGTCTAACTCCAAATTTTTCTATATTTGAAATTACAATATAATTGTTTCAAAGGACTTTGTCAACCCGATGTTTCTTCCCGGCAAGCCGTAGTATTATTACAAAAAAGGCAGTATAAAAGCATTGCAATTCAATGCAGAATTTCTTATTTTTAGGCGGGCCCATAGCTCAGTTGGTTAGAGCGACGGACTCATAATCCGTTGGTCGGAGGTTCGAGTCCTCCTGGGCCCACTAATGAGAGATTGACTATACAGCGGTTTAAATGCGTTCATTAATATGGGATCAGTACTATTGTTAAAACGATTGTTTACTTTCTCAGCCACATCAATCGCGTGCACCTCAGTGAGGTGCATTTTTGCTATCATACTGCAATCCATCTAAGGAGGAGGAATTAGTGCAGAAAGTATTGTCAGATCTCACTAATCTTCAGCAGATAGACCTACAGTTGGATGACATCATCAGCCTCAGGGGTGACCTGCCCCATCAGGTAGAAAAACTCAACGCCAAAAAACAGGCCAGCATTGACGAAGCGACTAATCTTCAAAATCAGCTGGACGCGTGCCAGAAAGAACGGGCCGAGAAAGAGCTGCTGGTAAAAGAGTTGAGTGAAAAGAAAAAGAAATATCAATCCCAGCTGTTTGAAGTAAAAAACAACCGGGAATATGATGCCATCTCGTTGGAGATCGAAGCTGTTGGACTGGAAACCAGCGAGACCGAAACCCGAATCCTTCAATTGATCGACCAGGAGGAACAACTTAAAACGGCTATCGAGAAACACAAAACCATACTGGAAGAAATAGAAAAAGAATTTGTGCAGAAAAGTGAGGACCTGAAAAAACTGATAGCCAAAACCGAGAAAGATGAGATCTATCTGAAAGATCAGAGAGAAAAGACAGTGCGGCACCTTAACAATCGCATTCTTTCTACCTATGAACGGATTCGCAAAGCAAAGCAGGGAAAGGCAATCGTCCCAATCATCCGCCGCACCTGCGGCGGCTGTTTCAAATCTCTTCCCCCGCAAAGGGTGCTGGAAGTACGAAAAATGAACCGCATCATTCTTTGCGAAGTGTGCGGTCGAATCCTGGTCTGGGATGAAAACAAATCGGAATTGGATTCATGAAACTCCGGGCTTTTATAGATGGTTCCTGCCAGGGCAATCCCGGAGAGGCGGGATGCGGTATAGTGCTTCAAGACCAGAAAGGGAATATTCTGCAGACAAAGGGGAAATACTTAGGTCAGGGGACCAACAATACTGCAGAATATGAAGGATTGCTGGGATGCCTGGAACTAGCTGCCCCTTTTAATCCAGAGGAGCTGGAGGTTTTTTCCGACAGCCTGCTGCTGGTGAATCAAATAAATGGCGTTTACCGGATCAAACAGCCTCACCTTCAGCGGTTACGTGATCGGATTCAAGCCCAGGCAAAGGAACTTTCCTTCGATTTCACAATACAACATATACCAAGAGAACAAAACAAATTGGCTGACAAGCTGGCTCGCAGAGCCATTATAAAAAGAGGCAATATAGACAGTATTGAGTAATCCCGCAGGCAGGACGGGTGATCGCTTCTCCCTTTTCCTGGGAGAAGAGGAAAGTCCGAACTCCACAGGGCAAGATGCTTCGTAACGCGAAGACGCTCCTTTTGATAAAGGAGTGCTGGAAAGTGCCACAGAAAACAGACCGTCCGGCAATAGCCGGACAAGGGTGAAAAGGCGAGGTAAGAGCTCACCGGTCAGGTGGTGACACCTGACGCATGGTAAACCCCATCTGGAGCAAGGCTAAATAGGTAGGGAATCCACCCCGGTGGATGCGAAACGGCCCGCTTCGCCTGACCTACGGGTAAGCCGCTCGACTCTGTCGGCGACGGCAGAGCTAGATGAATGATCACCGTCCCGATTCATCGGGAGACAGAATTCGGCTTACAGTCTTGCCTGCGGTTTTGTATAAATAAATAATTATGAACTATCGGGAGGGCTCCGGTGCAGTGGATTTTAGGCCAGCAGCCCCAGGCAGAGGCCGTAATCGACCTGGCCCAGCAGCTCAACATTCCAAAAATTATTGCTTCGATTCTGCTCTCTAGGAATATCTCATCTTTCGATGATGCCCGGTATTTTTTTCGGGCGGGATATGACGATCTTTACGATCCGTTTCTGATGAAAGACATGGATAAGGCCGCCCACCGACTGATTCGGGCCATAGAGGATCAGGAACGGATTTTAATTTACGGCGACTATGACGTAGACGGCACAACCGCCGTAAGCATGCTCTACCTTTTTTTGGTGGAGCAAGGCAACGATGTGCAGTTTTACATCCCTAACCGTATGAAAGAGGGCTACGGACTCTCGGCCCTCGGGATTGAACGGGCGGCCGATTATCAGGCTGACCTCATCATCACGGTGGACTGCGGCATCACCGCAATTGAAGAAGTGAAACTTGCCCGGCAAATGGGCATGGATGTCATCGTAAGCGACCATCACGAACCCGGTTCGGCACTTCCTGAGGCAACGGCTATCCTGGATCCAAAACGGGAAGATTGCCCTTATCCATTTAAGGAGCTGGCCGGCGTGGGAGTAGCTTTCAAGCTGCTTCAGGCTGTGGCCCAACTCAAAGGCCTGGGAGAGGACTATTGTCGCTCCTTCCTCGATCTGGTTGCCCTGGGAAGCGTGGCCGACATTGTCCCCCTCATAGATGAAAACCGGGTCTTGGTGCGCCTGGGACTGGAGGGTCTGAACAACTGCAGCCGCATCGGATTAAACTCTCTTATCCATACTTCTGGCCTCATGGGAAAATCCATCGGTTCAGGGCAGATCGTATTCATCCTGGCTCCTCGGATAAATGCGGTGGGCCGTATGGGTAATGCCGAACGGGCTGTGTGGCTGCTGGTGACCGAGGATGAGCAGGAGGCTCGTCAGATCGCCGACGTGCTGGAATCGGAAAACCGTACTCGAAAAAATATTGATGAGGAAACCTTTCATCAAGCCCTACACATCCTTGAAGAAGAGTATGAGGAGGGGCGTGATTCTTCCGTGGTATTGGCCAAAGAAGGGTGGCACTCCGGCGTAATCGGCATCGTGGCCTCCCGGGTGGCGGAACATATCTATCGGCCCACCATAATGATCGCCATGGAAGACGGTGTCGGGAAGGGATCGGCCCGCAGCATCACTAATTTCGACATCTATCAGGCTCTGAAAGAATGCAGCGACCTTCTCATCGATTTCGGCGGACACAAGTATGCCGCCGGATTGACCATAGATCCGAAAAACATCCCCGCTTTTAGGAAACGGCTTGATAAAGTAGCCGCGTCCCGATTGCAGAAAGAAGATTTCATTCAAAAAGTCATTTATGATGCTGAAATATCCCTCTCTGAAATCACTGACAAAATGATACGGCTTCTGAAAGAATTTTCTCCCTTTGGCCCGCAAAACATACGCCCCGTCTTTCTTTCCCGGGATATCCAGGTGGTTGGCACGCCCCGTATCGTTGGCAACAATCATCTTAAATTCCGTATAAGACAAGGTGACAAAATATTCGATTCCATTGGATTTGACCTGGGGCATCTTTTCTATCGTCTGGCTCCCGGAGAGGAAAACCTGGATATGGTATACGTTGTAGAAGAAAACTTCTGGAACGGGCATTCCAAAATTCAGCTTCGGGTAAAGGATCTGCGATGAAAAAACGACACAAGGCCCGCAGCCTGGCTTTGCAGCATCTCTATGCTTATGAAATCTCCGGTAACCGGATAGAGAAGATCATAGATGAAATAATAGAAGATGCAGGCAAGGAAACGGAAATCTCCTCTTTCGCCGTCTCCCTGGTCAAAAAAGCAGTTGAAAACGGAACAGAAATCGACACGCAGGTTGAAAAAATTGTGGAAAACTGGGATTTCAAACGAGTCGCCCTGGTTGACAGGCTGATCATCCGTCTGGCTCTCAGCGAACTTATCTATTTTGAAGAAATCCCGCCAAAGGTAACCATTAACGAGGCCATCGAGCTGGCAAAGACATTTAGCACCGAACAAAGCGGACGCTTTGTCAATGGTGTTCTCGATTCCCTTTATAAAAAACTGAATACAGAAAAGAAAATCCACAAAAAGGGCCGCGGTCTCATAGAATAAATACCGGATATGAATCCGGCCAAAAGATAAAAAAGAGGATATCAATGTTCGATTCACTGATCAGAAAAATCTTCGGCAACAAACATGATCGTGAGATGAAGCGTCTTATCCCCTTAGTGGAAACGATCAATGAGATTTTTTTCACCCTCTCGGATCTTACGGATGAAGAGCTGCGTGGGAAAACCGACTCTTTTAAAAAGAAAATAGATGAAAAAGTGGGTACACTGAGACAAAAAATTTCCCGGCTTGAAAATAGTCTCAGGAATCCCGACCAAGAAACAACGGTTGATTACCAGGAGATCCGGGACCAGATAAAGGACCTCAGAGAGGAAGAAACCCGGCAAACCGAAGAAGTGCTCAGCCAAATACTGCCCGAAGCCTTCGCCGTGGTGAAAGAAACCTGCCGCCGCTTGATGGGAAAGAGCTGGAAGGTAGTGGACCACGAGGTGCGCTGGGATATGGTCCCCTTCGATGTTCAGCTCATCGGCGGTATCGTTCTGCATGAAGGGAAAATCGCCGAAATGGCCACCGGTGAGGGCAAGACACTGGTTGCCACAATGCCACTTTATTTGAACGCTCTGGTGGGGAAGGGAACCCACTTGGTAACGGTGAACGATTATCTTGCCCGACGC
Organism: uncultured bacterium; assembly: GCA_964621645.1. Lineage (GTDB taxonomy): Bacteria > Zhuqueibacterota > QNDG01 > QNDG01 > JAGLOF01 > CAZUMH01. The sequence continues at coordinate 21,167 of CAZUMH010000020.1, forward strand.
GACTGCGAGTGGATGGGAGAAATCTATAAGTTCCTCGGTCTATCGGTTGCCTATATCACCAATGACATGACTCCCGAAGAACGCAAGATCGCCTATCAGTCTGACATCACCTACGGCACCAATAATGAATTCGGCTTCGATTACCTGCGGGACAACATGGCCATTTCCATGGAAGGGGTTGTCCAAAGAGGCCATCACTACGTCATTATCGACGAGGTGGATTCCGTCCTCATTGACGAAGCCCGCACTCCCCTGATCATCTCCGGCCCAGTAGGTGTTTCCACCAATAAATTTGCTGAGATGAAACCGCTGGTAGAAAAACTGGTTCGCACTCAAACCGTCCTGATCAACCGCCTGGTGGGAGAAGCCCAGAATCTGCTCAAAGAGGAAAAGGAGTACGAAGCCGGTATCAAACTGCTCCTGGCCCACCGGGGGGGACCCAAGAATCCCAGACTCATCAAGATGCTGAGGGAACAGGGAATTCAGAAGCTTATCCGCCGGGTTGAAGCCGATTACATGCGGGACAAGCGGCTGCCTGAACTAGACGAACAGCTTTATTATTCTATTGAAGAAAAAGCCCATACCATCGATCTTTCTGATCTGGGTCGGGAAGCCATCGCTCCCAACAATCCCGATCTCTTCATTCTTCCAGATCTAGCCACGGAACTTTCGGCCATAGAGGGCGATTCATCTCTTCCCGACGCCTCAAAACAGGAAAAGAAGGCCTCCTTACAGTCTGATTACGCGGAAAAGAGCGAGAGACTGCATAATATCAGTCAACTTCTCCGGGCCTATTCTTTATTCGAGAAAGACGTTGAATACGTCGTCAGCGAAGATGGAAAGGTGATGATCGTTGACGAGTTTACTGGACGTCTCATGCCGGGACGCCGCTACTCCGATGGACTGCACCAGGCCATTGAAGCAAAAGAAAACGTCAAAATAGAAAGAGAAACCCAGACCCTGGCCACGATTACCCTGCAGAATTTTTTCCGTCTCTATACCAAGCTTGCGGGTATGACCGGTACGGCGGAAACAGAGGAAAGTGAATTCTGGGCCATCTACAAGTTGGAAGTGGTGGTCATTCCCACCAATGAACCAATCCGGCGCGTCGACCATGAAGATGTCATATACAAAACAAAACGGGAAAAATACAACGCCATCATCGAGGAGATAGAGACCTACCACGACCAGGGTCTGCCTGTTCTAGTGGGAACTATCTCAGTGGAGATATCCGAAACTCTTTCAAGAATGCTGCGCCGCAAAAACATTAAGCACGCGGTGCTCAACGCCAAATATCATCAGAAGGAAGCCGAAATCGTCTCCAGTGCAGGAGAACCCGGCATGGTAACTATTGCGACCAACATGGCCGGCCGGGGCACAGACATCAAGCTTGGCACTGGAGTCATCCGTACTCATCAGGAGGACGCCGAAATCCTGGTGAAAGATGCCGCCTCCCGGGCAGGAGGATCCATGACGGTGGTGATTCACGAACTGTCCGGTGATGATCTGAATACAATCTCCTCCCTGCTTCGGGAACAAAGCGTGGAATCCCATGTTATCGCTTCTGCCGAAGAAAGGAAACGTTTTCTTGTTTCTCCAAAAGAAGTGACTGAAAAACAGGTGGTAATCATCCCACGCGCGTTTTCGACTCCCCGGGATGCCCGGACCGAGCATCCGCATCTGACGCATCTTAAAGCACGGGACTACGCTTCGGGCGGTCTCCATATTCTGGGAACGGAACGGCATGAAGCCCGCCGCATCGACCGGCAGCTCAGGGGCCGTGCCGGCAGACAGGGGGATCCCGGATCCTCGCGTTTCTATCTTTCCCTAGAAGACGACCTAATGCGACTGTTCGCGCCAGAACGAATCGTCTCAGTCATGGACCGTCTGGGTGTGGAAGAGGGTGAGGTGATTTCACATTCCATGGTGACCCGTTCTATCGGCCGGGCTCAAAAACGGGTGGAGATGAGAAATTTCGAAATACGCAAGCATCTTCTGGAATATGACGATGTTCTCACCAAGCAGAGGGAAGTGATTTACGAGCGGCGCATGCGGGCCCTGAGCGGTGAAGACCTGCATGAAGAAATTCTTACAAGCATCGATTATTTCGTTGAAGATATGGTAGAAGCCCATTGTCAGGGCGATTACAGCGACGAATGGAACTGGGAAGCACTGGCTGATTCCATGTTTAAATACATGCTTCTGCCTCTTCCTTTTTCAGATGATGAGAAATTACACATCACCCGTGATGAAGTTACCGAACGGCTGCAAAACGCGGCCCACGAACTCTATAAACGGAAAAAGGAGTTCATCGGCAGCGACTTGTTGGGCCAGCTGGAACGAATCGCCATGCTGCGTACCATCGACGATCGCTGGAAGGAACATCTTTATGAAATGGATCAAATTAAGGAGGGCATCGGACTGCGGGCCTACGGTCAGAAAGATCCCCTCCTGGAATACAAACAGGAAGCCTTCAATCTCTTTTCGGAAATGCTGCAGCGAATTGATGAAGAGGTCCTGGAAATCTGTTTCAAGGCACAGCTGCAAATGGAAGAGCCGGCTCCCCTCAGACAGCCTCCTTCTCAGCAGGTCATGGATCTGGCCACGGTACATGAGGAAACTTCAGGTATGGGATTTGCGGGTCAGCCACAGCAAGAAGGTGCCGGCCCCGCCGGTCCGCCCCAACCGAAGCGGCAGCCTATGAGAGTTGAACACAAAGTAGGCAGAAACGATCCCTGCCCCTGTGGAAGCGGGAAAAAATATAAACACTGTCACGGTAAATAAATCGATCGGTGGAAGGTAGTTGCTTTATGGCGAAATCTCTTGTAATCGTTGAATCAGACGCAAAATCAAAAACCATCAATCGTTTTCTGGGGAAGGATTACATAGTCAAAGCCTCAGTCGGGCATATAAAAAATCTCCCCAAGAACCGACTTGGCGTTGATCTTGACAATGGGTATGAACCGGAATACGTAACCATTCGCGGTAAAGGAAAAATCCTGTCCGCCCTTAAGAAGACCGCTGCAGGAGTAAAAGAGATCTTCTTGGCTACCGACCCCGACCGGGAAGGGGAAGCCATCGCGCATCATTTGGCAAGTGAAATCAGCGGAACCAACAGCAACATTCATCGTGTCCTTTTCCACGAGATCACCGAATCGGCCATCAAGGAAGCTATCGGCAATCCCATTGAGGTCGATTCACAGAAAGTCGAGGCCCAGGTTGCCAGGAGGGTTATGGACCGCCTGGTAGGGTACAAGGCCAGCCCCTTTCTCTGGAAGACGGTCTACCGGGGGTTGTCTGCAGGACGGGTTCAGTCCGTGGCCTTGCGTCTTATCTGTGAACGAGATGCGGAGATTGCAGCCTTTACTCCGGAGGAATACTGGAGCATTGCGGCCGAGATGATGACGAACCACAAGGAAATCTTTCGCTGCAATCTGATAAAGATCGATGGTAAAACTCCCGTTCTGCCGGATGAAACGAGCGTCATGAAACATCTTGAAAAAATCAGAAGAAATGATTATTCCATCTCTGATCATTCATCCAAAACAGTGTCACGAAAACCATACCCTCCCTATACAACCAGCACCCTGCAACAGGACGCCTCCCGGCGGCTCGGGTTCAGCACCAAGCGCACCATGGCCCTGGCCCAGGAGCTTTACGAAGGCGTGGATTTACCTGAGGGCCGGGTCGGATTGATCACCTATATGCGAACCGATTCAACCAGGCTGGCCAAATCCGCCTTACAGGAAGCCCGAGAATCCATCGCTACGCTCTACGGACTGGAATACGTCCCCCCCCAGCCACGCATTTTCCGCAGTAAAAAGACCGCCCAGGACGCCCATGAAGCCATCAGGCCCACTTCGGCCCGCCGCACCCCCAAACAGGTGGCCTCGCACCTCTCTCCCGGACAACTCAAACTGTATTCTCTCATCTGGAACAGGTTCATGGCTTCCCAGATGGCCGACGCAAAAATTTTACAGACGACGCTCGATGTCAGCGGAGGAAAATATCTTTTCCGCGCCACCGGATCCGTCATTACTTTCCGGGGTTTTCTTCAGATATATGAAATAGAAAAGGAGGAGTCCGACCAGACCAATATTCCAGAAAAAGTTAATAAAGATGACCCGGTGACACTCTCCTCACTCGATCCCCAGCAGCACTTTACGAAACCGCCGGCCCATTACAACGAAGCCAGTCTGGTTAAAGAGATGGACACTCTGGGCATCGGCCGCCCCTCCACCTACTCCCTGATCATTTCTACTCTTATACAGCGTAATTATGTAGAAAGGAGCAGCCGCAATCTGCTCGCAACCAATCTGGGTCAGGCGGTCACCCATATCCTCACCCGGCAATTCCCCGAGATCTTCAATGTCGATTTCACTGCCGTAATGGAAAAGGAACTTGATCAGATCGTCTCCGGTGAAAAGAACAGACGTCAGGTGTTAGACGATTTTTACGAACCCTTCAGCGCTGCTTTGGAAAGAGCCATGGAAAAGAAAGATGAGATCAAGGAATCGCTGCAGGAAAATATAAACGAACCCTGTCCGCGCTGTGGAGGCCAGCTGCTAAAAAAATGGGGCCGTAACGGACAATTCATTGCCTGCAGCAATTATCCTGATTGTAATTATACCAAACCAATTGAGCCGGAAGAAGAAACAAAAGAGGTATGCGATCTTTGCGGCAGCCCTATGATTATCAAGACCGGCAGATTCGGCCGCTTTCTGGCTTGTTCATCCTACCCGGAATGCAAGAACACCAAACCGTTATCCACCGGGATTGGCTGTCCGGAAGAAGGCTGTTCCGGTACAATAGTTGAACGAAAGTCTCGCCGGGGTAAAATCTTTTATGGATGTTCACGGTATCCGGACTGTAAATTCGCTTCCTGGTCCAAGCCGGTTCCAAAGCAATGTCCGGTATGCGGCAATTCCTATATGGAAGAAAAGAGAACGAAAGCCCAGGGCCTCCAATACCGCTGCCCCCACTGCAAGGAATCAATCGTTGTGGAAAAAACCATGGAATGACGGTATGTCTGATCCGATGGAAAATTTTTCACGATATCTTAAGGCTGAAAGAGGTTATTCAGCCCACACGGTTTCAAGTTATGATTCTGACCTGAGGCAATTTCAGGAGTACCTTTCCGACAAAGGTCTGGGAGATTTTGCAGCGTCACTTGAGAGAATCACGCCTGAAATCATTCGCACCTTTCTTGGTGAATTGATCCAGCACGGCATAAGCAAACGATCCGTAGAGCGCAAACTCGCCGCCCTGCGAGCCTTTTTCCGCTATCTGGTCCGCACCGGATCAATAGAACATGACCCCACCAGCACCCTCTCCGGGCCAAAAAAGGAAGCCCGTTTACCCCAGTATCTCAGAGCCGAAGAAATAAGTTCGGCACTGCTGAGCATCCCCTCCGACTCGGTTTCAGGCTGCCGGGACAAAGCAATCATCGATCTCTTTTATGCCACCGGCATGCGCCTCTCTGAGCTGACAACCCTCAATGTTGCTGATCTGGATGTATCGGGAGGCCAGGTTAAGGTATCGGGCAAGGGGGGCAAGGAAAGGATCCTTCCCGTAGGGAGAAATACTCTGCAGACTCTGAACCGCTACTTGGAACGACGCGGGGAATTCACGCCTGACTCTGAGGAAAAAGCCTTGTTTCTCAGTACCAGGGGTAAACGAATTTCACGCCGAAGCGTACAGGCATTGGTTTCAAGGTGGTTAAGATTAATATCTGAAAAGGAACATCTCAGCCCTCATATTCTGCGTCACAGCTTTGCGACTCACTTGCTTGATAGGGGTGCAGACCTGCAGGCTGTTAAGGAGCTATTGGGACATAGCAGTCTGTCAACGACACAGATCTACACCCATATTAGCAAGGACCATTTAAAGAAAATATACCGACAAGCTCACCCGCGGGCCCGTTGAGTTTAACGGTAAAGGCAAATGCTTTCTTTGGAAATAATGATTTTGAAGATATAACCGGATGACTGGTTACTATCTCGGGAGGATGGGTTCCAGGGGGAGGATCTTCATCAAAGAGGAAACTGTACCGGCATTTCTGGTGCGGCTGGATGAATCCCCTCTGGAGATAACAGTACGGAAAATTAAAGAACAGTTTTCGCTCCATAAATTAAAGGAGGTCAATATGCACTTAACCGTCACGGCACGTCACTTTAAATTAACGGATGATCTCAATTCCTTTATTGAAAAAGAAGTGCCGATTTTTAAAAGACATTATGATGGAATTCTTGATGTGGAAGTGATTCTCGGCTGGGAGAAAAAAGATCGTATCTGTGAAATAAATGTGAATATTGAAGGCCGAACGCTCACTGCCAGCGATAGAAGTGAAGACATGAAAAAATCAATTAGGTTATGCGTGGAAAAAATGGATCGACAACTGAGAAAACAGAATCGTCGTCAGCACGAGTCAACCCATAAACCAGCAGGGGAGAATAAAACCGCGGTTTAAAAACCAATGTCGGAGAATTGAAAAGTGCATGAAACCAACGTTCAACACCCGAAACTGACAGTCGCTCGCTTTTTCGAGGAAAACCGGAATAAAGCCCGTCTCGTGAGACTCGACAGCGAGGGTGATCTGGACAGAACAATCAAGGAAGCTGCTTTACATCGTCCCGGTTTGGCGCTTGCCGGATTTGTTGAGAAATTCACGGCCCAGCGGGTGCAGATCTGCGGCAATACCGAGACAACTTACCTTAACAAGCTCAAGGAAAAAGAACTTACGACGACTCTGGAGCGGGTGTTTTCTTTTCCCATTCCCTGTTTCATATTCACGCATAATCAGCAACCGCCGCAGATTTTTCTCGATTTGGCCCAAAAGCACCGCATCTGTGTTTTTCAGACAGAGCATCCCACCATAAGTGTGCACCATATCCTCGGCAGTGCCCTTCAGGATGTCTTTGCTCCGCGCACGCATCTGCACGGCACCTTAGTTGATGTTTATGGTGTGGGTATTCTGCTTATGGGGAAAAGCGGGATCGGCAAGACCGAAGTCGCTTTGGATCTGGTAAAACGCGGACATCGTCTGGTGGCTGATGATATCGTCACGGTAATGAAAAAAGTTGACGGTATTCTGATCGGCAGCTGCAACGAAAAACTGCGCCATAATATGGAGATCCGCGGAGTTGGCATCATCGATGTACAGGCAGTATTCGGCATCCGCGGTATTCGTATGAAAAAGAGGATTGAAGCGCTGGTAGAGCTAAAGGAATGGAGCGAAGCCGACGACTTTGAGCGCGTTGGCCTGAAAGAATCCTCCTGTGCAATTCTAGGTGAACAGATTCCCAAACTTCAGCTGGCTGTTTTCCCTGGGAAAACCATCGCAGTTATTGTTGAGGTCATTGCCTTAAACCTCTTGCTCAAGCTCTATGGTTTCAATGCCGCAAGAAATCTTGATGAATATCTGCAACAGGAGGATTTTTCCAAGTTTCGGGACATCCTCTCAAAGTTGAATAATGATTTCGAATGAACATTTCATCCAGGTAAATCATGGAATCAAAGAAAACTGAAATTGTTGTCGGCAGTGTCGTACTCATCGGCCTGGTTTTTTTAGTGTTGGGATTGATCTGGGGTGTTGGAACGAACATCCTGGAGACTCGACAGGCACTGCTGGTCCGTTTCCCTGATGTCCGGGGCCTGAAAGCGGGCGATCCACTTAGTGTAAGAGGAGTGAGAAAAGGTGAAGTTGAAAGCATCACCCTTACTGAAGATGCGGTTGAGGTGTCACTCCTGGTAGCCGCCGATGTTCCTCTCTATTCCGATTTGAGCGTTGTGATTTCCGACCGGGAATTGATGGGCGGCAAACAAGTCGAGCTGAACCCGGGCCAGAACGGCATCCCCGCAGATCTTCATACGGTTTACTCCGGCAGGCCTGGAACAGATCTTACATCATTGCTTCAAAGAGGCGGGCATATCCTGACGCAGGTTGATTCCCTGCTGTCGACTCTGGAGCAGGGTCTCTCTCCGTTTAAAAGTGACGGACTGCTGAATCGATCCGTCTCGATTCTGGAGCAAGCCGACAGCCTATTCAAAGAAAACAGGGCCCCTCTGCGTCGCTTTATAAAAGGACTGGAAGAATTCAGTCATGTCTTGGGCCGGGACTCAGCAGCAGTTCATACCGCAAGACTGATCGCCAAACTGGAAGATTTAGCGGTGGGTATGGACAGCTCTATTATTCTTTCCACAAAACTGCTGCAACGGCTGGAAAACGAAGAAGGAACAGCCGGTAAGCTAATCCGTGACCAGGAAGCTTACCGGGGAATATTGCGCACTATCGCCCGTCTTGATTCCTTGCTGACGGATATTGAAGAACACCCGAAAAAATACCTGAAATTTTCCATTTTTTAGTATGCTGATTATCCGCCTTTGATTAAAGGAGGAAAGCCATGAAACGGGTCATCAGGGCAGCGCCCGTACTATTGCTTTTTGCTTTTTTAGTGCCCCAGCTCATCTCTGAGAACTTTATCCTGCGCGGCAGCCAGGAATCAGTGATACAATACAGCCTGTCCCAGGAGCTTGTCCCTGCCGGAGACACACCATATCTCAAGATGAGTTTCGTGGCACCTGAATCCTTCACGTCTGTTACCTCAAGACAAACTATCGAAAATTTCTCTCTATCATATGATCCAAAGCCGGCCAGCACCGAAGAACACCGGGATAAAAGGGGCAACCGAGTCATCGAGATGATCTGGCACAATCCGGCAACGGCCGTCTCGGCCAAGGTCAGCTGCATCGTCCATAACAGCACCGTACTCACTTCATTGGCATCAACTGCGCCTTTTCCCGTTCAGGGTCTGCCGGCCGACGTAAGGGTTTATCTCGATCCTTCCAAGCTGGTACAAAGTGACGATGCCGCCATACGGGAGACGGCACTTTCTCTGACGAAAGATGTAAAAACTATGTTTGACGCCGTACAGCACATTATCTCCTGGATCGTCGACCATATGCGTTACGTTTCTCCTCCTCAGCAGTATGATGCCCTCTACTCATATCACAGTGGCAAGGGGAACTGCCAGAACTATTCTCATCTGGCGGCGGCTCTCATGCGGGCTGTGGGAATTCCTGTTCGTATCGCCAACGGTGTCACTCTGGACCAGCCGTACACGGTTTCATCGAACCAGGGAGAATTCACTTTCAAAATGGGAAAAGGTCGTCACTCCTGGATTGAGATCTTTTTTCCTGATCTCGGGTGGGTTCCGTATGATCCGCAGCAAACGGAACTGTTCATCTCCAATCGATTCATCAGGATCGAAGTCGGTGTAGACAACGCGGAGACCGAGAACGACGGCGTCATCAGATATCGTCAATCGGCCGGTGTATCGGGACGGCCCCAGTTTCGTGAATCAATAGAGGCCGTCTTTTCCAAAGACGAAGTGGCTCTGGTTTCCGAAAAACAGGATTACGGACCTGCTGCCATGCTTCTCAGCCCGGAAATGAAGGCCGCATTCATACCGGTTAAAGTGGAACCGCCTCCTCCGCCAAAACCGGAGGTGGAAGAGCCTCTTCCGCTGGATCAAATGGTCTTCGATAAAGCCTGGCTCTTTGGAAATCTTCTTTTCCCCCGCAAGGTGGACTTTCTCTCTCCCCGGGAAGCCTCCGCTGATAGGGATAACCAGGAGGTAGTACTGCAAAAAAACTTTATGGTGGAAACAGCTGAATATGTATCGACCAAAATAACCCAATATGCGCAGGTATTTGTCAGTGAAAAACCGCTTAAACCAATCAAGATAGGCCTGGCTTTGCATAAATTCGGCGGCAATGGACAGCTCTGGATCGATCTACTGGAGGACAAGGACGGCAGGCCTGGGAATGTTATCGCTGCCAGTAAAATAAAGGATCTTTCATCACTGCCCCGCCAATCCGGATATGACTGGGTTGATTTCGATTTCTCCAGCCATCCTCCCCTCCTGGCGCCCGGAAGATACTGGATCGCTTTAGGATTCACCGGCAGCCCGATTATTAACTGGTTCTATACTTACGGCAAACCTGTCGGTCCCGTGGACGGTACCCGCTATAAATCGGTATTCGACGAAGAGTGGTCCGGAGCCCTGGCCTATGAATTTAATTACCGGGTTGCAGGGTGGACCACCCGGCGATGAACTGCGGCGTGAGAAAAAGAACCGTCTTAAAAATACTGCTGCTGGTATGTTGCTCCTGTATCGACCTGAATGCAAAAATAATCCGCATCTCCCCACGACTCATCGACCACGGCAACATACGCATGGGTACGGTACTGGAAGATACGCTTCTTTTTAAAAACACAGGCCCGGAAACGGTGTTCATCGAGCAGGTAACATCAACGTGCGGCTGTACCGCGGCTTCCCCTTCCCGGCGTATAATTGCTCCCGGTGACACCGCCGCCATCCCCTACTTTTTCGAAACCCGCGGCTACAGCGGTCTGGTACGCAAAGACATCACCGTTGTCCTGAGGGACCGGCCTCAACTTTTGTTTACCTTCCAGGTGAATGTCTTCGAAGAACTGGATATCAGTCCTCACTATTTCTACCTTCCTCTTCTCGACTTCAGTCCGGATACGGTGATTGTGAGAACATTTAAAGTATTGAATTTCAGCAAAAAGATTATATCCGTTAAAAATATCCAGCTTTTTACAGATGAGCTTAAGGTATATCCATCAGAGGCAGCGCTTAAGCCGGGCAGGGAGTACACCTTTAAAATTCACTATCGTCCCGCAGTGAAAGTGTCCCGTCACTGGACCATTCTGCTGCACACCGATTATCAGCCGTTACCTGAATTGAAAATATTCTATTATGTCACTTTCCGGGAATAACATGACCCTTCATATAAAAAAAATACTCGTCATTCTGTTTGCAGGCTTGATACTTGGATGTATCATCAATCAATTCCACCCCAACGGCGTCCCGCTTCGTCTGATGATGCTGGACATCAGCGGCCCTCCCCGCTCTCAGGCCTGGACACCGATATCAACTGATTCAGCGTTCGCCCTTCTGGTAAACAGGACGGCCCTCTTTCTGGATATTCGTACCCGTGAAGACTTCCGGCTGGATCATATACCCGGGGCCCGCTCCCTGCCTTTCCATACAATTTTTCGAAACCCGAATGCCTTTCAGGGGACAGACAATAATCGCCCCGTCATTATCTACGATTTCCCCGTTCACTCGGACCGAGCCGTCGCGGTGGTGCGTCTTTTAAAGAAGCGAAATACCGGCCGCATATATTTCCTGCGCGGCGGCTTTTCCGGATGGCTTTCATTGGGTTTTCCGGCGGAGAAAAAGGATTGAATATAAATCTGACTATCCGTACGCTGATCTTCCACTTGCTGAGAATTGGATTCGGCATATTACTGATTTATTCCGCAATTCAGAAACTGGGCGATCCCTTTTCTTTTTCCGGTATTGTGAAAAACTACGACGTTTTCGGCTGGGGCGTATCCCGTCTTGTGGCCATCGCTTTTCCACCCCTGGAATTACTTGTAGGAATGATTCTGATTACCACTTTTTGGTTGGATACAGGACTGATGCTGCTCTACGGCATGACCTCTGTATTTCTGCTTATAACCGCTCAAGCTCTTTTACGGGGCCTGGATATCAGCTGCGGCTGTTTTAATCTGGAAGGAGATCCCATCGGTCTCGTTAAACTCGGAGAAAATCTCACCTTTTTCGCATTATCCTGGTGGCTCTTCATGACAGGAAAAAGAAGATATCGATCAGAATAAAAAATAATTTAACATTTAATAAAAAGCCTGCCCTCTTTCTCCGGGCAGGCTTTACTTTTGTGAATGGAGGACTGCTTACCTCAGCAGGATCGCTTTCCCGCTGCTGGAAAATTCACCCGCCGTAATTCGATAAATATACACTCCGCTGCTCACCGGAATCCCTCTGTCGTCAGTGGCATCCCAGACGGTGCGGTGTTCTCCGGCCTCCATTCGCCGGTCTATAAGACTCCGCACTTTGCGGCCGGCTGCGTCATATACGATAAGGTGCACCTGTGCGGGCCTGGAAAGCCGGTATGAAATCGTCGTTTCGGGGTTGAAGGGATTCGGATAGTTACCCTGCAGCTGAAAATCTTCCGGAGGATCTATTGAGGCAACTTCCGTGGGGGCTGTGGCGGTGAATATCCCCTTTCCGTGAGTCGCTGCCACAATCAACCCGTCCGAGGCTCTGCACTTCACCATATCAGTCACAACATTTCCGATAGTTGTCGGGCCTTCCCATATCCAGCTTGTGGAGCCACCGTTAAGATTGCTGGTGGAGTAGAGACCCGTACTGGTAGCCACGAAATAGGTGGTACCGCCGGCCCCATTAAAAATACAGGCCCAGCGGCAGGAAGGACCGTTACCGGAGCCATCTGTATATTCTTCAAGATTCCCGCTCACACTCGTCCAGGAAGAACCTCCATTACTGGTATAGTAGAGGCTGACGACCTCGTAATTTGAAAATACAGCCAACGCCTTATCTCCATTGCTGGGATCAATCGCGATACAGCTTGAGAAGCCTCCCTGGGGGTGGGTGAAGGACAATGTGGGCACTGGATTTCCGCTGTTGGCATTGTCAATCCGATAAATCTTACCTTCCTTCGTGCCGTAATATACCCGATTTGCGGGATTGCTGGTGGAGACACTTACGGAAGTCAGCATCGTGTCGCCTTTGGCGGCAACCTGAGTCAGCTCATCCCAGTACGAAGCGGAAGCGGGATTGTTGCTGTAACTGGGGATCGAAGCTACATCATTGCAGCGCCAGAGACGGTCCCTGCCGATCATATAGACGATGTCTCCATCATTTGGATCCACCACAAAGGGATTGATGAAGAGATTGTATTGCGCCCCGTCCGGATCAATGCGAGCCCAGTTTAACATATTTCCATTGCTATTATACCGGTAGACATATATTGTCCCGTTCTGCCAGGAAGTGAAGACATTCTGCCCTTCATTACCGATGGCACAGAAGCTTCCGTCACCCGAGAGCATCTTGCTCCACGGTACAGTGGGTCCGAGAGTATTGGTGATCCAGGTACCATTATCCTGCATGCCTCCAACGATCGAATTGGAGAAATGCCCGGAAATATCAATATCCACCGTATAAAATTGTGAGGTCTGGTATCCTTTATTCAAAGAACTCCAGACAACCGTGGCACTGGTGTTATTTGTGGTTTTTGCCAGTCCGCCATCGTTCCCGGTGATCATCTGATCAGGCGATCCGGGAATGAAGGCCAGGGAATGCTGGTCACAGAAATGATTCTGAATCATGGAGTAGTCGTCGGCTGTGGCGTAGCCGCCGATCCGTGTCGTATTGGTCGCCGTGGCGAACCCATCCGTGGAACGGTACAAGCTTTTACCGCCGATGAACACCGTGTTGACATTGTTCGGTTTCACACGCAGGAGCAGATCGTAGGAATTCTGACTGTCGAAGTCCCCTGTGTTTCCGCCGCTAGCCGGCAAATTGGCGCTGCGGTTCTCCCAGGAGCCTCCCGCTCCGGAACCGTCTCCTGATAGATAGGTGTATTTCCAGAGGCTGTGGCCGGTGGTACCAGTCCCCGGTGTCTCGGCAAGGAAGTAGATGACATTTTCATTTGACGGAGCAATGCCGATGACAGTACGCTTATAAAAAGCGGGCCAGCCTGAAGGTGTGATGTTCACCCAGCTTGTGCCGTTTGTGGAACGCCAGATTCCTTTATCCGTGCCGCTGCTGCCTCCTGCAGTCGTGCCGCCGCTGCTCATAGTGGCATATACAACTCCCGAGGAAGTCACCGCGACATCACTGTAGTAAGACCAGGGTGAAGCACCGCCCAGTTGGAAGGTCCAGCTGTTCCCTCCGTCTGTGCTTCGTCTCAATGCGCCCCAGCAGGCCACGTAGATCTCGCCGCTGCCGGAATTGGTGGGATCAAGAGCCATGTTCCAGATGTAATCGAAATAGGAATCAAAAACTGTAGGAGTTCCGAAAAAAGTGCTCGGCAAAACATTCCAGGTGACACCGCCGTCGGTCGATTTATAGATGCCGTCTCCGTTGTAGAAAGCGCTCCCGCTACCGTTCGCCGAATTGCCGATGTACTCACCGGTGCCGTAATACCAGGTGCTCCGGTGTCCGCTGCGTGTATCCTGACCCAGACAGGTGATGCTGTGCAGTGCCGCCGGATTGGTGGTATTCGTCCAGGTTTGACCTCCGTTCGTGGACCTGAACATCGCTCCGGAGACGCCACCGGCCAAGATATAATTATTGTCGACATCGACGCCCAGAGCCCGGGTGCGGCCTCCGACATTATAGGGTCCGGAGGAGGTCCAGGTAAGTGCCTCGGTTTCGTAGAGCTTGCCCATCCTGATCAGATCATCACGAGATGAGATGGAACGGGCGAATTGCCGTTCTCTTTCCTTTATTTGCTCCGGGATCCTTTCTGTAACAGGATTTCGCAACCGTAAAAATTCAAATTGAGCCCGCCCTCTGGGATCATCGGGTTTACCCTGGGTTGCTTCCATATTGCCGGGCATCCGGGGAACCGGCTTGTTATGCGGCCATTGCATTACAATCGATGCCGCCAGCAGAACGATCAATCCTGCCAGTATATATAGCGATCTCCCTCTCATATTCCCTCCCTGAAAATTATTTAAAAATCATACAATCGCTTTGCGTAATTGAGCCTTTAGCTCTTTGATCTTTTTCCTTGCAGCCACCATTTTCTTTCTGTCTTTCTTAGCGATTGCGTCATCCCTCTCCTTCTTTATCTTTTTTATTTTTTGTTTAATTGTCGTCTTATCAACCCCAACCACTTCATGATGTTCATGCATGGGGATTGACATGGCTGTACAAATGGCCTCTATCAAGTGGTCCTTATTTAACTGGGTATACCCCTTGACCGCCTCATGATCCAATCCTTTGGCAATTTCTTGCAAATCTGTTTTATTCATGTGCTTTAGTTCTTTAAACGTATAGGGCATAATGTCGATCCTCCTTTCCAGGTGAGTAAAATAATTATCAATGATAATAGCAGGAAAATGCAGGAGATAAAAAATTTACAAAAAAAAGCAGCGGAAAAAAAGAGAAATGTTCCAGATGTGCCTCACCAGCAGAGGGACATCTTTGGGAAAAATTATCTCTTGCACCCCGTTTCATCCCTTCGTACATTTCATCGGCTTTGATGGAGGATTTCTTTATGGAATGGCTTGGTATCGTCCTTCTCTCATTATTTCTCCTGGCTGGTATTGTGGTTATTTTTTTCGGCATCGCCGGAACGTTTATTATTGTTGCCAGTACTCTCGTATACGGATTGGCCACTGGATTTCAACGAATCAGCCTTGGATTCATTCTTATTCTTCTGGCTATCGCTATAATACTTGAAGTGCTGGAAGAAATCCTCTCCGGTATTATGGCAAAGCGATTCGGCGGGAGCCGCCGGGCCATGGTAGGAGCAATCATTGGAGGATTTATCGGAGCCCTTTTAGGGACTCCTCTTGCTCCGGTAATCGGTACTCTTCTCGGCGGATTTCTGGGTGCTTTCCTAGGGGCGTCCCTCCTTGAATTCATCGGCGGAGGTGACGCAAACATCGCACTGCGAACCGGATTCGGAGCTCTTCTTGGAGCTATCGGCGGTAAGATCACTAAAATTATCGTAGCTGTTATCATGGTCATCATGGTTTATATCAAGTTGTTTTAACAGCCGATGACAATTGTATGTATTTTCACTATCCATGGATTTCATTAATCATATAAAAAGACCGGCCTTTGCTGAAGCCGGTCTCTTTAACCAGAATGATCTTGCTACATATTATTTAAGCGCATCTTCATTTATTTTAATATGAATATTCGCCTTTAACTCTTCAACCCAATTCTTCATTACTTCAGACTGTTTCTGTTGCAGGGCCAAGTTTTTAATATAATTGTAATCCTTTTCCAGAGAGTAGGGCCTCTCCTTTTCTTCTGCCTCTTTTAAAACTAAATGATAACCGAATTGAGTGCGGAATGGTGCGCTGATCTCACCCACTTTCAAAGTATCCGTGGCTTCCACAAAAGCCTGCAGCTGCATGTCGCTTATCGACAGCCAGCCGAGATCACCGCCTCTTGATGCGGATTGCTGATCTTCAGAGTAAAGCACCGCCAAAGAATCGAACGGTTCTCCGTTCACCGCTTTCTGGCGGATTTCTGTTATCTTGTCCAGGGCATCCTGTTCATCCGAGGCAGTCTGTCGAATTGCCTTGAATATATGGGCAACCCGCACATTCTCTCCCCTCCATTCGAGACATTTAATCAAATGAAGCCCGATATCAGTCTGCACTATTCCCGAAACCTCGCCTTCCTTCAACCGAAAGGCGACATCTTCGAATTCCGGGAATAGTTCTCCCTTGCTGATGAAGCCGAGATCACCGCCGACCGAAGCTGTCCCCGGGTCTTCAGAATACTGTTTCGCCATATCCTCGAATGTAGCTCCTTCGCGGAGTTTTTGCTGAATTTCTTTCATTTCTTCCAACGCCTTATTATATGCTTCTCCTCCAGGCTTTATTCCAATTAAAATATGTCTCAATTTTACCATTTCGCTTCTTTCCGGGAGGCTGTCCCGATACGTGTCGAAAAACTCTTCTACTTCCTGAGGGTAGATCTGAACATCTCGCAACTTTGCCATCCGCACGTCTTGAATCATCAACTGTTCCCGGATGTCCTCGAAACTATCTCGTTTAATTTTTTGTATAGACTTCCCAAAACTCTCTTCAACCTTTTCAACCGAACCGGCTTGATCTATATACATCTGAAGGCGGCGATCCAACTCCGCTTCGACTCGGTCGTCACTGACCGTAACCGTATCCTCTTTGGCCTTTATAAGCAGTACTTTCTGTCCGATAAACTCATCCAACACCAATTTCTTTATTTTTTCATACTGTTCACCTGTCGGTGATATCCCCTGCCGCATGGCCAGCATCTCAGCTTGCTGAAGAACCTGACTGCGCAGAACGACCTTGTCCCCAACCACTGCCGCTACGGCTTCGATTATTTCCTGACCGGCCGTCTGTGTAACAGCTGTTAATGTTACAAGCAAGATCAAAGACGCTCGAAATATTCTCATGAATTCTCCATTCGCTGTTTGTCTAAAGCGTGGGAAACAGTTATCATTGATTCTCTTCTTCTGTTTGCTCCCCGATAGTGTTACTCGGCATATTGACATATACCTTCATCTTATTCTGAAGCTGAAAAATAAGATCATAATATATTGCTCGTTCCTTGCTGACACGGAGACGCTGAATAATGTCATCTCTTGCTTCGTTGAGAGTCAGCAAGTCACCTCTATTCCGTTTTTGCACTACTTTCAGGAGATGGTATCCATGGTCGCTTCGGAAAACAGGACTAAGAGCTCCTGCTTGTGTCCTTACTGCATGCCGCCACACCTCTGGAATAACATCTTTAGCAGTGAAAAATCCGGCATCTCCTCCCTTTTCCTTAAAGGGACCGATTGAAGATTCTCGGGCAACCGTCTCAAAATCCTTGCCCGCTACAATACTCTGATAGGCAAGATTGGCGGAAGTCCTGTCATCTGTAAGAATATGGAGTGCGTGTATTTCATCCTCCGATACGCGGAAGAGCTCCTGGTTTTTTGTATAATAATTATTTATTTCATCTTCCGATATCTGTACTTTTTCCGCGAATGTTTTTTCAAGAAGACGATTGGCCAAATATTCTTTTTTCACCAGTTCAATTTCGAAATCCAATCGCTCCGAATCGTTAAGCTTGAGTCTCCGGGCTTCCTGTGATAATATTTCACGGTTTACCCATCTCTCAACGTACTCGCTTTCCTGGGCCGGTTTCATTCCTTCCCACTCGAGCCGCTTGCTTAACTCCTGCCTGGTAAGAGTGACCCGTCCCACCTGTGCAACGATTTCATCAGTATCCTGTCGGGAAGAACATCCTGCACCTATAATAATAGCCGAGAGAACTGCCGTCGACAGAATTAAAAATATTGTTTTAACTGCTGCTTTTTCCGAATTCACGATCGAGCACCTCTTTATTAATGGTCACATGCTCTTTTTCTTTCATGCTGTTCAGCCATTCGTCCTCACGGGATTTTCTGATGGATTTGATGAGGTCGTCCTTGACCTTATCTTTGATTTGGCTGAATTTCTGCACGTTTTGTTGTTTTGCATCGAGAATTTCAATGATTGAATACCCGTTATTATCCAGTTCAATCGGAGGGGAAATCTGGTTGATTTTCATTGTGAAGGCAACCTTTCCAATCTTGCCCCAGTTGTCTTCCTTTATATACCCCAGCACTCCCTTACGTGATCTAAATCCCGGACGTTCAGTATATTTTCCTGCCAGTTCCTGGAGGGGGACGCCGGATTTCACTTTCTTATAAAACTCATTCGCTCGCTGAATATTTGTCACATATAATTCTCTGACTTTTTTCTGAGCCGGAATAGTGTAGTTTTTCTCCTGGTTCTCCCTGTAAAACCTTCTCAGGTCCTGATCAGTGTGATCGATTTTTCCGATGATATCCTGTTCCGTATACTGCTTGATCATTTCTTCCCGCAGCATTTTATTACATTGCTCCACAATCTCCGGATCACGATCCAGCCCTTTTTTATAGGCGATATCAAGAAGAACTTCTGCGCGAACCCATATATCCAGATAATTCTCTAAAGCATTTTTGCTCGTCAGGGAAATACGGGTGTTCGGGGGATAATTTTCCAATCTCGTCTTTACCAAATGCAATGTAACGGGTCCAAAACGGGAAGAACCGAGTTTTGTGTCCAGTTGCTTTTCATCGATACGTGCCAGTTCTGCTGCTATCGCCGAAGCTGTTGAACCCATTGATTTAAATTTATCACTCCACATCTGAAGAAGAGAATCATCATAACTTACCTGGTATTTTTCTTTTGCATCATCCCAGTATTTTCTGGCCAAATCCTCTATCACCATCTGATTATTATGCTGTAAAACCCGAAAGATCTCATTTCTCGCCGTTTTGTATGGTTTCCTCTCTACGTTGTTAATCTTTTCCACTTTAAGAATGTGGTAGCCCATTTTGTTTATTGTCGGTTTTGAGACTTGACCCACCTTCATGGTAAATGCCGTTTTAAGCATTTCATCGTTAAACCTGGTATACCGTATAACTCCAAGCAGACCGTTTCGACGCTTGGATTGGGAGTCTTGGCTGAATTGAGCCACCAGATCCTCATATTTTGCACCCGCCTTATAAAGGGCATAGACACTGTCAGCAACGCTTTTTACGGAATCCCTGGTGGCCTTATCCGCAAAAGCAGGGAATTTAAAAAATATGTCTTTGCATAATACTTCCTTGCCCTGCATAGCATAAATATTACGAATTGTAGATTCTTTTATCACCTTGTCTATTACTTCTTTTTCGT
>CAZUMH010000021.1:0-39600 GCA_964621645.1 uncultured bacterium
CCTCGTGTACAACAAGGGATTTTGCCTTGAGGCTCGTCTTTTCCGGCGCGTTGGTTATCTTTACCTCTCCCGAATAGACCTTCAGCTGAGTAGTGGTATCCTCCTGCACTTTGAGCCGCAACACGGTACCGGTAATGGCCGCTGCCGCCACCGGAGCGGAAATATCGAACTCCGTATCCATCTTGATCTTGTGCACCTTGGCCCAGATCTCCCCCTGCTCCAGCTTGATCTGCGTTTTCAGCTTCTTCTCTTCTGTTTCTTCGTAGAGTTTCAATATATCAATAATCGTCTGCGGCGCCAGGCGGATAATATCCAGTTTCTCCAGATCCAGCTCGGCCCGGGACTGTCGGTATGTACGCATCTGATCCCCGGAAAAGACTTCGGTATTGACAATAGCCGGCGTCCAGATGGAGGTCTCAACTTTCTTCTTTCTTACCTGTCCATCGGAATAGGTCACAATCCCTTTCTTCTCTTCCTGAACTTCTTGTCCGAACGTGAAGCTGAAAGCCGTCAGCAATAACAGAATCACGACTGCTCTTTTCATGACTTATACCCCCCCAACGCTCTCCTCAGGATAGAACCGGCCGTAGATCAGGTCCACCAGCTTTATCGCTTCTCTGGAAAACGGATCCACATCTCTCTTGAAGAGCTCATTGTCGATAAGAATTTTGGCCACCCGCCAGCTTTCCGCCTCCTCCAGCTGCTGCAGCAGGGACGAGTAGGAACCGGCATCGCCGCCGAAAAGTTTCTTGATAAGGCTTTTTCTGGTTTTATCATCTATTTTGGATTCGAGTGGTTCCTTTTTCCTGGCCGGAACATCGTCCTCTTTTGCCTCTGGAGCAGGCTCTTCCTCTTTTTCGATCGGAGCGGGAGCCTCCACGACTTCTTCTTCCCGTGTTTCTGTCTCCATGTTTTCCGGCTCCAAGGGCTGTTCTTCTGTTTCGCCCTTTTTCTCCCTTCTGATAATACGCATTCCTTTGCCAGCGTTTTCCATGGGCTTCTCTTCTTCCGGCATTATCTCCGGCTGCTCTATCTCAACCGCCGGTATCTCTTCTTCCTCACTTTCTCCCCATACTTCTCCCAGATCCAACGCTTCGCCTTCTCCCCCCAGTGCCGCATCTATCAGTTCAACGCTATCTTTTTCTTCATCATCCCGAATCAGGGGTTCATCCGTCTTGTCCGCTTTCGGATTTTCATTAAAATCACTCTTTAATTCAATATACCGCCTCAGTGTCAACTCAACATCCAGGGCGGAAAACGTATCCTTGTTCAGCCTTTCTTCCACTTCCATGGCCCGCCTGAATCCCCAGTAATTTCTATCAGCCAGGAAATCCTTTACGATATCTATCTCCAGATATTGGACGTCTTCTCCTTTTGCCTGGGAGAGGAAATCGGTCAACAAGGAAAAATCCTTGATAATCTCTGTGACCGCTTCCGGAGAGGTCTCCTCCGGAAACATTGTTTCTATGAATTCCGTGTATTGGGATTGAGTTAGCTCTGTTAATGACCTGTTCTCGCACTCTTCCAGTAATCTGCCGGAGTAGGTCACAAGGGAGGCGAGAGGAAGCAGGGTTTCCTTGATTGTGGTAAGGGGCACACTGTTTGCATTTTGAAATAGTTGTTTCCGCATTGTGGATACCGGTTTTACCAAGTAATCGAGGCGCAGCACTAATCCTTCCTGAATGATCTTTTCTACTTCATCCCTGTTGAAGAAAGCCGCCCTGCTTATCACCTCGGTTGATCCCTGCCAGATTTTTTTAAGATCTTCATCCGTCAGGTGAAAATGTTTTGTCTTCTGCACTGACAGAGGATTCTCGCTGGCAAGGTACTGCTCTACCTTGGACTCAAATATCTTCTTTATAAATTCGGGGATAGCCTCATCCTTCAGGATGTTTGAGATGCGTATATCCGTGTTGTCCCCTATGACTCTTCTCTTGAGACTTGTTAATAACACTATCGTTTCATTTTCCCACATTGGCATCACCTATCACAGATCTAAGAGATATTCCGCTTCCCACACGTTCCCCTTCTTCCTGATCGAGAGTCCGTGGCGCGTTACCGCTTTGATTTCTTTGCAAATACCATGCCTTGTTGCGTCCACCCGCTCTCCCCTGCACTCTGAAGAAAAAGATACGTTTCCCTGTCCTGAAGCGGAAAATTTATCCTTGTCTATCAGAAACTGTGAGAAAATGATGCCGTCACGCTCAAAAATGAAGAGAATCTCCCTCAGCCAAAAAAGCAGCCCCTCCTCAAGAGATTCTCCCTCTATCTGTATCCGCCGCCTTTCCAGCGGCCGGAAACGATCATTGTCAACAATTTGCCTGCTTAATCCCTTGCCGGCAAGTATAAATATATTCTTTATACTGCTGGCCCACACTCGCACGCGGCAATCGGCGGTGTGGTCCAGCACCTCATATCCCCCTTCCTCTGAATCATTCCTCTTTGTCATCTTCCCGCACAACCCGGGCCACATCTGCTACTAAATCCCCCTCTTCCAGGCGGATGAGATGCACCCCCTGGGTGGCCCGACCCAGAACTTTCAGGGCGTCGATCTGCTGCCGGATCACCAGACCCTTTTCGGTGATTATCAGCAGATCCTCCTCATCCAGCACCTCCATCATGGCGATCATGCGGCCCGTTTTATCCCCGGTTTTCATGGTAATGACACCCTTTCCCCCCCTGCTAGTCACCCGATAATCTGAAATATTGGATCTCTTTCCGAAGCCTTTGTTCGTCACGGCCAGAAGGGTTCCTTCCCGGCGCACCACCACCATGCCAACGACGACGTCGTTCTTGGAAAGATTGATTCCCCTCACTCCGCTGGCCGTCCTTCCCATATCCCTGACGTCGCTTTCATGGAAACGGATGGCCTTGCCCCCGGAGGTGCCCAAAACAATATCCTGGGTTCCGTCTGTCAATTTGGCGTCGATGAGTCGGTCCTCCGGACGGATCAGGATAGCCCGGATTCCATCTTTGCGGGGATGGCTGAATGCCTGCAGTGCCGTCTTCTTCACAACCCCTTTCCTGGTGGCCATGAAGATGAACTCCTCCCCGTCGAATGATCTGACCGGCACTACGGCGGCCACCTTGTCGCTCTTATCCATCTGGAGAAGATTGACGATGGCGCGTCCCCGGGATCCCTTGCCCACCTGGGGTAGTTCATGCACCCTGATCCAGTAGCACTGACCCATGGCGGTGAAAACCAGGATGTAGTGATGCGTGGAAGCGATGAAGAGGTGCTGAATGGAATCCTCTCTGCTGGTATCGGCCCCCCTGACGCCCTTACCGCCCCGATTCTGGCGCCGATATCCCGATACGGGGAACCGCTTGATGTATCCGGAAAGGGAAATAGTTATCACCATGTCCTCTTCCGCAATGAAATCTTCGACACTGAAATCCTGGGTTTCCCGGATGATCTCCGTGCGTCGATCATCACCATATTTCTCTTTTATCCGCATCAGCTCTTCTTTGATGAGCACCATCTGCTTTTCTTTGCTGGCCAGGATGGACTTCAGGCGCTGGATCTCCTTGATGAGGGCGAGATACTCATCCTCTATTTTCTTGCGCTCCAATCCGGTCAAGCGCTGCAGTCTCATATCCAGAATGGCCTGAGCCTGAACTTCAGAAAGTTTGAATGTCTTCATCAGACCACTCCGGGCCGTTTCCGGATTGCGTGACTTTTTGATCAGCTGCACGATGGCATCGATGTTGTCCAGCGCTATCTTGAGGCCTTCCAGGATATGTGCCCGCTTTTCCGCTTTAGCAAGCTCGAATTTGGTACGGCGCAGGATGACCTCGTGGCGGTGTTCGATGAAATAACGCAGCATGTCCTTCAGGGTAAGCACTTCGGGTCTGCCCTTCACCAGAGCCAGTAGAATTACCCCGAAAGTAGTCTGCATCTGCGTGTGCTTGTAGAGCTGATTCAGGACAACCTGGGACTGGGCATCACGTTTCAGTTCGATTACGACCCGCATGCCGTCACGGTCGGATTCATCCCGGATATCGGATATTCCTTCAATTTTTTTATCCTTGACCAGGTCGGCAATGGCCGAAATCAAATTAGCCTTGTTTACCTGGTAGGGGATTTCAGAAAGAACGATTGCTTCCCTGTTCCCTTTCATTTTTTCCAGAGACGCTCTCGCTCTCACCTGTATTTTACCCCTCCCGGTCCGGTACGCTTCCCGTATGCCGCTATCGCCGTAGATGATTCCCCCGGTGGGGAAGTCCGGCCCCTTCACCATCACATGAAGCTCGTCTGCGCTGATGTCCGGGTTATCGATGACCGCAGACAGAGCATCCACAATCTCACTCAGATTATGAGGAGGAATATTGGTGGCCATACCGACAGCGATGCCGGATGCGCCGTTAACCAATAGATTCGGGAACAGGGCCGGAAGAACAGACGGCTCCTGAAGGGATTCATCAAAATTGAGAGAAAAATCTACCGTCTCTTTATCGATATCAAGTAAAATCTCCTCTGCCGCTGGTAACAGTCGTGCTTCAGTGTAGCGCATGGCCGCGGCGCTGTCTCCGTCCACGGAGCCAAAGTTGCCCTGCCCGTCAACGAGAGGATAGCGCAGGGAGAAATCCTGAACCATACGGACCATGGCGTCATACACGGCCGTGTCACCATGGGGGTGATACTTGCCCAGAACGTCTCCTACGATACGGGCCGATTTTCGATGCGGCCGGTTGGAGCGGAGCCCCAGTTCCAGCATTCCGTAAAGGATGCGCCGGTGCACCGGTTTCAATCCATCCCGAACATCGGGAAGGGCCCGGGAAACGATGACCGACATGGAATAATCGATGTAGGAGTTTTTCATCTCCTCTTCGATATAAACAGGTACTATTCTTTCGCGTTTCGCAACCATGCAATTCCTTCTATTCTGGGATTGTTACACGTCCAGATTTCTCACTTCCTCGGCGTTCTTTTCGATGAATTCGCGACGCGGTTCCACCCGGTCACCCATGAGGACACTGAAGAGGTGATCCGCTTCGATGGCATCATCGATACTGACCTGCAATGTCGTGCGGCTCTCGGGATCCATTGTTGTTTTCCAGAGCTGACTGGGATTCATCTCTCCCAATCCTTTATATCTCTGGATATTCATTCCGTTCCGCCCCATCTTTTTTACTTCTTCTTCCAGATCGTCCTCATGGTAGACGTAATTCATCTCCTTTCCCTTTTTCAACAGGAAGAGAGGTGGTTGGGCTATGTAGACATTTCCGTTCTCTATGAGGTCCCGCATGTAGCGGAAAAAGAAGGTCAACAGCAGGGTACGGATATGGGAGCCGTCGACATCGGCATCTGTCATGATAATGATCTTGCCGTAACGGAGCCTGGTATGATCAAAAACATCCGTACCGATACCGGTGCCGATTGCCGCGACCATTGTCTTAATCTCTTCATTGTTCAGGATCTTCTCCAGGCTGGCTTTCTCAACATTGAGTATCTTGCCCCTCAGGGGAAGAATGGCTTGGAACTGCCTGTCCCGGCCCTGCTTTGCCGATCCGCCTGCCGAATCCCCCTCCACGATGTACAGTTCACAGAGCTTGGGATCCTTTATCGAACAGTCCGCCAGTTTCCCGGGGAGGCTCCCCGATTCCAGGGCCGTCTTGCGGCGGGTGAGTTCCCGTGCTTTCCTGGCCGCCTCTCTGGACTTGGCCGCAGCTAGTCCCTTCTGAATTATCTTTTTGGCGACAGGGGGATTTTCCTCCAGGAAGACGGAAAGCCCCTCTCCGACAATGGATTCAACCACACCACGCACTTCACTGTTGCCCAGCTTTGTCTTCGTCTGTCCCTCAAACTGAGGTTCCGCCACCTTAACGCTGATCACGGCCGTGATCCCTTCCCTTACATCTTCTCCGGTGAGGGTCAGCTTGCTGTCCTTGAACAGGTTGTTTTTCTGGCCGTAAAAATTCAGTGTGCGGGTAAGGCTGGTTTTAAATCCGGAAAGATGGGTTCCTCCCTCGATGGTGGGGATGTTATTTACAAAGCTGAAAATGTTCTCCTGATAGCCGCTGTTATACTGAAAGGCAACCTCTACATCAATACCATCTTTGGTGTTCTCGATAATAATGGGCGAGCGTATGATGGAAGACCGGCTCGAGTCCAAATAGGTGACAAATTCCTTCAGCCCGCCCTTGGCGTGGAAGACTTTCTCTTTCCCGGTTTCCTCGTCCTTCAGGCTTATACGCAACCCTTTATTTAAAAAGGCCAGTTCCATCAGTCTTTGGCTGATGATGGCGAATTTGAATCTGTTTTTCTTGAAAATTTCCTCATCCGGAAGGAAGGTCACCTCGGTGCCCTGTTTCTTTCCACCACCCTTCTCTTCCTTCATATCTCCCAGAATTTCACCCCGTTTGTATTCCTGTTGATAAATCTTTCCATCCCGGAATACTCTCACCTTGGTATGGCTGGAAAGAGCATTGGTCACGGAAACGCCAACTCCGTGCAATCCTCCGGAAACCTTATACGAGGTATTATCAAACTTTCCGCCGGCATGCAGGGTGGTCATCACAACTTCCAGGGCCGGCCTATTCTGTACCGGATGAATGTCGACCGGTATGCCCCTCCCGTTATCCGAGATGGTTATGCTGTTGTCTTTGTGAATAACAACATCTATCTTGTCACAATACCCGGCCAGACATTCATCAACACAGTTGTCTACGACCTCATACGCGATATGATGAAGCCCGCGCACTCCCGTATCTCCGATATACATCGCCGGCCGTTTACGCACCCCTTCCAGGCCTTTTAGGACTACAAT
This sequence comes from uncultured bacterium, assembly GCA_964621645.1. Classification (GTDB taxonomy): domain Bacteria; phylum Zhuqueibacterota; class QNDG01; order QNDG01; family JAGLOF01; genus CAZUMH01. The sequence goes on from CAZUMH010000021.1 coordinate 6,771, forward strand.
TTTTTTTGCATCATATTGCTGCTCTGACATATCACCTCACCTGTTGGCTCTAGAGGAGAACTATCTCCCTGACTATTCTGCTGCCCGCCGCCTTGTTTAATTTATCGATCACCTCTTCTCTGTAAAAGAGAAGTTCATTCCTCCAGGAATCGCTGGCCACTCGTACGTATAGTTTTCCGTTTTTCAGTCTCACCGGTTCCGTGACTCGGGCAATTTTTTCACCGACAATGGAGGGCCACGAGTGGAGGGTCTGGTAGCTTTTTACCGTTGGTTCTAAACCGGTTTCTCGAAGATACTGCTGGATAATGGAGCCTACGGTCTTCACATCCCGCTATCCCAGTTTAATCGGCATGATGAGCATAATAAACGATTCATTCTCATGCTGGGAGCTGGGTGTTATCAGCGCTGCCCTGACGGGGCTTTTTAACTGAAAGATTACCCGGTCCGTTTCAGCATGCCTGAGGATATCAAGCAGATAATTCCCATTGTACCCTATCTCCATGTTTTCTCCCTCATACTCAACATCCAGCACTTCTCTTGCCTCGCCGCCTATTTCCATATCCTCAGAACATACTTCCAGTTTCTCCGGAGAAATTTCAAATCTGATCTGATGAGTAAGAGCGCTGGCAAAAAGGGAGACTCTTCTTACCGTTGAGAGCAGCAGTTCTCTCTCTATCGTGAGAGTCTTGTCATTGTCCCGGGGAATCACCCGTTCATAATCAGGATATTCACCTTCAACCAGACGGGTATAGAGAATGGTCTTTCCAAAATCAAACTGTAATCCTGTTTCATCCACCGTCAATTTAGTAGTTCCTTCGGCGGTAAGATTCTTCAATGAAATTTGTACTGCTTTGGGAGGGATGATCATCTTGATCGGTTCAATACCCAGAGAGATGGAGGTGTTGACAATTTTGGAAAGCCGGTGTCCATCAGTGGCTACCAGCCTGATCTCGTTTTCCTGAACCTGAAAAAATACTCCCATGAGAGCCGGACGCAGCTCTTCTGAAGAGACAGCGAAAATCGTCTTCTCCAACATACGGCCAAGGAGGGAATTGGGCAGTTCAAAACGCTTCTCATCAGAAAATTGTGGCTGCTCAGGGAAGGTCTCTTTGGAAATGCCCGCAATCTGATAGCGTCCTTTATCAGTTTTAATTTTGAGACGGTTGTTCTCTTCTTTCTCAAAAAGAATCGAAATATCAGGGAGAGACCGGATCATCTCGGTAAGAACCCGGGCCGGTAAAGCCAAAGAGCCGGGCGATTCCATGCTCTCAACCTCTATTCTGGTGGTCAGAGAAACTTCCAGGTCCGTGCCGGTGATAGAGAGAGTATTGTCATCGACCTCAAAGAGGACATTTTCCAAAACTGGTGTAGTCGATCGTACCGGTACCACCCGGGATATATTTTGAAGAGCTTCGAGCAGCGAATTTTGAGAAATGGTGAACTTCATTTTTACCCTCCTGAATGCTCCTGGGATTATACTATAAAGTAACTAATTTTTTTATATTTTTCAAGAAATTAGTTATTATAGTAGACGTGTGGATAAAGTGGATAACCGTCCGTGACGGGAACGTAAGAACATAAAAGACAGAAGAATAGACAGTTCCTGGTGACAGCGCGAAAATGTTAATAGAGAGTGGATTAATGGTATTCCTTTGTGGAAAAGAGAAGGGAAATAAAAACAATTTTTTCAGAAGGGATATCATCAACAAATTACCAACATTGAAAAGAGGATTAATCAACAGGATCTTAACATTAGAGGGATGCTACTTCTATCTTTTTCTTCAGATGTTCAATGGCTTCTTTTAATTTTGTCTGCCGGTGTTTGTCCAATCGCATTTGCTGAATGGTTTTCACCGCGTGGATCACGGTGGAGTGATCCCTCCCGCCGAAATGGAGTCCGATGCTTTTTAAAGAATAATTGGTAACTTCCTTGGCCAGGTACATGGCCATCTGGCGGGCGAAAGCGATCTCTTTTTTGCGGCTTTTTCCTCTGAGAAGGTCATCTGGAATGGAATAGTAGTCACATACGACTCTCTGGATATCTTCGATGTTAATATTTTTCTTCTTGTTGCTGACGATATCCTTGAGAACCATCTTGGACAGTTCGAGATCAATATCTGTGCCCTTGAGAGAAGAGAAGGCCATTAATTTTATCAGAGCACCCTCAAGCTCACGAATATTTGAAGTAATATTCGTAGCAATATACTCAATGATTTCCAGAGGAAGATAGAGACTGTCATACTCGGCTTTCTGCTGAAGAATTGCGATGCGGGTTTCCAGATCCGGAGGCTGGATATCCGCCACCAGGCCCCACTGGAACCGGGAGAGAAGCCGCTCTTCCAGGTTTTTCAGATCTTTTGGGGGCCGGTCGGAAGAGAGGACGATCTGTTTTCCCTTTTGATGCAGGGCATTGAATGTATGGAAGAATTCTTCCTGTGTCCTCTCCTTGTTCATGAAGAATTGGATGTCATCGACTAGGAGTAAATCAACGTTGCGATAGTTATTACTGAATTCGGTCGTTCTGTTATTCTGAATGGAATTGATGAACTCAATAGTGAATTTCTCACTGGAGACATATCGGATTCTCTTGGCTGTGTTGTTCGACAGACAATAATTTCCAATTGCCTGGGTGAGATGGGTTTTGCCCAGACCGACGCCTCCATAGATAACGAGAGGATTGAAAGAGGTGAGGCCTGGTTTTTCGGCGACCGCCAGAGCGGCAGCTTTGGCAAATTGATTCCCGTTTCCCTCAACGAAGGTTTGGAAAATATAGCGCGAATTAAGATAAGTCTGGTCGCCCATGAATCGGCCCGAATGGGGCATGGGAGGAGGAGGAGAGAAAGATTTTTTTTCCTGGTCTGGCTTTTGGATTACATAGTTCAGAGAGAGTCCGTCACCGGCTGTCTGGGCCAGAGCATTTCTGATAGTGTCGGGATAGTGCTGTTCTATCCATTCGTAGAAAAACTGGCTGGGAACCTGCAGGGTGAGGGCTTCTGATTCCAGGGTGAGGGGTTTCAGGGGTTTAAACCAGGTCTGGAAGCTTTGGGGGTTGATGTTTTCCTGAATGATTTTCAGGCAGTGTTTCCACAGGCCGTCGGCATCCAAGTTATCAACAAATTGGTTAGAGTTATCAACAGCATTGACCACGGAACGCTCCAGCTTTCGTTTTTCTCACGATTCTGTTTCCCCAAGGCACGCTAAGTAACAGAAAAACAGAACACTGCTTATAAAAATTATTAATTTCAAAACAAAGCTAATTTGACAAGTTACAATAAGAAAAGGAGTGGAGAAAAAGATCCGCCGGATTTTCCACAACTTATTAACACTATTATAATCAGGTTCGACGGCGAAAACAATATATCATTCTAAGAGAGAATGTCAAGGGGAAAAGAGAAAAAATGCGGCAAAAAAAGGATAAAGTTTCAGACGTGGCGATTTTTCTTTGCCGGGCCCACCGGAAGGGCATTACATGAAAGGGATGCGCTGTGAAAAAGTAAGAGGGAGGAAGCCGAACCCCCCAATGTAAAAAGCAGGGACCGATCCGGTCCCTGCTTTTGTTGAAATAGTGCTGTCATCTATTTTTCCAATGCCGCCTGGGCCGCGGCCAGACGTGCGATTGGAACCCGGAAGGGAGAACAGCTTACATAATCCATTCCGACCTGGTGGCAAAACTTGACGGAACTTGGCTCGCCGCCGTGTTCCCCACAGATGCCCACTTTCAGCTTGGGATTCTTCGAGCGGCCCTTTCGGGTTCCCATCTCCACCAGCTGTCCGACACCGACTTGATCAAGCACCTGGAAGGGATCGTTTTCAAGGATGCCCAGATCTTTGTAGATACCGAGGAAAGAGCCGGCGTCATCCCGGGAATAGCCGAATGTCATCTGGGTGAGATCGTTGGTTCCGAAGGAGAAAAATTCGGCAACCTCGGCGATCTCGTCCGCAGTGAGAGCGGCTCGGGGGATTTCGATCATGGTACCCACCAGAAAGGGGATTGATGTCTTGCGTTCCTCAAAGACCTTAGCAGCGGTTTCTCTGATGATCTTTTCCTGCAGTACCAGCTCTTCCTTCTTACCGATAAGAGGAACCATTATTTCAGGCTGGGCGTCCACTCCTTCGGCTTGAACATTAAGAGCGGCCTCGATAATTGCCCGGGTCTGCATTTCGGTTATTTCAGGGTAGGTATTGCCCAGACGGCAGCCCCGGTGTCCTAGCATGGGATTGAACTCCGAGAGGCTCTCTACCTTCTGCTTGACTTCAGAGAGAGAGATCCCCATTTCCTTGGCCATCTCCTGCTGATTCTTTTCTTCATGGGGCACAAACTCATGCAGGGGTGGATCCAGCAAACGGATGGTGACGGGGAGTCCGTCCATAGCCCGGTAAAGGCCCTCAAAGTCCTCCCGCTGCATGGGGAGGAGCTTCTTCAGGGCCTTGCGGCGACCCGCTTCATCATCGGCCAGAATCATCTCCCGGACCGCTTTAATACGGTCGCCTTCGAAGAACATATGTTCGGTCCGGCAGAGTCCGATCCCTCTGGCGCCGAACTCCCGGGCGCGTTTGGAATCCTCTGGAGTATCGGCGTTGGTGCGCACGTACATTCTGGTGTATTTATCACAGAGCTTCATCAGCTTCCCAAAATCGCCGCTCATTTCCGGTTCACGGGTGGCCACTTTTCCCTCGATCACTTCCCCGGTGTTTCCATTAAGAGATATCCAGTCACCCTCTTTGAAGCTGGCCCCTTCCATGGACATGGTTCTTTTCTTATAGTCGATCTTGATGGTTCCGGCACCGGAGATGCAGCATTTTCCCATGCCGCGGGCCACTACTGCCGCGTGGGAGGTCATTCCGCCGCGCGCCGTCAGGATGCCGCGGGCGGCGTTCATACCGGAAACATCTTCAGGAGAGGTCTCAATCCGAACGAGAATTACCGCCTCTCCCCGGGCGCTCCACTCTTCGGCCTCATCGGCGAAAAAGACGATTTTGCCGCTGGCGGCACCGGGTGAAGCGGGCAGTCCCTTGGCCAGAACAGTGGCTTTGGCCAGCGCTTCCGGGTCGAAGACCGGATGGAGCAGTTCGTCCAGCTTGTTGGGCTCAACCCGGAGTAAAGTGGTTTTTTCGTCTATGATTCCTTCAGAGAGCATATCCATGGCGATTCTCAGCATGGCCACGCCGGTCCTTTTACCGGTACGCGTCTGCAACAGCCAAAGGCGGCCGTCCTGGATGGTGAACTCAAGGTCCTGCATATCCGCGTAGTGTTTTTCCAGTTTCTCTTCGATTTGGCGAAGCTCCTTGTAGGCCGCGGGCATCATTTCTTCCAGAGAGGGATATTTTGCTTTCCTCTCTTGTTCAGAAATATTGTTGAGCTGAACCCAGCGGCGCGATCCCTCCAGGGTAATCTGCTGGGGAGTGCGGACCCCTGCGACGACATCTTCTCCCTGGGCATTGATCAGGTACTCACCATTGAAGAGGTTTTCTCCGGTCGCAGCGTCCCGGGTAAACGCCACTCCGGTAGCCGAGCTCTCTCCCATGTTGCCGTACACCATGGCCTGCACATTGACCGCTGTTCCGATATCATGGGGAATATTGTTGAGCTCGCGATAGCGGTGGGCCCGTTCATTGTCCCAGCTTCCGAAGACAGCGGCAATGGCATCCCAGAGTTGTTCCCAGGGGTCGGTGGGGAAATCTCTTCCAGTGTGATCCCGAACGATCTTCTTGTAGGTTTTTACCAGGGTTTTCAAATCATCGGCGTCCAGTTCTGTGTCCTGCATAACGCCCTTGGTATCTTTGGCCGCCTGTATAGCCGCTTCAAAGGGATCGATATCTTCCTTGCCTTCCGCCTCGATGCCCATGACCACATCACCGAACATCTGGATGAAGCGGCGGTAAGAATCCCAGGCAAAGCGCTCATTCCCGGACTTTTGGGCCAGACCCTGAACCGTTTGGTCGTTCAGGCCCAGATTGAGAACTGTATCCATCATTCCGGGCATGGAGACGGCGGCACCTGATCGCACTGAGACCAGAAGTGGATCGGCTGGGTCGTTGAATTTCTTGTTCATGATTTTTTCGATGTGTTTGATGCCGGTTTCCACTTCTTTTTTAATGGAGGTGAAGGTTTTTTCTTTCCCCTCTTTTCCGTATGCAATACACATCTCCGTTGTCACGGTAAAGCCGGCCGGAACAGGCACGCCGATCTGATTCATCTCGGCCAGGTTGGCGCCCTTGCCTCCCAGAAGAGCTTTCATGGAGGTGTTCCCTTCTGCCTTCCCTCCTCCAAAAGTATACACGTTTTTCTTGGACATTCTCTTCCTCCAGTCTATGAATTTATTGGTATAGTCATATTATGCCACCCTTTTCCAACCTGCCGCAAGAAGGCGGGAGACGGTAAGTCGAGTAATATATAAAAATAAATATTGAAAGTCAAAAAAAACTCCCCCGGCGGGACAGATGAAAAAGGAATGAGTATCCGTTTCCACCGGGGGAGCTTTCCGCTATCGAATTTCTTTTTCAGGGTGAAGGATGGAGCGATAGCGCTCCTTGTCCTGAAGGATGTTTTTAGCCGCCAGGAAGACGAGATCGGTTTTCATTCCGATCTTCACGGCCGAGGCCACTCCGAAGAATTTGGTGGTCAGTTCAAACTGAAGCAGCTGACTGATATCCTCCCGGCTCAGTTCAAAGAGCTTGTCTTCGTTTGTTTGAAATGAGGCGAGCAGGGCATTGATATTCTGCAGAAGCTTGGGGTCGTATCCTTTCGATTGACCGTCTTCCTGGAGTTTCTTTAACCCGGATTCTACCGGATATTCGTAATGGTATCCCCGGTTTTTGAGGTAGGTGCGGAAATCCCCAATGATGTCGTCCGTGATGGAGAAATCTTTTTCAAGAGCGGTGTGAGTGTTGGCGTAGGACACGGCAAAATTGAAAAAGTGGGATTTTCGCCGCAGATCCACAGCCAGGTCGGTGAGGAGGGGAAGGGTTACCAGTACATCCGGGGCGATGCCTCCTCCTCCATGGACCAATCGTCCGGCATCGGTGTGGAAAGCCTTTGTTTCAGCCTGCTTGGAAGAATCCGTCCAAGTGGAATAATTCATACGCTGGATGCATCTGCCGCTGGGAGTATAATACTTGGCGGTGGTCATCTTTAACACCGCGTCGTTGGATACGGGAAAGAGCGACTGCACCAACCCCTTGCCGAAGGTGGTATCACCCACGACGATACCGCGGTCGTGATCCTGAATAGCTCCGGCGACAATCTCGGAGGCCGAGGCGCTGAAACCATTTACCAGCACCACCAGGGGGCCTTCTCCGTAAACAGGGGGACGACTGGCGAGCTCCGAACGATTGGAGCGGTGATCCCTACCCTTGGTGGAAACAACCAGATCTCCCTTGGGAAGGAAGAGATCCGAAATACGCACCGCTGATTCCAGAATACCGCCGGGGTTGGATCGCAGATCGAGAATTACGCCTTTTACTCCCTGAGCCTTGAATTCCCGTAAGGCTTTTTCCACTTCTTCATCGGCATTAGTGGAGAATCGGGTAAGGAGGATGTATCCAATGTCGCCGTCCAAGACACCGGCGAAACGGACGTCTTCAACCGTGATTTTTTCCCGAACCAGGCGGAAGGTGAGATACTTTGGTTCTCCCGCTCGTTTAATAGTCAGTTCAACTTCAGTCCCCACCGGACCGCGAATTTTGGATGCCGACTGGTCGAATCCTAATTCCTGACAGGACTCGCTGCCGATTTTGATAATCTGGTCACCTTCCCGGATTCCGGCCCGGGCAGCGGGAGTTCCTACAAAGGGTGGGTCTCCCACGGTGATGGTGCTGCCCCGTAACTGGAGCAGCAGGCCGACTCCTCCATAATTTCCCTCCGTGAGAATCTCGAGCTGACTGCGGTTTTCCTTTTCAATATAGTTGGTATAGGGATCAAGAGAGGAGAGCATGCCCGTAATGCCGGACTGGAAGAATTTATCGGAATCAACGTTATCAACATAGGAAAAGAGCACGGCCTCGTATATAGTTCTCATTAGAGTAATGTTTTTACTGATACTTTTGTAAATGTCGTCGCCTGTCTGGGCATTTGTCCACAGAAAGAGACTTAAAAGAAATACCGGGATGATGATGAGAGACAGTAACAGGCGATTGTTTCTAAAACGTAAATTCATGGCAATGCTCCTTTTTACCTGCCGATGTACGTTATGGCATCTTGATAAATGATTCGGCTGATGTCCTCTATGGTCCCGGAGGCGTCCAGCACAATGATCCTTTCAGGTTCTTCGTCAGCAAGGTGTAAATATCCTTTTCTGACACGCTCGAAAAAGGCCTCTTGTTCCTTTTCCATTCTATCTGCTTTTACGGTAAGACGGCCGAGACGGTTACGGGATTCTTCCCAGGAGACATCCAGGAGATAGGTACGGTCCGGAGTGCTGTTTCCCACCGCCGCTTCATTCAGGGCCCGGATGAGAGAAAGCGGCAGTCCGCGACCGAATCCCTGGTAGGCCAGAGTGGAATCGGTGTAACGGTCGCAGATGATAATATTTTTACGATCCAGGGAAGGTTCTATTGTTTCCGCTGCCAGCTGGGCCCGGGAAGCTTCGTAGAGCAGAAGTTCGGTCAGCGGTTTCATAGAGCGGTTTTCAGGATCAAGCAAAAGGGAACGGATCTCCTCCGAAAGGTGGGTGCCACCCGGTTCTCGGAAAAGAAAAGCGTTTTTCCCGTCTTCTTTGAGGCGCTGGGCCAGTTTCTCGGCCTGAACACTTTTTCCGCAGCCGTCGATGCCTTCGAAGGTGAAGAGAAGCCCTTTCGATGAGTCTTTCTTCATAGTTGTGAACCGTATGCCGTTATACCTTGATTAGCTTCCACTTGCCCCCGCGGAAGCGGGAATTGTTGATGATACTCTTTATGGTTTCATCGCAGAATTGCACAAACCAAATTCCGGTAATACCGAAATGAAAGACGAAAGCACCCACCCAGTTTACTCCGACCTCCAGAAGCGAAACGGTAATGATGTTGATCCACATGAGCCATTTGATGTCCCCCGCTCCCCGCAAGCTTCCGGAAATAACCGTATTAAGGGCTTTGGGGACCTGGACCATGGTGAAGACGATAAACAGGGAGAGAAAGCTGAAATTGGAAATAACATCCACTCCTTCTCTGAAGAAGAGGCTGATTATCGGCCGTCTGCAGAGGACCAGGAGCACCAGGATAAAACAGCCGAACACCAGGACGATGCGATGGGTGGTTTTGCTGGTGTGCTCCGCCAGCAGATGATCATCCGCTCCCAGGTTCTTGCCCATATGGGTCATGGCCGCGATTCCGAAGCCAAGATAAAACATGGAGAGAACGCCCTGAATGCGCAGGAAAACCTGGTGTATGGCCAAGAGATGGATGCCCAGCAGAGCGACGTAGACGGTGACGATGAGTTGTCCAATGGACCAGACCAGCTGTTCCAGGGTAGTGGGCAATCCCAACTGGAAAAGCTGTTTCACGCTGCTCCAGCGGAAGACGGTAACGTCCCGCAGAGAAAGAAAGAGGGTGGTTTTGTGGTGCCGGCTGTAGAGCAGTGTCATAATGAATCCCAGACAGTGGGAAAAGATAACAGCAATTGCCGCTCCTTGTACTTCAAGACGGGGCATACCGAAGAGACCGTAGATCAGCACCGGTGCCAGGAGCAGGTTGGCGGCGTTCATGGTGATGTTGATATTCATGGAAATGCGGGTGTCACCTGAACCGCGAATGAGACCGACGGCAACGAAGTTGGTGATGAGCACCGGGGAAAAGAGAGCGATCGTCTGCAAATATACGATGCCGGACTCGATCCCGGAGATTCCCTCTCCGGAAAACATTTTTACCAGTTCCCGTTCATGGATAATATTGAAGATTGCCGGAGAGGCGAAGTACCAGACCAGACCGATGGGAATAGATATGAGAAAGCCGGTCAGAACAGTCTGGCCGAAAATATGGTGTGCTTCTCTGTGGTTGCCGGAACCGAGGATACGGCTAATACGAATGATGGCGCCCATAACCAGAGTAAGCATTAGGGTCATGGTCACCAGGATGATTTGCAGGGCGAACCCGACACCTCCAAGGGCGGCTGCACCCAAGCGGCCGATATAGACAGCCTCCACCAGCCACATTACCGGCTGGGAGGCAAGATCAACGGCGGCGGGCAAGGATGATTTAAGAATAGTTTTTATTGATGCGCTTTGGCTCAATCGTAATATTCGAGCCCCAGATGCGTGATGGGCTCTTCTCCCATTAAATGCCTCAGCGTGTTTTTCAACTTCATCAGCTGGATGAAGAGGTCGTGCTCCGGATAGAGTTTCGGGGCCACCATCGGGCTTTTAAAGAAGAAAGAGAGCCATTCCTGGATTCCGTGCATCCCGGCCCGCTGGGCCAAATCAAGAAAAAAGATCAGATCCAGCACAATGGGAGCCGCCAGGATGGAATCGCGACAGAGAAAATTGATTTTAATCTGCATGGGATAGCCCATCCATCCAAAGATATCCAGATTGTCCCAGCCCTCCTTATTGTCGCCGCGGGGAGGATAGTAATTGATACGCACCTTATGATAGAAATCCTTGTAGAGGTCCGGATAGAGGTCGGGCTGAAGAATATATTCAAGGACGGACAGCTTTGATTCTTCTTTGGTCTTAAACGATTCGGGATCATCCAGAACTTCTCCGTCCCTGTTTCCCAGAATGTTGGTGCTGAACCAGCCGTTCAATCCCAGGAGACGGGCTTTCAAGCCGGGAGCGATCATCGTTTTCATCAGGGTCTGGCCTGTCTTGAAATCCTTACCGGCAATAGGCGTGCCCGTTTCCTGGGCCAGTTGGTGCATGGCAGGGATATCTACCGTGAGATTTGGCGCTCCGTTGGCAAACGGAATACCCATCTTGAGAGCGGCGTAGGCGTAGATCATGCTGCTGGGAATATCCTCGTGATTCTGACGCATTCCCTCTTCCAGGCTGGCCACGGTTTGATGGACTTCTGAAGGTTTGATAAATATCTCCGTTGAAGCGCACCAGATCATCACGGTCCGTTCAACTCCGGTATCCATTTTAAATGTACGGATATCATCCATGAGCTGTTCAGCCAGGTCCATCTTGTTTGTGCCCTTCTTTATCCAGGTTCCGTTGAGTCTCTTTACGTATTTCTGATCGAAGACAGCCTTAAGGGGACGTACCGATTCAAGCCGATCCTTCACCCGGTCAAGATCGGAATCCTTAAGGACACCGGCCTTTTTAGCCGACTCATATCCGTTGTCCTCGAAGATATCCCAATAGGCCATGACAAGATCCTTGGGCGCTGCCAGGGGAACGAGTTCTTTAATAAGGGGCACCCGGTTGTCAGTTCGTTTTCCCAAGCGGATGGTACCCATCTGGGAGAGAGAGCCAAGGGGTTTTTGATAGCCGCGAACGATGGATTCGACGCCGGCAAGAAAAGTTGTGCCGATAGCACCGAGTCCGGGGATGAGAACGCCCAGTTTTCCACTGGGCGGGGCTATGGAAAAAGGATTACTAGACAACAAACACCTCCGTTGTTGATATATATCTATTTAATTATTTTTCTAACACGATTTTGATCGTCCAGAAGAACGATAGTGGGTCTGTGGTTTTTGGCCTCCTCTTCTTCAATCAGACAATAGGAAAGAACGATGACGGTGTCGTCAACTTTGACCAGATGGGCGATGGCACCGTTCATGATAATTTCGCCCGATCCCCTCTCGCCCTTAATGATATAGGTCTCTGCCCGGGTTCCATTGGCCAGGTTGAGCACGTGAACCTTTTCGAAGGGCAGCATACCGGATACCTCCAGCAGATCTTCGCCGATGGTTATGCTGCCCTCATAATGAAGGTTCGCTTCGGTGACACGAGCGGGCTGAATCTTGGCCTTTAACATTTTTAACAGCATTTCAACCCTCCATCATCAGGTATTGTCATCTGTATATTTACCTTGGTCCCAGTGCCAGACATGCAGAATCCTCTGTATTGCCGTGAGATTTGAGAGCACAGCGACGATCCAGATGGCCACGACCAGGGCTTTTACTCCGATGATTCCACCCGCCCCAAGGACGAGGAGACGCAGGGGACGCTGCATGATTCCAACCTTGCATTCTATCCCCAACCCTTCGGCCCGGGCTCGCACATAGCTGACCATGAGAGACCCTCCCAGTCCGATCGCGACACCGATACTGGGGAGATAATAACCGGAATCGATGAAAAAATAGGCCATGCCGAAGAAGAAAATCACTTCTGAATATCTGTCCATGGCGGAATCATACAGGGCACCGAACCGGGTTACCTTGCCGCTGTGGCGGGCCAGGCGGCCGTCGAGAGTATCGAGAATGCCGGAGAGGAGAATAATAACGGCCCCCCAGCGGTAGTGCCCGATGGCCATGAGGTAGGCTGCCAGGCCACCCAGCAGAAAACTGACGGTGGTGAACGTGTTAGGATGGATACCCAGAGAGGTGAACAAGGTGACCACAGGATCAAGAAGGGAGAAGTAGGCGTTCTTCCATTTCTCCGGAATGGGTTCAGACGTTTTAAAATCCATAATGTGCTTCTTTCTTGGTTAGTCCCTGAATCACAAGGACGAACTCTCCTTTGATTTTTTTCTCAGAAAATAATTCAATGGCCCGGGAAAGCGGGCATGTCATGATTTCCTCGAACTTTTTTGTCAGCTCACGGCCGATACATACTATCCTGTCTCCCAGAGATTCCTTCAGGTCAGCAAGTGTTCGCAGGAGACGATGGGGAGATTCATAGAAAACCAGCGTGCGTTTTTCTTCTCGTAGCTCTTCCAGCCGCCTGGTACGACCTTTTCGGGCGGGAAGGAAGCCTTCGAATACGAAACGGTCGGTGGGCAGCCCGGATACGACCAGGGCTGCCAGAAGAGCCGAGGGGCCGGGGACAGGTACTATTCTCAGCGATCGTTTTACCGCCTCACGTACTAGATAAAAGGCGGGATCGGAAACTCCCGGAGTTCCGGCATCCGAAACCACCGCTACATCCTTACCGGCCTCCAGCCTGCTGATAAGAAGAGGTGTTTTTGCTTCCTTGTTATGGTCGTGATAACTTTCAAGGGTTCCTTTGATACCGTAATGCTGCAGCAGTATTCTGGTCCTTCTCGTGTCTTCGGCGGCTATCATATCCACTTCTTTCAGGACATCAAGGGCTCTCAGGGTGATGTCCTTCAAGTTCCCGATGGGAGTGCTCACCACGTAAAGGGTGCCGGGGATTTTCTCAAGATGTTCGTTCATGACCCTGAGGACACCTCTTTTCCGTACAAACGATATCCATTTTTTCCAACTTTTGCAGCACCGGGTTGTAGATGGATGGATGTACCGGTATTTGTACACCCCTGAGAGTGATCCGGTTTTCCAGGATAAGATGTGCGGCGATGGCTGCGGGCAGGCTTACGGTACGGGCCATGGCTGAATGGCCGCCTGGATCCCCGAAACTAGTGAGAGTGGACGTAATCCTTTCTTTTTTTTCGGGAAAGGACGCAATGAATTCGTGATGCAGCACGATCATATCCCGTTCTCCCTTTCCGTATACCATCTTTTTTAAAAGAAGGAAAGATAGAATGTCGAGAAGGGTGGGCTGATCAGGCGGCGGAGGGTCGGGAGAGAAAAGGCCGAGCCACTCCAGATTTCCGATTGCGGGAGAATCTTCAGCAAGCCGGAAGCGGTCGCAGACGGCTTTCTTGGCTTCCCCGGAGGACCGGGAACCTGCCAGCCCAGCGGTAATATCTGCTAATGTCGTCCCGGGGGGATCGTGTCTTTCTTCAAGATCAAGATAACCGAGAGAGGATAACAGCTGCCATGTTTCACACCAGCCGGGGTAGCGGAGCGTGCCTCGGTAGAGGGAATCGATTCCTTCCAGTCCATAGAGTTGAAGGTACGGGATTGAATCACGGTTGGGATAGGCCTCAAGTTCGCCTATGCTGGAGAAGGAGAGTTTCCAGGTATGGGAGAAGAGTTCGGCGCTGTCTACCTCGACGATTTTTCCGTTTTTCAGATAGCGTGCCGAGTTCCGGCCGGCCAGTACGACTCCCCGGGGGCTCCAGCTAAACTTATAGCCCAGCGGGTTGTTATTGGAGTCGGGTGCCGGCAGACCACCGCAATAGGAGTAGAAACTCTTGACGGAGCCTCCCTCGGACTTAACACCGTCGATGATGCGCATGGCGGACATATGGTCGATGCCGGGATCAAGACCGATTTCGTTTAGGATGATTATTCCTCTTTCCCGGGCGGCGCGGTCCAGCGATTTCATCTCGTCGCTTACATAGGAGGCGGTGACCATGTTTTTGCCTTCCTCCAGGCAGAGTCTTGCCACCAGAGGGTGAAACGTGTAAGGCACAAGACTGATCACCAGATCGGCTCCGGAGATCAGGGATTTCATTTGCTCTTTATTGTTCACATCCAGGCCGAAGGCTGACCCGCGGTCCCTGCCGGCAATCATGGCCAACGCTTTTTCCTTATCAACATCGGCTAAAGAGACGAAAATGTCTGGCTGTTCCAGAAGGTAATCCACCATAGGGTGAGTAACCATACCGGCGCCAAGGATCAGTACATGCGGCATTTCAGAGACCTCAAGAAGTTAAATGTGTTCGCTAATATATTCATTCATATAATCATATTTGGGAGTAAATATTCCACGGTGCATGAGCAGGCTCGACATCAGGGACGATGAAAGCTGCAGATCGGAAAAGGAAGTGTGAAAATCGGTGCTGGCAATCTCAGGGACGAATTTAACCAAAGTGTTGCCGAAATCTCTAGAGGATTCGACGGGGAGCTCACAAGGAAAATTATCAATGGGAAGAACGAGAAGGCCGCTATTCGAAAATCCATCAATAATTGTATCCTTTTGCGGAAGCCACGAATACACGGGATTGTCAGGCTGTGTCGCCTTGACGGTGCATTCCATTGAACCCTCGATATCACAGCTGATATCCGTAATAATACGCAGGCTGGCAGAGGGGCCTGAAAATAATTTTCGCAGGTCAGCCATGGTCACCAGACGAGGATAGCGAGGCGACCAGTAGATGGCATTTACTATTATAGAAAGAAAAGGAAGGTAGCGATGAAATATAGAGGTGTAGTTTTCCGGATGATTATAATAATCCTGTAATCCGAATGTGCTGGTGGAAAGACGGGGTTCAACCAGGTCTTCCTCTTTAAACACGACTTTATAGCAGTAGGTCGAATCATTTGTCCCGCTGCCTTTGAGCCGAAGAAGATCTGCCGGACTGATTTCACGGAAAGGTAAAAGATCAAATATTTCCTGGGCTCCACGGGAAACATTTCCATACCCGGTGAAACCCACCACCAGAGGAGCAACATCCGCAGGCAGACCTTCCCGTTGCAGGCGTTCCCCACAGAAGCGAACCGCCTGCACAGCCTCCTTTAGAGAAGAGTAATGATATGTCTGCTTAATATCTATGAAAGGAGAGACAACACCTTCTTTCTGCAGGCGCTGGCCCAGAGACCAGAGGGTATCAATCATGCCGGCCAAGCCTGCGTAACGGCCAAAGAATAGTAAGCGCCGACCGCTTTCATCCATTATTCTTTCATAATCAAAAAGGGTGCAGCCAAGTTCGGCAAGCCGCTGCAGCATAGGACGGTTATGTTTTTGTCCCTTTATCGTGTGGGAGAAAAACAGATAGGTCTTGGCTGGTTCGAAAAAATCCGGCGGCATTTCTTTAAGGCCGAAGATGACAGGACATTCGGAGAGGTCGTCTTGAATCCGGGCACCGACTTTACGATAGTCGTCATTGGAAAAGACTCTCAGGGATGATGGTTGTACATAGGTCTCGATTCCATGCGTTCTCTTCAGTTCCTGCACATGTTCAGGTGTCAGTACGGTGCGGCATTCGTGGCTTTTATTTTCCCGCCGCAGGCCAATCTTTAGGGTGTTCACTAATACAGGTCCTTTCGTGCATCACTAAAACTAAACAGTATAACCATTATATCAGAAAAAGTCAAGAAAGAGGTGATACGGGTAAAAACCGAGAAGCCGGTATACATTCCTGAAGAAGGGGAGGGTTTATATAGAAGGGGTTGGTATATGCGTCACAGGGGCTGGCTCATCCCGAAAGAGAGATGACCGCGTTAATTCCAAAGGCGGTAAATGAAGTCGATCCGGCCCGGGTGTTGTATCGCTTTCCTACTTCCAATGAAACGCCGCCTCGGACGGTACGGGTGAAGGAATAGGTCAGGCCAGGCTTGACACTCCAGTTGTTGTTCTCTGTGATCACCTGGAACTTATCACTTTCCGTGGTCTTGCGCAGGTTAGCCTGACTGGTCATGGAAAAGGTAAGAGAAAAATCAATATTATTATCAAGTTTTTTCCCTTTCAGGAAAGGAATTTTAATACCCCCCCGCTTGGCATAGTTCACGGTTAGGGTTAGATCCGAATTAACGGTTTTTGCTATGCTGTTGCCGTAGGCCGTCTGCTCTGTGAGGGTTTCGCTCAGCCCGTACTTGAAATTGGAACGAATCCCGCCGACGAACTCACAGTTGGCGCCGATGACAGGACGGAAGGTTCGGGATAGTTTGGTTTGGGTGATAAGGTCTCCGCTGTAAGTTTCATCCAGTTGTCCGGTGAAGCTGTGATCCAGCGAAAGAGAACGAATAAATTTCTTTAAAAAGCCGATTTTTTCCAATCCTGTCCACCGCAGGGTCCAGTTCGGTATGGGTAGTGGATTTCCATCTCCTATTTTTAATACAGAGCGGGAGATATTCTGGGAATTTTGAGTGGAAACAGTCTTGGTGTTTGTATAGCGGTAGTCAAGATTGGCACTCAACTGCCGGGTTATTTTGAAACCGGAACGCACGGTAATGGTCCGCTGGTTTTGAGACTGGCTTCTGTCGGATGTCAGGTTGGGAGAGATGTCGACACCCGGATTGTTGGTAAATCCCAGCTGGTACCCCAGCGCGGGCATAGCGAGGATACCGTAATTCGAGGCATTGTTCACATCTCTGATTTCAAGCCGAATGGGATCGATACTGCCGAAAATTTTCCCGAAACCGGACAGAATTTTAACAAGGCCGGAACTACCGTCTTCTTTTTCCTCTTCTTCCTTTTTTTCATCCGTTTTGGCCACAGTGCGGGGCTTGAGGCGACGGTTTGTTGCGCTGGTACGTTGCCCGCCGGACGGCTTTTTACTTAAAGCGGACACCAGTTTCTGCGGATTGAATTGAGTGCTGAAGGTGAGATTGGTGCGAACCGTGGCACTTTTACCGCTGCCGCTTGTCTGCATTTGTGGATTGTAATTATAGCCGTACACTGTTGAGTATTTTAAACTGGGAGAGAGCCAGGAGGAGATGGTGGGTGAAAAGCTGGTGGATATATTTTGTGTTTTAGTGACCAGGCTCTCATCTGAAAGATTGAAGAGAACATCGGACCACTGCATAGTGCTGTCGATATTAAGATCGTAACTGTTGGCCAGACTGTAATCGAACGAGAGAGGAGTGAAAAGATTCCATGAAGTTGAAAAGGAGCGTGAATAGGTAGACTTGTCAACATTGCTGTTGACGCCTCCGGCGGTAGTGGAGGAGCTGGCCAGATCATTGCCATCCATTTTGAAATTGATCTTGGATGGCATAAATAATTTGGTGTCGGCGATTTTTTTCAGAAATCCTTTAGAGCCAAGCCACTTGAAAGGACGGAAATAGTTTTCCTTGCCAAAACTCAGGTTATATTGGAAAGATCCCTGATACCCCAATCGGGAAGAGGTTCCGGTACGGGGGTTTTTCTGATCGCCATTGGTATAGCTGAACGATCCGTTAATTGGATCAAGAAAGTAGCGAGAAAGAAATGAGCGGGATTTGCCGCTTTTGCTGAAACGGACCGAGAGGTTACGGGAGATGTTAGTGGTTCGGGCCGCCTGCATTACTGAATCACTCGCGGTTTCCGGGCTAAGGAGGATGTCGCTGCCCGGCAGGTATTTGGGTGTCGAGGTCGAGTTGGCAATCCGTGCTGAGATAGGGATGTTAAGGCCCCATTCCCGGGGCATGAGGCGGTCCAAAGCAAAGGTGAGGTTGGCATTATAGCCTTCTATGGTGGAACCCTCGCCGCTGGAACGTTCGTTAATGGTGACAAAGTCGGCATCTTTATAATCGTACTGGGCGTTGATAGACATAAGGTCGGCAATTTTAATATCGGCCTTTGCCCTCATTGCCGTGCCTTTGTCCTTCTGTGCGTTGGAGAGCCGCAGCTCGTCCATCCATAATTGGCCGGTAAAGGGAGCGGGGCCTTTATTACGAACACCTACTATAAGCCAGCGAATGTTTCGCAGGGATGGATTTCCCTTAATGCTGACTCGTTGATTCTCAACCCAGCGGGATATGGTGTCCTTAAGAGCCGTTTCCTTTTCCAGTTTTATCTTACTCAAATCCGCGAAGTTGAGATAAATGTCATTATCCTCCCACCCCGGCTTGACATCCGGGATCAGGACCTCATAATAAATCTCGTCCTGCGTATCCGATCCGAAACGCAGGAAATATTCTATTTCTCCGTCTGGGATCTGGAGAGAGGCGTCTCCTCCGTGCAGGAACATGCGCAGTGTCTTGTACTGAATCAGGTTTTGCGGTTCGTAGAATCGTTTCTTTGCCAGAGCAGTCTGCCCCGGATCAAGATCATTGAGCTGCAGGACCAGGGACTGCTCCTTGGAACGAATACGAAGAGTGGGATCGATGTCTCCTTCCACTCCCTCGGGTGGAGTGTAGTCGGGGTTTTCATGGGTATTAATAACGGCGATTGACAGAGTGGAATCCGTATCGTTGAAAGTATAAAGGCTGTCAGTGGATGATTTTTGGCCGTAATACTTCCATTCGTTACTGACCAGCTCTATTTCAGCAAATGAGATGAGGGTCGGTTCTTCGACTCCGTCAAGCCAGAGGCGGATGTTTTCCACCCGGGACCAGTCGGGATGCCCCTCTATATGAGAAGGCTGGCTCAGCGGGATGCGGTACTGGCGCCAGCCGTACTCGGTTTCAGCAACGATGTATTTGGCGTCGGGACTGTTGGGATCGAGAGAAACGCTGTAACGGTTGTAGTTGTTCCGCAGATCGATGGCGCTGTTTCCGTTCATATCCTCGCTGTCCGGATAACGAAAGCTGCCATCGTCCTTGTTGTCCTCATAGCCGGTTATGTTCCCGGTTTCGTCGGATGTCCCCGTGTCGTACCGGTACGTACGCGGACTTTGATCGGTATAATGCCAGTCATCATAGGACCACGGTTCATCCGGTTCTTTCTTATTATCGCCGTTGAGATCCCAGAAGTCATAGAGAGTGGCCCGACGAATTTCCACACCATCGACGGTTTCCACTATCACGGCCGCGGTGGAATCATGGGGATAAAACAGAGTAGGCGGGTCTTTACCGAACATGCGGTCCAGACCGGTGTCTTCTTTTTCAGGTTCAAGGTTGGTGTCACGGATACCGCCGGGAGGCTTGATATCTTCCGTGTCCCACTCTCCGTTGGGAATGATGTCCTCTGAAATCTGACCCAGGTCCACGTGCAGCTTGGGGTAGGGATAGGTCTCATAGGCGTTTTTATACTGAACCTTCACCCAAATTTCCAGGAAACGGCTGTCCGTCTGATCATAATATCCCGCCGAGAGCCCTTGTTGAATGCCACCCCAGTACTCTTTGGCGTTTTGTTTGGTGGAGTCGGGGATGAAATCCAGGGTAAGCACGTCCGTGCGGGTTGTGCCCCCAAAGTTGGACGTTACTTCCTTATTGGGCCAGATCTCCTGAATGGCCACTTTGTCATAGGGGTTGTACCAGGTAAGACTGCCCATGCGTTCCAGGTAGTAGGACGTGCTGTCCCAGGTGCTGGGCTCAGAGGCGGGTTTCCATTGCTTGCGGCTTATCCCCATGGGCGTGAGCCGCTTGGACCCCTCGAAGTCATCCAGGTAGGCGACACCTTGGGTATCCCCTGTTTTCTCATTATTAAGGGTGTTTGGGTTGGGAGATATCTGGGCCACCTCGCCTTCGAAACGAACCAAAGAGCTGCCGGATAGATCCAGAAGAGGCAAGTGGTTCAGAGCCCGCGTCACTTTGTCCGATTCCCACTGCAGCATGGTGTTGACATCCCAGACCATGTTACGCATGGGAGCCTCTTTGCCCAGGCGGATGCGTTGATCCAGGGTTGTTTTATTGAGATAGAGCCAGGTGCCCCCGATGAAGGAGCGGGTGTTGTTTTGCTCCCAGAGGGTATATTCAGCCCGGGCTCCGAGAAGCACCTTTTTATCCGGTGCAAACATGCGTTGTGATTCGTAATTGATTGTTATGTCCGCACCCGGATCGGTAGCTTCTGGCGTGGTAAGCACCAGCGTACCGGAAAAGTAGTCGATGGTATAATCGACGTCTTTGATCAATTTTTTTCCATTGAGAAGGATCTCTTCTGTGCCTTCGATCACGTTGATGCCGAGTTGATATTTGGCACTCCGGCGAGAGGAGGTGATCTCCATGTAAAATTTGCTGTTGCTGGTTATGTAATCCTGTTTGGTAGTATCATAGACAGCGCCGACCCGATAGTCATTGCTGCTGTTTTGGGACCAGAAATTGCTTGCGGGGCCGGTTCCATCCTGTGGATCGAATGGCCGCAGGTTGGGAAATATTATTTCTCCTCTGGCCTTGTTAATTATATTGGGATTGTTGTCGATTTTGTTGTCAGGCGAGCGTGCGCCGTTTATATCCCAGTCGTCCAGACCGAAGATGTGCAGAAAACTCTGTGGTGTTCCGTTTACCGTTGCCGATTCCTTGGGCTGACCGGATGGATCTTTGTAAAATATCTTTACATCGAAACTTTTAGCAAATTCCTCATCGGTGATATCGGGAACACCCAGATCATAAACGTTTTTCCATTCCAGGTCCCAGGTTTGAAAGTGGGGCCGCGGGGCCTGGGCCTTGATCAGCTTTAAAACAGGGATATCGGGTTTATCCGGCTGGCCGGCCCAGAGGTCTCCTGTGGTGTTGCCCAAGGTGTCACGATAGGCAACAGCCAGAATTTCGCTGTCCCGCAGGGGCATGCTCATCTGAATATACCCCAATTCCCGGTTTACGTAGTAATCCTTTACCGGCTCCAACCGGACGAAGTAACGTTTCACCGCTTCATCGGAAGCGTTTGTCGGCGCTCCTTGATCGGGATCTACTACGGCCCAAGCTTGAAAGGCTCCCTCGTGGCTTTCATATCCATAATCAGATTTATAAATTTGTATGTTATTGATAATGTGCCCTGCATCAATAATATGTTCTCCGTTGGATGAGTAATTGGCGAACTGCTGCCTGTAGTAGTTATCCAGGAAGAAATAGGTGGCCTTCTTGTATTCATAATCATGCACCGTAATCGTTTTGGATTCACCTTCACCACTCAGGCTAAGACTTTTTTTCTGTCCTTTCTCCATACTGGCAATGGCCGTGAGATCCAGCCTGCCGATCTGAGCCTGGGCCTTCAGACCGAAAAGGCCGGAGTTCTTTTGGCTCAGGGTTATGAAATTAGTCCCTGGCAGGTTCAGCTGTACATTGCCCGCGTCGATACGCTTGATGATACCGTCCTCATCACTTTCATATTTCAGGCGCACGGCATTCATGAATTCAAATTCGTTTTCACTGTTCTGGTCCACGTCTACAGTAATATTCTCCCCGATTTTTCCCTGAACAGTGAAGTTTTGTTTCTGTTTCATCTGAAAGTTAGTATTCGGGGGGCGATCAGTGGCGGTTTTCATACTGCTTCTTTTTTCATGTTTCATCGTCCCGTCGATGCTGATCTGGCCGTTGATGTTCAGGCTGACCCTCTCTCCTCCGAATATTTTCTTAAACGCCTCACTCTTTATGCGTCCCGTCTCAAAGGTAATGCCTCTGCCTCTGTTATCCTGAGAGCGCAGCGGGGTAACCTGTCCGCTAATGAAGTTCTGCCATTGATGTTCCCGCCCCACTCTTTGGCGCTCTTGCTGGTAATCTCTGAAACTGTAGTAATGGGGCTCTTCGACGGGCAGACCCAGCAGCATGCGCCGGATGGTGACGTATGAAAGCGAGGTGTCAAGCAAGGCTTCATACGCGGCAGAGGCAGGGAATGACGGTTCCTGCAATAAAAACGGAACCGAGATTGAATACACCAAGGGCTTTCTCGATATTTCAATATCGGTTAAGGGAGAGATGGTATGGGAGTAGCGGAATCCAACCTGGGCCGAAAGTTGCTGGATTCCGGCTCCAAGAAAAAAAAGAAGAAAAAAAATAGCCGATACCCGCCTTTTCGTTATGACGAGGATCGACTTATTTTTTATCGCTTTAGCCATTGCTACCATACCGATTAGTGACAGACCTTATATGTGCAGAGTAATAGTCGATTTTCTCAACAATGGTAGCAATATACGATAAGCGTGCCTCTTTATAGTAATAAGTATGACGAAATTAATACATTCTTGAAACAATTGCAAGAGGAAAATAATATTTTGCAATATGTTGAATATGTTTTTCCTCCTGAGCAGAGCTGATTTAATTCTTGCAAAAACCAGACCAGATGTCTATCTTTATCTATTAAGAAAATAGTGCCTTAAACTCCGAGGACGTCAGGGATTGAAAATCATCACAAAATACATTATCAAGGAACACGTTAGTCCCTTCCTTTTCGCTCTGCTTACCATTATATTTTTATTTCTACTCAACGCTATTTTCCGAGATCTGGGCAGACTGCTGTCCAAGGGCGTTTCTTTGAAAATTATCATGCAATTTTTCGCTTTGAACCTGGCCTGGATCGCGGCCCTGGCCGTACCAATGTCCGTTCTTGTTTCCACCCTTATGGCTTTTGGACGCATGTCCGCAGATCATGAGATAACGGCAATAAAAGCTGGGGGCATGAATTTCTACAGCCTGGTACTCCCGGTGGCCTTGGTCTCTCTTGTCCTTGCTGTGGGGATGGAGCGATTCAATAATGTTGTTCTCCCGGAATCAAATCATCAATACCGGATGCTTTACAGTGATATCTCAACCAAGCGGCCGACCCTGAGTTTGGAAGAGAATGTTTTCAACAAGATCCAGCAGTATACTCTTTTTGCCGAGAAAATAGACTCCAAGACGAATCACCTCACAGGTATTATTATCAATGACAGGAGTGACAGCCATATTTCAAGGACCATCATCGCAAAAAGCGGAGATTTGTATATATCAGTAGCTCAGGAGAGGCTTGTCTTCCAGCTATATGACGGTGAAGTACATGAAGTCGCCTTGGATGATCTTGATAATTATCGACGGGCCAGCTTCAAGAAACAGACGTTAACGATAGACATTCCCAATACTGTGTTGCGCCGGAGGGAATATTCCCACCGCGGCAACCGGGAGAAGAGCGCGGCTATGATGCGCCAGGACCTGTTGAAGGAGCAGGACGCCATCCGGCAAACAAGGGAACGCATCCGGGATATTGGGGAACGGGATATCGCTTCCCTGTTACCGGCCTCATTTTGGCCACAAGGATCATCGGAGGAAATGACTTCCAGGGAAGGACTTTTCATTTATCAGAATAGACCGGTCGGGCGGGTTGAACAGATGCGAGGACAGGTTAGGAGCCTTTTATCCGGTATTGAAAACCATGAAAAGGAAATAAGCAGCCTTAAAGTTGAAATAAATAAAAAATATTCCATCCCGCTGGCATGTTTTGTTTTTGTCCTCATTGGTGCTCCCCTGGGGATAATGGCTCGTCATGGAGGACTGGCTGCGGGCGGTGGCCTGAGTCTCATTTTTTTCATTATTTACTGGGTATTTCTCATCGGTGGTGAACAGTTGGCCGACAGGCGGCTTCTCCAACCTTGGCTGGCGATGTGGAGCCCCAATGTTCTGGTGGGAGGGATAGGGCTTTATCTCATGATTCATTCAGTTCGGGAGACAACGGTTATTCACTGGGAATGGTTCTCGGACGTTATACGGAAAATAAAGGGAAAAAATGCATGATCAGGATTGTTCCCTCATATATAAACAGAAGGTTCTTGGGATTGTTTTTTTCTTTTATCCTGGCGGTGGTGATTCTCTTCATCATCCTGGATTTAGTAGAAAACATGGATCAGTTTATCGATCAGCGGGTTCCGATCAGAATAGTCCTGCTCTACTATCTGTTTTACATTCCATATGTTCTTGTGCTTACCTTACCGGTGGCTACGCTTTTAGCAGCGGTTTTTTCTGTTACCGGCATGGCGAGATCCAATGAGATCGTGGCCCTGAAGGCGCTGGGGTACAGTCTTTACCGGCTGCTTGGATCTCTTTTATTGCTGGGGGCGGCGATCAGTATGACAGCGTTCCTCCTTGCAGAGGTAATCGTCGCGCAAACGAACCAGAAAAGAATGGAGATAAATCGGGATTATCTGAATAAAAAAGATTACCGTACCATGGAGCGGTTGCGGAACATGCAGATACAGGAAGGAGATTTTATTGTTTCGATCGGGTTTTTCGATGCCAACAAGAAACTGGCAAACAGGATTAAAATAGAGGAGATTCGCGACGGTAAATTGCTTTCTCGCATTGATGCGGATTCTATGCAGTACAACGGTTCATCCTGGATTATTAAAACAGGATATGTCAGGCATTTTATTGACAGCAGGGAGGAGGCGTTTACCGTCCAGGATTCTATTGTTCTTGATTTAAGCTTTAGTCCTGAGGAATTGATCCGGGCCCAGGGACAACCGGAAAATATGGGCTATTGGGACTTGAAGAAATACATAGATCGGGTAAGGCGCAGCGGCGGTGATATCAGTATGTGGCTCACGGAACTGCATTTGCGAGTGGCCTTTCCTTTAAGCAATCTACTAATAATTCTTTTTGCCGTTCCCCTGGCCTACAACCGGAGGCAGAAAAATATAGCGGTAGGTTTTGGAATTAGCCTGACGATCTGTTTTTTCTATTTCGGGGTGGTGAAATTGGGCCAGACATTAGGACAGAACGGCAATTTGTCACCATTTGTGGCAGCCTGGGCCGGAAACGGGTTAATGGCGATCGGAGGAGTTATTAATTTGATTAAAACAAGAAAATAGCTTGACTTTTTCTGTTAAAAATTGAATATTTAAGGTTCAAAATGGTTGAGTGGAAAAGAAAGGACATAGAGAATGAAAAGAACATTCCAGCCAAGCAGACGTAAACGAAGGAACAAACATGGATTCCGGGCCAGAATGGCTTCCAAGTCCGGGCGCTTGGTGTTAAAAAGAAGGCGGGCCAAAGGCCGCAAGAAATTGACTGTGAGCGATGAATAAAGATGTAGAAGACGTTGATTTTCGTCTTCATAAAAAAGAGATTCTTCGCCGTGCAGAAGATTTCACAGCGTTATTCACGAAGGGCAGCCGATGGAAAGGTTCTGCCCTGCGTTTTTTTTATCTTCCCAGCGATTGCAGGCAGGTAGGATTTTCGGTTTCCAAAAAACGGATTAAAAAGGCGGTCACCAGGAACAGAGTGAAAAGATGGATGAGAGAAGCCTATCGGCGTAACAAGCAAGGGATGGAAGGATTACAATTAATCGTGCAGGCCAACCGGGAGCCGACGGGATATAGCGAGGTAGAAAAAGAATTCATCAGTTTCTGCAGGGAAATAGGGAACAAGAGATAATGAGAATTTTCTCAACCATATTTATTGCAATAATCAGGGTATACCAGAAAGTAATCTCTCCTCTTTTGCCGAATACCTGCAGGTTTTATCCCACCTGTTCCCACTATATGGTCGACGCGGTTGAAAAGAAGGGCTTGGGGAGAGGATTCTATCTGGGAATCAGGCGGATTCTACGCTGCCACCCATTTCATCCGGGCGGCTATGATCCGGTGAAATAAAACTTTCATTCACAAAGGTACAATTATGGATAGGAATACGATAATCGGGCTTGTTCTAATTGGGGTGATTTTGCTGGCGATGCCCTGGTACATGAAGAAGTTTACCAAGCAGGAGCCGGTTAAGAATAATGAAGTTGTCGAAGAGAGTGCTCCCCAGGAGAGGGCTGTACCCCAGGATCAAACCATGAGTAAATCTTTACCGGCTCCTGCGAATGAACGGATCCGGGAAAACGTAATGACGCGGATGGAAAATGCGATCAAAGCTGACACAGTGATAGTCGAAACGGATCTATTTCGCGGAACATTCTCTTCTGCGGGAGGAGGAACGATTATCAGCTGGAAGCTGAGAAAGCACTTCACGGGAGACAAGACTAAAAATGAGGCCGTGGAGCTCATTCCGGAACCGGCACAGGGTGATTTGGGGATATCGTTTGAATCTGACAAGATAGACCTGAGCGATGTCGTGTTTACTAAAGTGCAGGACAATGCTGATTTTGCAGCGGCCAATGACACTATGCGGCAGATTAGCTACAGGGCTGAAATGAGCGGCGGCGGCAGGGTTGAGAAGCAGTTTACTTTCTTCCGGAACAGCTACAACTTTGATCTGGCGGTAAGTCTGTCGGGATTCGAAACCCAGGATTACTATGTAGCCTGGGAGAGCGGTGTCGCCCCCACAGAAGAAAATGTGAAATACGATGCCCGCTATCTGGAAGCCTATGCCATGCAGGGCGGTGAAATATTGAAGACAAAAGACGTTAAAGACGTTTCTTCTGAGGGCAGCACGGACTGGGCGGCGGTGAGAAATAAATATTTCATGGTGGCGGCCATTCCAACGGGCGAGAAGGGAACGGGAGCTATTTTGGGCGGTGAAAAGACCACCCTGACCAGCCCTTTTGGTGAAGAGGTAAGCTGGAAAAAGATGAAGTTCAAGCTGGCCCTGGCGGTGGAAAGCGCCGCCCGACAGACGGATCATGTTACTCTGTACCTGGGCCCCATGGATTATGAAGAGTTTGCTAATCTTAACGTTGGATTGCGGAAGGTGATGAATTTTGGGTGGGCGTTCATCAGACCCATTAGCATCGGCTTTTATTATGTCCTCCGGTTCCTCTACGGCATACTGGGCAGCTATGGCTGGGCTATCATCATTTTTGCTATCATGATAAAGATTGTTCTCTATCCGCTCACCCATAAAAGCTACCAGTCGATGAAAGCCATGCAGGAACTGGCGCCAAAGATCGAAGCGATGAAAAGCAAATACAAAGACGACCCCCAACGGTTGAACCAGGAGACGATGAAACTCTACAAGAAACATGGAGTCAATCCCATGGGGGGATGTCTGCCCATGCTGCTGCAGATGCCGGTGCTTTTCGCCTTGTTCAATCTTTTCCGGACAACCATCATGCTGCGGCAAGCGGAGTTCCTTATGATCAAAGATCTTTCCGCACCGGACCATATTATTGGATCAGTCAATCTACTGCCGATTTTAATGGGGATTACCATGATCGTACAGCAACGACTGACCATGAAGGATCCAAAGCAGAAAGCCATGGCGTATATGATGCCGATATTCTTCCTTTTCATCTTTTATAATTTTTCGGCAGGGCTGAATTTATATTATCTGATTTTTAATTTATTGACCATAGCCCAGGAGATGTTTTTGAAACAACGAAAGCAACCTGAGGAAGAGTGATGTAGCCGGGCCGAGCACTTAATAAAGACCCCACCCCGGAAGTGTTCGGTTTGGTGGGGTTTTTTATTTTGAAGAGGGAGACAGAAAGGAAAACAGTTAATCTTATAATAATATTATTATGAAAATAAACGGTCATTACTCTAATTGATATATGAAGCAATCTTTTGATATTGACACCATTGTTGCTGTTGCCACACCTCCGGGAGAGGGCGGTATAGCGATCATACGGATAAGCGGTCCTGAATCTTTCAGGATAGTATCTGCGGTTTTCCACGGAACAGGACCGGTTTCTTCCCTACAAAGACGGTACGCCAACCTGGGACTTATCAAAAGAAACGACTTGGTGATAGATGAAGTGATCCTCACTCTTTTTCCTCATCCTGAATCATACACCGGGGAGGATGTGGCGGAGATCAGCTGCCACGGCGGCACCTATGTCAGCCGGACTATTCTGGATCTTGTGGTGGAAAAGGGGGCGAGAATAGCAGAACCCGGAGAGTTTACCAAGCGTGCCTTTCTGAATGGAAGGATGGATCTCGCTCAGGCGGAAGCTGTCGCTGATCTGATCCGGGCCAAGACGGAAGCATCACGACGGGTTTCATTCTCTACCCTGCAGGGCCGCATGTCCGATATCATCAGAAGGATTCGACAGGAGTTAATTGATACCTGTTCTTATATGGAGCTGGAATTAGACTTCAGCGAAGAAGACATTTTGATTTCTACCAATGAGAAAGCGAGAGAGGCGATCAATAAAGCGCTGACGGACATCGAGAAGCTGATAGGCGGTTTTTCCAGGGGAAGAGTGTGTCGTGACGGGGTGCGTCTGGTAATCGTCGGTAAAACAAATGTGGGAAAATCCAGTATTTTGAATGTCCTTCTGGAACGGGAGAGAGCCATCGTTACCCATATTCCGGGGACGACCCGTGATCTCCTGGAAGAGATTATCGATGTCGAAGGTATCTGTTTTATCGTGACCGATACGGCGGGTATCCGGCAGACATCGGACCCGATCGAAAAGGAAGGAGTGCGCCTTTCCCGGCAGGCACTGGCAGAGAGTGATGTCATCCTCCTGGTTCTCGACGGAAGCAACCCGCTCGACAAAGACGACGTCACTCTTCTGGAAATGCTGAAAAAGGAGCAAAGGCCTGTTGTTATCGCGATAAATAAAAAGGATCTTGGTAAAGTGCTCCAGGAAAAGGATGTTCGGTCCAGGTTGGCGGAAAGCGATGTCTTGTATGTGTCCGCGCTGCAGGAAGAGGGCATCTCTGCCTTAATCCAAGTCCTCAAGAAAAAGGTGCTGCGGGACGGACTTCCATCATCGGGGGAAGCGTTGATCACGCAGGTGAGACAGTATCAGGCGCTTGCCCGGGCCAGGAAAAGTATCATACAGGCCAGAGAAACGTTGAACCAGGGACTATCCGAAGAATTTGTGGCGATGGATGTCAGAGCTGGTCTCGACGCACTGGGTGAGATTACAGGCGAAATAGTAACCGATGAAGTATTGAACAATATCTTTTCCCGGTTTTGTGTAGGGAAATAGTGTTCCACGTGGAACGGAGAAGTATGTCCGAGAGTGACGCCCGTGAAGGGTTCCACGTGGAACAGTCTCCGTTTTTCAGGGAGATGTCCCGGGTCTCGATAGAATCGAAAAGCAGGCAATTATTGGAACTGTACAGACTGCTGACAGCAGGATTGATCTATGTCCAGAAAATACGATTATGATGTCATAGTGGTTGGTGGGGGACATGCCGGGTGTGAGGCGGCTCTGGCCTGCGCTCGCATGGGAGGGAAGGTGCTCCTGACTACCATGAATATCACAACACTGGCCCAAATGTCCTGCAATCCCGCAATAGGTGGCACGGCCAAGGGGAACATGGTCAGAGAGATAGATGCCCTCGGGGGAGAGATGGGTAAGATCGCTGACCGGACCGGTATTCAATTCCGGATGTTGAATCGCTCAAAAGGTCCGGCAGTCTGGTCTCCCCGGGCGCAGGCGGACCGGCAGGCTTACTCTCAGGTGATGCGCCGGGTTATTGAAGAGCAGGAACATCTGGAGATTTTCCAGACGATGGTCGTCTCTCTTCTTGTTAATTCTGGCAGTGTTCAGGGAGTAGTTACAGAGACGGGAAGACAGATTACATCTGGAGCCGTAGTGCTTACCTGTGGAACCTTTCTCAACGGTTTGATCCATATCGGATTGAAGAGCTTTCCAGCCGGAAGGGCCGGCGAATTTCCCGCCCGCGGGATTACAGAACAACTGGTTTCGCTGGGATTCTCGGCCGGCCGTTTGAAGACGGGAACTCCACCTCGAATCGATGGCGGCACGATTGAGTACGGTGGGCTGGAAATGCAGCCGGGCGACGATCCGCCTCAGCCTTTCTCGTTCGATACCGGTGAACTGCAGGTTGATCAAATGCCGGTATGGCTTACCTTCACAAATACTAAAACCCACGCGGTGTTGAGAGAGGGACTGGATCGGTCTCCCCTTTATACCGGCCTTATCAAGGGTGTGGGGCCGCGCTACTGTCCCTCTATTGAGGATAAAATAGTCCGCTTCGAAGATAAGGAAAGACACCAGATATTTCTGGAACCTGAAGGCAGGAATACGCAGGAAGTCTACGTGAACGGGCTGGCGACCAGCCTGCCGGAGGATATTCAGGCCCGGGCCTTGCATACCATACCGGGTCTGGGGGAGGCCTCAATTACCCGTCTTGGTTACGCCATCGAGTATGACTTCTTTCCTCCCACCCAGATAAAATCAAACCTGGAGAGCAAACGCCTCAACGGCCTCTTCTTTGCCGGACAGGTAAACGGCACCTCCGGATATGAAGAAGCGGCAGCCCAGGGATTGATGGCCGGGATCAATGCAATGCTGTTTTTGTCCAACCGAACTCCATTCCTGCTTGATCGTTCGGAAGCCTATATCGGAGTGCTCATTGATGATCTGGTGACCAAGGGAACGGAAGAACCCTACCGCATGTTCACTTCCAGGGCGGAATACAGGCTCCTCCTGCGCCAGGATAACGCCGACCTGAGGTTAAGAAAGTACGGACATTCCCTGGGACTGGTTTCAAAAGAGTCTTACCAGCGATTGCTTGAAAAGCAGCGAACCATTAAGGCACTGATGCATCGATTGAAGACGGTAAAAGTCGAACCAGGTAAAGTGAATACTCTTCTGGAACGAGCCCGTACCAGTTCGATTACCGAGAAGCAGTCTTTAGCACGCCTGATCAAGCGTCCTCAGATCCACCTGCAGGATCTGACAGAATTGGAGTGTGTGGCCAGCCTCCTGGCTCCTCTCGGTGACCTTCGTCGGGCGGTTGTCGAACAGGCAGAGATAGAGATCAAGTATGAGGGGTATTTTCAACGGCAAAAGGACCAGGTCTCCCGGTTTAAAAAGACGGAGCAGAAACTGATCCCGCAAGAGTTCGATTATAATGCCCTGAAGACTCTGTCTACGGAAGCACGGGAAAAACTAAACCGTATCCGTCCCCGCTCACTGGGACAGGCTTCCCGCATTTCCGGTGTTTCGCCGGCAGACATCGCCATCATCAGTGTGTTTCTGGAAAGGAGAAAAGGTGGATCATGAGTGAGGAGGTGTCCCTGCTACGCAACGCTTTTAAGAGGAGCGGGCTCACGGTGAGTGAGCAAAACTATCGGCGTTTCATCCGTTACCATGAATTGCTTCTGGATTGGAACAAACGGATGAATCTTATCTCTCCTGAGGATGAAAAGAGGATAGTCCATCGCCATTTTCTGGAATCGGCAGGTCTGGTTCTTGCCTATGATTTTCCCGATAAAGGCATGATCATGGATATTGGTACCGGCGCTGGTTTCCCAGGAGTGCCCCTGTGGCTGGTAAGAAATGACCTGTCTGTTATCTTGGTTGAGTCAAAAGCAAAAAGAGTTCGTTTTTTAAAGACGGTTAAGAGAGAGTTGGAACTGGAGGGAGTATCGATCCTGGAGGGACGGGTTGAGTCTCTGCTTGCGGAGAGAAGAAACTATTGCGATGTTATCATTGCCCGGGCTGTTACGGATTTGAGAACACTGGCTGTCTGGGCCGAACCTCATATCAATCCGAAAGGAGGCACACTGCTGGTTATCAAGGGTCCCAATCCCGAAAAAGAGATACTCGTTCTGAAAAAAAAGGCGCCGGATTTGGGTGGCCTGGATATTAAGGTCGAGAAATATGATCCCTTTAGCATCAGCTTGAGGGACCGGACTTCGACGCTGGTAGTAATAAAATTCGCCCATAGTAATATAAATTAATATAATTATTGGCTGATGTAATGCCCGCCGATCTGGAAAAAATCCTCTCCCGCTATCTTGAATCAGTCCCTGTCATTGACAAGATGTCTGAAAAGAAGGAGCTTGCTCTCCAGGGATTAACAGGTTCGCTTCGCACTCTTTTTCTCCTGCACCTACGAAAACAATCAGGGCGGTCTATGTTGGTATGTGTCCCCGAACGTGAGGATGCAGAACTTCTTCTTGATGAAATAGAGGCCCTAGATCCTCGCTCTTGCCCTCAGTTTTTTCCCGGCGGCCGGGATCCTTTGGAAAGCCCCTTAACCCTCAATCCCGTCCGTTCTGGCCTGCAGATGCGATCCTTACGGGAAATGATTAACCGGTGCACCGGAATAATAGTCGTCACTCCTCATGGACTGGCGCAGCCCGTTCCCTCCCCGAATGTCATTAAAAAGAAACTAATAACCGTGAGACAAGGAGCGACATTTAATCTTTCCGACCTTGTCGAAATCCTGATTGATTACGGCTACACCAGGGAAATAGTGGCAGAGCGGGCAGGCGAGATTTCTTTAAGAGGCGGCATTCTCGATATCTTTCCGTTTACCGGGGAAGAACCCCATCGAATTGAGTTTTTCGGCAACGAGGTCGAATCCATGCGTATCTATGATCCGGAAACGCAGCTTTCGACAGAAAAGGGAGAGCGCCTGGATATCCTTCCTTCGCCCTTGATGTGGCGGGACATGGATGGTACAATTGTTGATTACCTTCCCAGGGGGGCGGTACTATTTTTTCAGGATCCCGGTGTAATAGAGGGAGAGATCAAGCGACTTTCTGAGAGCGGTGAAAAGCTCCGTCCCTTCCGGGAGTGTGCCGGCCGGGGGAACGAATTCGGGAAACTGTATTATTACTCCTTTTCGGCTCCCAAGGACGCAATTGATGTCGGTGGAAAAATTGCGCCGCTTCTGGGGAAGACAGCGGGCCAGATGAGAGAAACCCTCCAAAAGCAGGCTCTTGCTGGCAAAACATCCATAATAACAGCCAGAAGTGAGGATCAGGTCAGACGCATCAAACATTTTCTCGACCTGGAGGATG
>CAZUMH010000022.1:0-37789 GCA_964621645.1 uncultured bacterium
GCTGAATTTATACATTCGAACATATATGATCTGAAGGAAAAACTAGACCGTTCATTTGATATCGTTTACACTTCACGTGAAATGGTATCTTTCTCTTTGAAAGGACGCTTGGTTCGCAGATACTTATGAAACTCACCTTTCGAAAACAAAACTCGATTACCAGGATTTTATTTCAGTTCTCCGTTGTTTTCTTTCTGATCGGGTTGAGCCTTGTCTCGGGCTGTTCCAATCGGAACCGGGAACAATCCACCCGACTTGAATCCCGGGAACAAACTCTATCGCGACTCTCCAGCGGGGATTGAGTTTTACCGCTTAATAACAGGCTTTATGCGCCAAATCTGCTGAAGCTTATCGGTCAGGACGCCAATGTCATCCGGCAGAAAGGCGGAATACTCCAATGTCTGCCCCCCTTTCAAGGGATCACTATCCGGGAGATCGATTACCGTCACCTCTTAGCGGGAACTGACGAAGAATTCACTGTCAATGAAGAGGAGATATGGGAATCACTTTTCAGTATCGCCCATGAGGACGATGAAAATAAATTGCCCACCTCGAAAATAGATTTGGTGCTGAATTTTTTCAAGGACACGAAGAAGTCAGCCCAGCTTCTCAATAAAATATACAAATACGGACTACGCCACCTGAATGAGGAAGAGGTCACCTGGGACTACCGCCAGGCGATTATCCGAATCTGTGAATATCTGGAAAACGTCGAAGATACTGAAGCCCGCTCTTCCAGAGCCAATATCATTCAATTGTTGACACACATGCACCCCGATTTGGTTGCGGCCCTTTTTGAGCAGGCCACCTCCGATAAAAAGAATACCGGACTGGGGAAAGCCATCATTGATCACTTTCACGACACGGAAGTGGCCGAGTTTCTCTCTCTCTTGGTGGCAGGAGAGGGATGTGTCAATGAATTTCTTGTCCGCATCTTCGATAAACTGGCACCGGGAGAAGAGGAAGCAAAGGAGCTGACTCCCCTTACTGCCGACTTGCTCTTCAGCAGAAATGATATGCATCCGGTAAATCTCAGTTCTTTGCAGCAATCGGTCCGGGAGATTTTCAGGAAACATCCGCATAATTCTTTTATCAATCAGATGTACAAAATTACCGTCGATTCGGTACTGAAAAAAGATCTCGGGGGATTGACCTATCTGCCCAATCTCGCGCCGGAGATTCATCGTTTTACCCAGTTCATGACCAGCCGGGTTATCAGGGAGGAGCGGGTACGGCTCCTGGTGAATCTTCTTTGGCTGGAAGAAGACGGGAATGATTATCGGCGGTTAAGCGAAAAATTACTTGAACTGTTACCAGACCTGATCGCCGCTAAACAGCTTGAGGCGATCCGGACTATTTATGAATTTTATTTTAAAAAGATGCCTTCGAAACAAGAAGCGGTGGAAGAAGTCAGAATTTTGGTACAGAAAATTCATCAGCGTCTGAGCGATGACAAGCTCGTCACCCATCTGGTCCAGCTGATACCCGAGGTTCCCGAAGGCCTGCCGTTTTTTGGCGGTATTCTGAAATATGTGGATGATACCGCTGCGAGGATCCTTGTGGATGCCTATCAGAATGATACTAATAAGGTGCACAGGGAACGGTACGTACGGGTGCTCCCCAGCCTCAGCTCTTCCATACTGGTAGAGCTTGAGGCGAAGCTCGCAGATCGGGATCCAGGGAACATATCCCTTTTCGTCCCAATTTTACAGCAGCTTCATCCCGACCAGGCCCATGCAACGGTAAAAAGGCTGCTCAACAGCAGGAATTCCCAGGTAGTCTATTCGGTCATCGACAGGTTTCAACCCCGGGATCGGGATGAGATCCACGATGTATACAGGATTTTCATTAAAACAAAAGATAGGGTAATAAAGAAAAAAGCCGCGGCCGTTCTTCTTAAAACCGGTGAGAAAGAAACTGTGGGACGGGTATTTGCCCATGCCGGCGAATTCCGCCGCCGCAAGCTTCTTTTCGCGGTGGTGCAGCTTTGCGGTGAATTGAAGAGCAAACAGGCCTTTGGACTGCTGGTGCAGATTCTGATGAAACGGTCTTTTCTCCCTTCCAGGAAAAGAGATAATCTCCGGCTGGCCGCGGCTCGCAGTCTGATGCTTATAGAGTGGGAAAAAGGGTACAAGATAGTGAGCAGCCGGATGAAATCGGGCAGCAGATATTTTAAAGATCACTGCCAAAAAATGATAAAACAACAGTTAGGTCAAGAGAGCAAAAATGGCGACCGCAATTAGAGATCTGGTTGACGAATTTATCGTCGGGCTGGATAAGGCCGTTCAGCTCAGCAGAAATTACGGCCGTGACCACCGCATGACCAAAGAGGCGATTCGGGAACTCTTTGATACCCTGAGTACCATCCTCGTCGAGAGAGATGAGATCGTTATCGGGATCATCGGGGATGAGTTGGTCTTTGAAAAGGAACCTTTTTTCAAGACAAGCGAAAACAGAAAGCGTTTTATTCAGCGGCTCAAAGATCAAAAGATCGAACGGATTCGTATTTTTCTGGGGGCCAGCCATCACGAATTAAACGAGTTTGTCCATATGCTGGCCGGAC
Source organism: uncultured bacterium (assembly GCA_964621645.1). Classification (GTDB taxonomy): domain Bacteria; phylum Zhuqueibacterota; class QNDG01; order QNDG01; family JAGLOF01; genus CAZUMH01. Next base: position 2,564 of record CAZUMH010000022.1, read on the forward strand.
ACGTTCCTTCCGAGGAAACCTTCGATGATGTGCAAACCTACCTGGCCGGCCGCAAGGTCCAGCATATTCAGGTGGGTGATATCGTCCTGAAGGCCACTTCTAAGGCGGATGACACTGAAGAATTGCGCCAGCTTTCCCTGGCAAATTTTGAAGACGGCATTCGATTCCTTAAAAATACCGGCGAGGGATTTGAACAGAATCGGCCGCTTGACATGGAGGGATTGAGGAAGACAGCTTCCGGACTGGTACAGAGCATGCTTTCCAACGGTAACCTGCTTCTCCTGCTGGCGTCGCTGCGAATGGAGGATTTGGAAAAACTGGTTCATAACGTGAATGTCTGTGTTTTTACGCTTATGCAGGCTGAGATGATCGGGTTGGAACGGCGCCATCTTGTTTCTATCGCAGAGGCGGCCCTGCTTCATAATATTGGCGAGATGTTTAGTGTAGGCGCCAAAGGGGGAAAGAGCGGGGCTACCGTGGATGACAAGAAAGAAATTCGCAGTTTTTGGGCCAGGCAGGGAGCGAAAACCCTGCTGCACACTGAGCAGATCCATTTCCTTTCTTCTCTGGTTGCCTTTGAACAGTTTATCCGCTATGACGGCTTGGGAGAGCCAGAGAGGATTGTGGGCGACAGGCTGAATCTGGTAAGCATGATGGTCTCTATTGCCAATTATTACGACAATAGACGAAGAAACCCTTTCTATGATGAAGACTGCCGTCCGGAAGTTGTTTATGAAGAGATGATGAAACTCTCCGGTTTGGAATTCAATCCGGATCTGCTCAGAAATTTCTTTGCCGGATTGGGAGTATATCCACCGGGCACGCTCGTTGAACTGGACAGCCACGAGGTAGGGCTGGTGATCCAGCGCAGCATCCTCGATATGTCAAGACCGACCGTAGAGATCCTTTATGGTCGCAACGGTGAACTCTACGATCATCCCAACATCGTGAACCTGCTGGAGCGGGATGATCGGGGAAAATATAGATGGAGCATCATCCGGTCGATTTATCCCATTAAGCAGTATGGATTGCCGGCGCCCTACGCTTCTATGGCCTTTTACTCCTAAAAGCAGTGGAGTAAAAGGTGAAGAGCGGAGAAACGAATGAGAATTCATTATAAACTGGCATTGATTATCTTCTTCATCAGTCTGGTGGTAACCAGTATTGTGTTTCTGGTTTCCGATCAGGGTAACCGTTCTCTGATGCTCATCGTGTATGTGCCGGTTTTTTCAGCCTTATTTGCGTATCCTGCGGTCCATTATATCTTTCGTCCGTTTGCCAGGCTCTATAAAGGAGTGGAAATGGTGCAGTACGGCAATCTTGATTATCCCATTACGGCCGGGACAAAGGACGAAATAGGCAGACTTGGCGGTGCCATTGATAATGTTCGGATGCAGCTTCATCAACAGAATTCATCGATGGACAGTCTCCAGGTCCAGTTAGCCGAGCACCAGCAGCGGGAAAAGCAGGTCAAAACGAAATTGAGTCAACTGGAGAGAGTAATTGAAAATATGACAGTGGCGATGTTCATTTACTACATGGATGGAACAATTGTTGACGTGAACGAGACGGCCTGCCGGCTTTTGGGGTACCACAGAGATGAACTGATGCATCTTTCATTTTATCAGCTGCAGCCGGATGCGGAGCTGAAGAAGTCCCGCACCGCCATGAAAACAGGATCCGGTTCCACGGCTGTTCGTTTTGAGTCGTATGTCACCCACAAGACAGGACGCCTGATTTCCGTGGAAATTTCCACCCATGTCATCGATACTGAAATGGGGATTTGTCAGAGCCTGATGCATGATATTACTCCCTATAAGCGGCTGCAGGAGGCGACCAGAAGATCAGAGGAACGGTTCCGCAGTTTTATGGAAACAGCCAGCGATCTTATGTTTATGGCCGACATGGAAGGCCGGTTCACTTATGTGAACCAGGCCATGGAGGAGACGCTCGCGTATCCCCGGGCCGTAATGCTGGGGATGGGTATCTCCGATTTAATGGATGTTATGGATGTGAACATCACCTCTCTCTACCAGGAATGGCTGGATTTGAACAAGAGCGGTGAGGTGACCTGGCACACCAGACGGAAAGAAATCCTCTATGGTGAAATCAAAACCAAAGGCATCCTGGATGAAAAGGGAACCCTCATCGGCATCAGGGGCGTTGTACGGAATGTTACTGAGCGGAAGAAGATGGCTGAGTCCCAGAGGCTGACCCAGTTGGGCAAACTGGCCGCGGATGTGGCCCACGAGGTAAAGAATCAGTTGACCTGCATCTACTCTCTGGCTGAAATGGCTCTAATTGAAGGAGCGGATGAAGATCAGGTAAGAAGCGATTTGCAAGCCATGCTGGCGCAGTGCCAGGAGTTAAATGATATTGTGCGGCGCCTTTTGAGTTTTTCCCGTCCCAGCCAGGGCGAATACAACGAAGCAAATATTCACGAGATTATCGATCTGGTGCTGAAACTGGTTGAGAAATCCTATGAGGCTGACGATATAACCATCGTTCGTTCTTACGATATGGCCCTTCCCAAGATCAGAGTGGATGTGCGGCAGATGAGAGAAGTGTTTATGAATCTGGTGCAGAATGCCAGGGAGGCGATGGATTCTGGAGGGAAGATTGAGATCGTTACCTCTCTGGAGGATCACCATCTGAGGATCGATGTCCGGGATACGGGAGCCGGTATATCCGAAGCGGACATGAAAAAAATATTCGATCCCTTCTTTACCACCAAGTCCAACGGAACCGGACTGGGGGTTTCGGCCTGTTACGGCATCGTGAAGGCTCACGACGGGAATCTGGAATACAGCAGCACGCCGGGGGAAGGGACCATCGCCTCGGTATTTCTCCCAGTGGAAGACGCCAATCCTAAAGTGACTGATTGAGACTTCAGCATTGTGTCCGCCCAGAGAACGATTCATCATCACCTTTGTTTTCAACCCTATATTTTTCAATCAATGTAATAATTAGGGTTCGGCAACAGAGATTTTTCCTGTTGATCACCGGCCTGCGGCAGGGCATCGTTTTACAGTGCCGGAGTGGATGGGAGCCGGGAAAGATCCAGTATGAAAGGCGAAGGCTACCCATCCCTTGAGAACAGATGCCCGATACTTTCCCGCCCAACGAGAGGAGAAGGGGCCGGGGACAGCATGGCGTCGGCGCTATCTGTATCCGCTCAGGATTTTGTTCGCCCTAATGAGAAACACAGGCGTCCTTCCTCCGCAAATTTTTCATTGAATGAGGAATCGCGTACATCCGTTCCGAATATGCATGGGCGCTTTTCCCAGGCACCCTATCGATATCGAAATAAGGGAGAGAGTCCGGTTGAAGCTCCGGGGATCATCCCGCCCTGTTGTACTTTCCCTAAAGAAAAAATTGTTGATCGTTCGCCGCTCCTGATTTTTTCGCCTATTCTATCCGGCAGGGAGACGGCCGAGATAGACGGGATCAATCCCCCAGAAGATGCATTGAGGGTTTGGCGCCATGCCGATCCACTCCCAGGATAATACAAAAAGGCGGAGAAGATTTCTCCGCCTTTTCGGGGCGGCGGTCCTGCCGCCCGGAATGATATTGAGAAGAACGTTACTTGGTGAATATCATCTTCTGCATTTTTACCTGGGCATCGCTGATGAGCCTGCAGATATACAGACCACTTGCCACCTGATTTCCTCTGCTGTCATCGGCCTGCCAGGTGATAGTGTGTGATCCGGCATCGGCCGGGCCGTCGAAGAGAATCTTGACCAGTCTGCCCCGGATGTCGAATATTTCCAGGCGCGCCTGGGAGACGGCGGGCAGCCGATAGGTGATCGTCGTGCTCGGATTGAAAGGATTGGGATAGCAGGGCAGGAGCTCCAGCTGGTGAGGCATGGTTCTGTCATCGGCTCCGTCGTCGACGGAGGTATTGGCCTGCACGATCCACGTGATCATGGCCTGCAACAGGGCCTTACTGCGGCCCAGTCCAACGGTCAGGTTTGACATATACCCTACCTTGCCGTATCCCTGCACCCGCACGAAAGAGTGATAATTATCGCTGCCCGTTTCCCAGAGAGTAAGGGGAATAACGTCCGTCTTAAGATGGTTTAATCCAAGGACGCTGTCAGCGGTTACCTGGGCCACGATGTCCCCGGTGTAAATGCTGGTGCCAAGCGGTTTGTCAACCACGGCCCGGGCGTTGCTCATGGCTACGCGGCTGGCCGTACCGGAACCGAACCATTCCCGAATTGATGCCAGGCAGAGGGTATCATTGCACAGCGCTATGGGACATTCCCCGAGCAGAATGACGCCGCCACCATTATTGATATAGGACTCAATTCGGTCGGTCATCTCGGGGCGGACACAGGAGTAACCGGAGAATAGAACCAGGTCGAATTCGGACAGATTCGGCGGCAGTGAGTCGCTGAAGAGGTGGTATATGTTCATCGCTGTCAGCATGGAATCATAGAGTGATACGACCTGATCGTCGATGACGACTCCTTTATAGCCGCTGGCCAGATAGGCGGTGAAATCCTGGTCTCCGATATGATCCGCCAGTGGTCCCAGCTGTCGTTTCGCCGGCAGATACAAGTAGGTGCCTTCCACCGGAGTGATGGTCCCCTGCCAGCCGTAAGGAACATTGATCTGGTAGCCGCCCTGGGCGTCGGTGCTGGTGGTGTCATGGGCGCTGCCGTAGATGAGTACCAGGTCCGCTACTCCCTGTCCGGAGGTGAAGGACACCTTTCCGGAAATGATAATCTGGGCCGGGCCCAGGGCCTGATAATCCTGGGCCACCTGATGGGTGTCAAGATCGCAGTAGGTCCTGGATACGGGGGAAAAGAGCAGGCTGTCTTTTACAGGGATCACGGTCCCGGACCAGCCGTTGGCCACACTGAAGCAGTAGCTGCCGTCGGAACGGCTCATGACAGTATCGCCGCCGCTGCCGTAGGTGATGGTGGTCTGGGCCAGAGCCTGACCCTCAGGATCGCGGACCGTGCCCCAAACACTGATAATGGCGGGACCGAGAATCGTGTAATCCTGCTGTTCCTTGTTATCACTCACCTCGGAGTAGGTGCGGGAAAGGGGATCCATAAGCAGATCGTCCAGCTCCGGAGTCACGGTGCCGCTCCAGCCGTGATCGAGAGAAATGGAGTATTCTCCCTGGCTGTCGGTCATCACGGTGTCCGTACTGGTATAGTGGATGATGACATCCGCGGCCGGCCGATCGTCTTTATAACGCACCTCGCCGCTTATCACCACGGTTGGCGGTCCGTCAACCCAGTAATCATCATTCAGATAATGTGAGTTCACATCATAATAGTGACGGGAGGAAGGCTCGAAGAGGTGCCCGGTCTTGTAAGGGGTCACCGTACCGGACCAGCCGTTCTGCACCAGGAAAGCATACTCACCGGATGAGTCCGTGGTCGTCGAATCACCTTCTCCATAATAGAGAACGGCACCGGTGATGGGTTCTTTGCCGGGATGGTAGTAAAGGGTTCCGCTGATGATTATCTGTCCCGGGCCGAGGACCTGGTAGTTCTGTTCCGTCTGGTTCAGGGTAATGAGCGAATAACTCTTGGAAGCCGGCGCGAAAATCAAATCACTCTTGGAGGGAGTGACGCTTCCGGACCAGGCGAAGGGTACGGAAATGCTGTAGGTTCCGGAACCGTCCGTGAGTACGGAATCGCTGGCACCGAAGTGCAGGGCCACGCCGCTTTCCGGCTCGTCATCGATGTTCTTGACGGTTCCGGAAATGGTCAGCGTGGGAGTTCCTTCCACCCAGTAGTTTTTATCCGTCTGATGATCCCGCAGTTCCTTGTACGGGATAGAAGATGGCTCGAAGTTATATCCTGTCTTCTGCGGCGTCGCATAGCCGCTCCAGCCGTTGGGCACCGAGAAGGTGTACTGGCCGTTCGCATCCGTCAGGACCGAATCACCGGAGCTGCCGTAATAGACAACGGCGCCGCTGATCGGCTCTTCACCCGGAGAGAAGAAAATCTTTCCGGACACATGAATGGTGGCCGGACCCAGTATGGCATAATTCTGTTCGCTGCGATGGTGCTGGACGTTGCTGTAACTTCTGGAAGCCGGATCGAAGAGCAGATCGTCTTTGGAAGGTGTTACGGTACCGGACCACCCCAGATCAACGCCGAAGGAGTATTCGCCGTTACTGTTGGTCATTACCGTATCGCCGCTGCCGTAGGTCAGCACTACATCCGGCAATCCGGGGCCATTCGGTTCATAGCGTACCACACCGGAGATGTAGGCTGTGGGGGTGCCGTCAACCAGAAAATCCTGGCCGCTGATATGATCCCGGATGTTTTCATAATCCCTGGTCAGGGGCGTGAAGGCGTAGCACTCCTTTTCCGTCTTGATCTGGCCGCTCCAGTCGAAGGGCACAGTGACGGTAAAATCTCCATTTGCATCGGTGTAGCAGGTATCCGCTTCACTGCCGTAGATAATGGCAACGGAGTCCACCCCGGCACCGCCGTTAAAACGTACCTGGCCGGAAATATCGACGCGGGAGGGGCCGAGCACACGGTAATCCTGATTGACCTGATGGGTATCCACTTCCGTATAGGTTCGGGAGACGGCATCGAACATATAGTTGGCCTGGCTTGGCTTTACGGTTCCCGACCAATGGTTGGGGACGCTTATTACATAATCCCCGGACGCGTCGGTTACCACCGAATCCGTTCCGTTGTAAAACAGGCTCACTCCGGGAACGCCGGAACCGGTCTTGCTGTAAATGGTTCCGGAGATCAGGACCGGATCAGGTCCAAGAATACTGTAATTTTCATTGCTGATATTGGATTTGACCAGCTCATAGCTGTTGCTGTCAGGATCGAAGAGCCAGCTATCTTTTGCGGGGATGACGATTCCGCTCCAATTATACGGCACTTCGATCTGGTAGATCCCCAGGCTGTCCGTCAGAACGGAATCGCCGCTGTCGCCGTAGTACAGGGTCACTCCGGCGATACCGGGTCCCGAGGCGCCCCAGGTCACGGTGCCGGAGATAGTGTCAACGGGAGAGCCTTCGATCCAGAAATCCTGGTCATCCAGATGCTCGCTGACGTCGGTGAGGGGGCGGAAATTCGGGTCAAACTGATAGTTTTCTTTATAGGGAGTGATGCGGCCGCTCCAGAGGAAGGGGACTCTGTTTTCGTAATATCCGGCAGTGTCCGTGTAAAGAGTATCGGTGGTGTTGGAGAATGTCACTCTAACATTTTCTATGGGCTCCTGACCCGGGAGGAAATAGATGTGTCCTGAAAGTATTCTATCCGGGCCGTTGGAGCCGGTGTAATTCTGGTCGTATTGGAACGCGGTTAATTCACCGTATGTCCGGAAGGCGGGAGAAAAACTGAAGCCGTCGCCCACCGGGGTAACCATACCGTTCCAGCGATAGGGGAGTGTCTGTTCATAATAGCCGTTTGCATCGGTGGTGTCAAGGCCGCCACCGTTACTGAAGTTCAGAATAATACCAGACAGGGGGAAATCATTGTTCTCGTGTTTGATATATCCCGATACTTTTACCATGGGGTCACTGATCTCCCAGAAATCCTGAAACTGGATATCGGAGGAGACATTGGTAAACGTGCGGGTGGAGTCCTCGAAATCGTATCCTGCACAGCTGGGAGTAAGCGTACCGCTCCAGCTGCTGGGCACTTCCATCTGGTAGAATCCAACGTCGTTGGTGTATGTATCCCCCACACCGCTAAAGGTGAGTTTGACATTGGCCATCTTCACCTTGCTGGGATAGAAGAAAACAACACCGGATATCTTGGGATTTTGAGCAAGGGCTCCGCTGGTGAGAAAGAGAGAAGCCAGCAGGACGCGAAGCAGCGCCCGGCGTCTTTTCCCTTCGGTTGAGTTCCTTCCTCTAAAGTCCTCCTGCATGACTGCCTCCAATTGTATGAACACGGCTCTGCCGTAGAATCCGAGACGGATATTTTACGTCCGTTGAGATCGGCCTTTGCGGGCCTTCGACATGCCTTCGTGCAGAAATCATGCCTGAATATACGATTCCTTTCAGCGGGCTCGATTCAGCACCCTCGACGGATTCACGGCGCCGCTATTTTATTTTCTCCCGTGTCGGGATTCCATCCTCTTTTAAGTAAAAATAAAACAAATAGTTGTAATATGGCCTGCGTGTGACGATACTTCGTTGTTTCTCTGTAAGAGAGATACGATCGATTCTGGTGAAAAAAAGATAAAAAGTCCCGGGCCGGGGAAGGAAAATCTTGCCGTTTTATTATCGAATACTAGTAGTTTATGTTTTCAAAATGAAAAGCGCCTCATCCTGTGAAGCGGGGCCCGAAGATTGGGATGCTTGCTTTTAAACAACAATTTACGTACCTTTTTTTTATGACTTTTCGGCGTCTGATATTTCCGTTTCTTTTCGTCCTCGCTGTTACGACCGGCGCCGCCGCCCAGGAGAAGGCTGTTGATTTGGGAATGGAACGGCGGCAGCTGCTTCCCGGCAGTTCCATCGAGATACAGCAAGCCGGGCGACCCCGGGTGGCCCTGGCTCTCAGCGGCGGTGGAGCCCGGGGATTTGCGCAGATCGGAGTTCTGAAAGTCCTGGAAGAAAATTCCATTCCCGTGGACGCCATCGCCGGGACCAGCATCGGGGCCATCATCGGCGGTCTTTATTCGGTGGGATACACGGCTGCTGAAATAGAAAGCCTGGCGACCAGTGTATCCTGGGACGAAACGATCAGCGATGTTCCCCGGAGGGATCAGCTCTTTTTAACTCAGAAGGAGGAGAACTCCTCCCCGCTGCTTCGTCTCCGTTTCCGTGGCATGAGACTGGCAATGGCCAGCGGATACTCTTCCGGGTACTATCTCACCGCCCTTCTTACCAGATTATTGATAAACGCTCCCGCCGCTCCCCGAAATGATTTTCGTGCTCTTCCCATTCCCATTCGTGTGGTATGTTCCGATCTGCTCAGCGGCCGCAGGATCATGCTGGAGACAGGGTCGTTGATTCAGGCCATCCGGGCCAGCATGGCCATTCCGCTTCTCTTCACTCCTGTGCATGTCGATTCCCTTCTCCTGGTTGACGGCGGGCTGGTGCAGAATCTGCCGGTGGCGGAGGCACGATCCACGGGGGCCGATATGGTCATCGCCCTGGACACATCTTCCAAGCTGCGAAACGGCAGGCAACTGGACGCCCCCTGGAAAATCGCGGACCAGGTTACCACCATTATGCAACAGGAAAAACTTGAGAACGAGTTGGCCCGTGCCGATATTGCCATCGTACCTTCTCTGTCAGGCATCGCCAACACGGATTTTCATCGCATTACCGATATCATTGCCTCTGGAGAAGCGGCGGCCCGGGCTGCTCTTCCCAGGATTGAACGGATGCTGACGCACCTTTCTCAACCTCGGGACACCAGTTACCAGATTGAGGAACTGACCTACAGAGGTTTCAACAGGATCAGCCCGGAAGCGATATTTCCCCAGCCTCCCCTGGATCTGCGGTTTCCGATCCCCGAGGCGGAGATCCTCTGGGCCGGGCAACGACTGAGTCAGAGCGGTCTTTTCCAGAGAGTGGAAGCGTTTTACGACAGCCTGAATTCACGCCTGATCTTCTCGGTGGTGGAGAATCCTGTTATACGGGAGGTACGGCTGCAGGGCAACACGCTCTATCCCGACTCCCTCCTCCTTGAGGGGACGCGTTCCTGGAGGGATAAGGTTTGCAACAGCGGACGGATATCTGCCTGGGTGCGGGATATTGTCAGCCGCTACCACAGGAACGGGTGGGGCCTGGCTCACGTGGACACGCTCCGGCTGGAAGACGGAGTGCTGTATGCCGGTATTGATGAGGGGATGATCAAGCAGATCCGGATTGCCGGAGCCGGGAGAACCAAGCCATATGTGATCCTGCGGGAACTGGGACTCAGAGAGGGTGAGGTATTCCGGAATGAAACCGCCATAGAGGGACTTAACAATATTTACAGTACGGGATTTTTCAGCACGGTATATTACGATTTTCCGGATCGCCTCAACGATCACTGCCTGACCATCAGGGTAGAGGAGAAGGAGAACGCCTTGATGCTGATGGGAGCCAGGTACGATTTGGAACGGAGAGGCAAGGGATTTCTCTCACTTATCCGGGATAATATATTCGGCATCGGCGCTCAGGGATCATTGCAGGGCGTAGCCGGGAAAAGAGATCTCTCCCTTTCCGCCGCTCTGGAATCCAGCCGGTTTCTCTACAGTTATCTGACCTATAAGATCGATTTTTCTCTGGCCAGGGAGGAGCAGTACTATTATGAGGATTATCAACAAGTGGGCGGATACACCCAGTACGGTCGCTGGCTGGGAGTAGAGGTGGGCCAGCAGATCAAAAGACTGGGGACGCTCTCACTTCAGCTGGGCTGGCAGCAGATAAATCTGGTGCCCACCTCTGGAGAGACGACACCGAAGGAACGTTTTTCCCTCGTTCGTTTCACGCTCAGATCCGAAGTGGACACCAGGGACCGTTATCCTTTTCCCCGGCGGGGCAAGTGGCACATTCTTGAATATGAGACCGCCGGACAGTGGCTGGGCAGTGAGGTCTCTTATGCCCGCATATTTTCTTCCATGGAAAGCTATATCCCGTTGAGCGCTTCTTTCAATTTCCATCCCCGCATTCAATGGGGGACTGCGGATATGACCACTCCCTTCGTGCGACAGTTCCATCTGGGGGGGATGGATACATTTTCGGCGTTGCCGCAGCAATCCCTGACGGGGAGGCGTTTCATTCTGGCCGGTTCCGAACTCCGTTATCAGATGCCACAGCTGGGGCTGCTGACCACTTATGTATCTCTGCGTTATGAGGTGGCGGGGATCTGGGGCAGATACACCCGCATCCAGCTGTCGGACTTTCACCACTGCCTGGACCTGCGTCTCTCTCTGGAGACACCGCTGGGCCCGGTTACGGCGGGGTTGGGGCTCATGGATGGCTGGAGGAAAAGGCTGGTTTTTGCGGCGGGATATTCCTTTTAAGAGCGAACGTTTCCCGCAAGGTCAATCATTTTTTAACGGGTTGTTTTGACTTTACCGGCAGGGTGATGCGGAAGAGGCTCCCTTTGCCTTTGCGGCTTTCAACCTCGATTTTCCCGCCGTGATTCTGGATGATGGAATAGGATATAGAAAGCCCCAGACCCATGCCGTGACCCACTTCCTTGGTGGTATAGAAAGGATCAAATATTTTATCCTGGATTTCTTCGGGGATGCCGCTGCCCGTGTCTTCGATTTCGATCACCACTGTATCACCGCGGTCCCTGGTTCGGATGAATATTGTCCCCAGGTCCGGGATCGCCTGAGCGGCATTCAATATAATATTGAGAAAAACCTGATTGAGCTGGCCCGCGTTGCATTCCACCTGCCGGGTCGTTTCCAGCGAGGTTTCGATGCGGATACGATCTTTAATCTCCGGCCTCAGTATCATGAGGCAGGTCTCGATTCCGGGGTGGATGTCGGCCGGTTTCCTTTCCGCCTGGTCCAGATGTGAAAAGGTGCGCAGGTTCTCCACCAGCTCCTTGACGGCCTGGCTCCCCTTGAGGGTGTCTTCGATGAGGCCGTTCAAATCGGGCAGGATGCCGGCAAGGGATTTTTCCCCTTTCGCATTTTTCTGCAGGAACGATTCCACCCGGTCGATATAGCTCCGCAGCTGCTTCATATTTCCATAGATAAATCCAATGGGATTGTTTAATTCATGGGCGATTCCGGCGACCAGCTGGCCCAGCGAGGCCATTTTTTCCGACTGGATAAGCTGTGATTCCGTCTGCTTGAGTTCATCGTAGAGAAGCTGGAGCTGTTTGTTTTTATCATCCAGGGAACGGTTCTTGTTCTCCAGCTCTTCCAGATATTTTTCCCGCACCGATGCTTCGGTCAATTTTTTAATCATCTCGTTGGAGGCGCGGATGTATTCGATATTTTCCGCCGCTACCGCCATCTGATTGGCGATGGAATGATACAGACCGATGTCGTCCCGGTGCAGTGGCTCAACCGGATGGCAGGAGGCCAGAATAATGAGCCCGAAGAAATTATCACCCCGTTTAAGGGCTGCCAGAAAGCTGATTCGCACCGCGGGATCACTGAGCGGCAGATCGACTTTTCCTCCGGAGAGATAGGACTTTTGAGTCAGCAGCTTGATCAGCCGTTCTCTTACTTTCTTGGTATTCAGTTTTTTCATGTCAAGATAACCGGCCGGACAGTATTGAGCTGAGAAACGTTCGCTCTCCCGGTCGAAGAGCAGGGCGGCGGGACAGTCAAATTCGGTGTATTCCGTGATGTGATCTATTACCGTTTTCAGGAGCAGTTCCGCTTCTCTGATCTGTACGATACGGTTGCTGAGTTTAAGGAGCACCGAGCGATAGCGCTCTCTCAATTGTCTGAGCCGCAGGGTACGCTCAAAGTGAAGAGAGAGGATCCCTCCCAGAACCAGGCTGGTCCCGTCGATGAAAAGGAACAGTGATACCAGGCCGGCGCTGCCGCGTAAAAGGATGGCCGAAGCGGCCAGAATGAAGAGGAGAGCGAGAACTGCTGTCACCGTTCGAGTGGTCCAGAGGTATCGTTTCAGCCCCAGTCGAACGAGCCCGATGAAAATAAGCGGGAATGCGATAACCAGCAGAAGTCCCTGCCAGAAATTTTGGTGAGTGATGACGCGGCGGATCCGGGACAGAAGAAGCAGCATTTGCCGTGTCGGGCCGATATATTCAGAAATACGGTAGAGGCCGCCCGCCTTCAGTCCGGTCATTTCCACCCTGCGACCGGACGGGAAGATAACCCGGCAGTCGACCAGGGCGGTCTGACCCAGGCCCAGATGCACCACCGGATCACTCATGGAGTAGAGACCGCTGCCTCCCTGGATCTCCCGGCTGGCAAGCAGGGATTCCCTTCGGAAAGACGATCCTGAGCGGAAAAATTCGATCCGGCAGCCGATGCCGTCCCGGTTGGAACGGACTCCTTCCACCCGCAGCCGCAGAGAACGGGAGTCGTTGATAACGTTCTCGCTGAAGAGGCAGAATCCATCCAGATTGGACGTAAAAAGATACAGATCACCGTCATCATCATAATCGGCGACTGCCGCTCCGGTGCTGTAGCTGTTGCCCGGATTCGGCCCGTATACCGAAGGAATGAAGATACCGGATCCGGTGTTTACCAGGAGCTGATTGGGGCCGTCGTTGGTTACCCAGATGTCCAGAAGTCCGTCTTGATTGAAGTCGGCCATAAGGCAGCCGTTGGATGATCCGTTCCCTTTGGGTGAGGGGGGCAGGGGAGAGGGTGAAAAGCTCCAGACACTGTCTCCCGGAGCCGTTTCATTCACGTAGAGCTGATTGGGAGTCTCAATCCGGGCCACGAAAAGGTCGGGATCGCCGTCGTTGTCCACATCGCCGAAACAGCAGCTCTGGGAAGAGAGGGAATCCCGGCATACGGCAAGGTCCAGAGTCTGCCGGGAAAAATAGCCGCCGTCGTTACGGTAGAAAAAGTCGGGTCCGTAAAGATTGGCCACGAAAAGGTCGGGATCTCCGTCGAGATCCACATCCGAAAAGGCGGCCCCGCGGCTGCTGGAAGTCGCCACCAGGCCGCTCTCCCGGGTCCGGTCGGTAAAGCCGCCTTTGTGGTCGTTGAGAAGCAGGCGGTTGGTGAGGCGTTCATCGGTGAAGAAGAGATCGAGAAAGCCGTCCAGGTTCACATCCGCGGTAATGACGCCGTTGATGTAGAGGTGGGAGGGGATATTGAGGCGGCCGGAAACATCCTGGAAGACAAGGCCTCCTTCATTGCTGTACAGTCTGGTGGTCCGGCCCCAGCCCGCGATGACGAGATCGGCGTCACCGTCATTGTCGAAATCAGCAGAGACGGCGCCCAGCTCCAGATTTTGGGCCCCCATAGGCATGGGATCGCCGCCCAGTCCCGACTCCACGGTGGCGTCGTAAAAATAGACGCCGCCGCCGCTGTTGAGCAGGAGCCGGTTGAAGGCACGGTAGCAGACCAGATAGATATCGGGCCGCCGGTCACCATTGATGTCCCGGAAACAGACACCGTAAGCGTCGTTGATATCGGGAATGAGGAACTGGGCCTGGTTGTCCCCGAAGGCGCACCTGGGCGGTCCGGCCGAGTCCGGTTGCTGCCGGGGTGCTGCCGCGAGCAGCATCCCCCCCAGCAAAAACGGAAGAATCGTCAGTTTACACCACTTTGCCATAGAGTATTCGTATGCCGGCCGTCGCCAGATAGATAAGGGTGGCCAGAACCACCATGGTGGCTCCGGCCGGCAGATCGGCGGCGGTTGATATGAGCAGTCCGCCCACCATGACCATCAGACTGAAAAGCACCGATATCCCCAGGATCCAGTAATAGTGACGCGAGAGCAGCCGGCCAAAACTGGCCGGAAGCACGGTCAGAGCCGAGATGAGAATGAGACCTACGATTTTCATGCTGACTACGACAACCAGGGCGATGAGCAGAAGAAGGAGGGTGTCCAGCGCGTCGGTTTTCACACCGCTGGCCCGGGCCGTCTCTTCGTCGAAGGTCATGAAGAAAAGTTTGTGAAACAAGAGAAAAATGGTGCCTCCTACAACCAGTGTCGCCGCCAGGGTCAGAAATAGATCGGTCCCTTTTATTCCCAAAATGGATCCGAAGAGATAGCCGGAGAGATCGAAGCTATAGGCCCGGCGCAGAGCGATGAAAACGGCTCCCAGCGCCATGGAAAAAGAGAAGAAGATGCCGATGCTGGCGTCCAGAGAAAGGCTGGTGCGTTGGGAGAGCTTGCCGATGAGCAAGGCGGAGCCGAGACAGAATCCAAGAGAGGTGAAGAAGGGATGAATGCCCAGGAGAACTCCCAGAGCTACACCTCCAAAGGCAGTGTGGGCGATACCGGCTCCCAGAAAAGACATACGCCGCAGCACCACGAAAAAGGAGAGCAGGCCGAAAAGCAGGCTCAACAGCAGACTCATGAGCAGGGCATTGGAAAAAAAGGAATAGCCGACGAGTTCCATGATTATTCCTGATCACAGGTTTGACAATGTTCATCGTGCAGGAGAAAGGATACCTCCCGGCCGAACACCTGGGCCAGCGTGGCAGCGGGCAGGTTGCGATCCGGTCTGCCGTGATAATGGATGTTCCTGTTGAGACAAGCGACCTGATCCGACACGCTTGACACAACTCCGATATCATGGGAAACCAGCACGATGGTCAATCCTTTTTCATCCCGCAGCCTTGACAGCAGCCGATAAAAGGAGTCCTGGGCCACGGAGTCCAGACCGGTGGAGGGCTCGTCCAGGAGCAGGATCTCCGGATGCATGGCAAGGGCCCGGGCGATAAGCACCCGCTGTTTCTGGCCCCCCGAAAGAATACCGAAGTGGTCCGAGGCCCGGGTCAGCATGCCGACATCTTCCAGAGCCTGGTGTACGGCGAGTCGGGCTTCTCCCTTCAGAGCCTTTCCCAGAGGTTTCCCGGCCAGCAGACCCATGGCGGTCACATCCAGCACGCTGACGGGGAAGCTCTTCTCCAGGCTCTGGGCCTGACGCAGGTACCCGATACTTCCGGCCGGGAGATCCCGACCCGAAGACCGGCCCAGCACCCGCAGGGTGCCGCTGACCGGTTTCAAAAATCCCAGAATGGTGTGCAGCAAAGTCGTCTTGCCTCCGCCGTTGGGACCAACAATGGAGACGATCTCGCCCCGGGCCACACTGAGGGAAATGTCCCGCAGCACCAGGGTATTGTCCCGTTCGACATTGACCCGGTCCAGTTCGATGGCGCTGATTTCGGATTTTTGCTTTGGTTTTTCTTTCGTCACGGTAATCTCTCCCGCGCTGACTGGGACAGGGCCCGGGCCAGAAGAAGGCTATTGTATCGCATCAACTTCAGGTATCCACTTCGTTTCGGATCATCCGGATCACCTATACTGTCCAGGACAACCAGACGGCCCCCCAATTCCCGCGTCAGAGAAGAGAGGGCGGCGTTTTCCTGATCCAGACCGGTGACAACGGTACGGATCCCTCCAGCTTGTGCCTTCTTTATCAGAGCGGCGAACTCCTTTACAGAAGGTTCGTCCCCGTGACCGGTGGCAAGGGTCCCGACAATTTCCAGATTGTAATCCAGGGCCAGGTAATTCCAGGCAGGGTGATATTGAATGAAGCGTTTCTCCGGCAGATCCTTAAAGGCCATGGTCAGATCATGATCCAGGGAATCGATGGAAGCGATCAGTCCGGCCAGATTTTTTTTAATTGTTTCATTTTTCCCGGGGTCCGCTGCGCTTATTTGCCGGGCCATGATTTTCGCCATATCCCTGGCGAGTGTAAGAGAAAGCCAGATGTGGGGATTCTCCAGGTTTTGGTTCCGGCCTGCCCGCAGTGTATCCAGCAGGAAGACCCGCCGGGATTCTCCGGGCAGATAGCGGCCGATCCAGCCGTCAAGTTCCGGGGTGATGCCGATGAAAAGTGTAGTACGGGCCAGGCGGGCCGCTACGGAAGGAGTGGGTTCAAAGGTGTGGGGATTGGCCCCCGGCGGAACGGCGCAAACCAGGCCGTTTTCTCCGCCCTGTAAGGTGGCGGCAATGTCATAAAGAGGATATATAGAAAGGGTGATCTGTCCGCTGCCGGCAGGCTTCTTTCCAGGGCCGCAGCCTGCGGCGGCAAGCAGAAGGAAAAGAAAAAGCCTTAACCAACCCTTCATGGCTTTGTCTCCGATCGACTATATCAACTAATTTATATAATATAGTCCAGGCACTGCAAACAAGCAAGCGGCTTTTATCCGACTCACCGTACATGAAATTCACTTCTGATCCGGTGCCTGAGAAAAGATGTTTTGTCAATTAACAGGGGAATGGCCGGCGCGTAGCGGACGGGCCCCTCTAAAAAACTATCCGGCACTCCCAAATGGAGATCGGCCGGGGTGATAAAATCAGCGGAAGGGCGCTTTATCAATGAATAAAAGCATTTTCAGATTGATTTTTCCACGGCGATTTCTTATTTTAATGTAAGCACTAACATAATTAATTAACAAACTAATAGCGTTCATACATAATAATCCGCCTAGTATCAGCAAGGGTGGAGGAGGAAGAAAATGGCCCGACCGATGTATTACGAATTTCGTCCCGACGGACCCATCCGGGCGCCCCGGGGCACATCCCTGAGCTGTAAAAACTGGGACACGGAAGCAGCCATGCGCATGCTGATGAACAACCTGGATCCGCAGGTCGCCATTGAACCGGAAGAACTGATCATCTACGGCGGTTCCGGCAGGGCGGCCCGGAACTGGAAGGCCTTCTCCCAGATCGTGGACATCCTGAAAAATCTGGATGACCGGCATACTCTCTGCGTACAGTCAGGCAAGCCCGTCTACATCGCGCCCAGCCATCCCCAGGCGCCGCGGGTCATCATCGCCAATTCCAACATCGTCCCCAAGTGGTCCACCCAGGAGCAGTTCGATGCTTTCGATGAGGCCGGGCTGATGATGTATGGTCAAATGACCGCCGGCTCCTGGATCTATATCGCCACCCAGGGGATCATTCAGGGCACCTATGAGAGTTTCGCCGCGGCAGGCCGTCAGGATTTCGGTGTGGACAGTCTCAAGGGCAAGCTCATCCTTACCGGGGGTATGGGCGGCATGTCCGGAGCCCAGCCGCTGGCGGGCACTATGAACGAGGCGGTCATTCTCTGTGTGGAGGTCAGGCCCGAACGAATCAAACGCAAGGTGGATGAGGGCTATTGCGACCGGATGACGGAGGATGTCAAAGAGGCGATTGCCTGGGCGGAGGAGGCCAAGAAGAAGGAAGAACCCCTCTCCATCGGTCTGGTGGGCAACTGCGGCGAGGTGCTTCCCTGGATGGTAGAAAATGATTTCATTCCCGATATCGTGACGGATCAGACTTCGGCTCACAACCTGATTGATTATGTCCCGGCGGGAGATGTAAAAGAGCTTGACCGGCTGCGGGAGAAAGATCCCAAAGAGTATCGCAACCGGGCCCTGGAAACCATCGCCAGACACGAGCAGGCCATTTTGGATATGCAGGCCAGAGGAGCCGTGGCGTTCGATTATGGCAACAATCTGCGGGGCCAGGCGGAACAGGCCGGAGTTGACGTGCGCGACAAGGATGGCCGCTTCAAATATCCGGGCTTTGTGCCCGCCTATGTGCGGCCCCTTTTCTGCGAGGGCCGAGGCCCCTTCCGCTGGGCGGCGCTTTCCGGTGATGCTGCGGATATCGACAGACTGGACAAGCTGGTTTTAGAGATGTTCCCGGAGAACCGCTCACTGGTGCGCTGGATAGAACTGGCCTCCCGCAAGATACCTCACCTGGGATTGCCGGCCCGCGTTTGCTGGCTCGGCTACGGGGAACGTACAGAATTCGCTCTGCGCATGAATGATCTGGTGCGCACCGGAGAGGTCAAGGCGCCGGTGGTCATCGGGCGCGACCATCTGGACTGCGGCTCCGTGGCGTCACCCAACCGTGAGACCGAGGGGATGAAGGATGGCAGTGACGCCATTGCCGACTGGCCCCTGCTCAACTTCGCCCTGAACGCGGTGAACGGCGCTTCCTGGGTGAGCTTCCACAACGGGGGCGGCGTCGGCATCGGCAACTCCCTGCACGCCGGCATGGTCATCGTGGCCGACGGAACCAAAGAGCGAGAGGAGCGACTGCGGCGGGTCACCACCACGGATCCGGGTATCGGCATCGCCCGCCATGTGGACGCCGGTTATGAGAAGGCTGCGCAGGTGGCCCGGGAAAAGGGAGTTTTGATAAACTCCTTCCCGAAATAAATCGGAATCCCTCACACATGGCCGCTATTCTGGAATGCAAAGAGGGGAAAATGATGATTCAAGCCGGTCGGCATTCTTTCCGAGTTATCAAAGGAGGGGGCTGATCCGCATCCTGAGGGAAGAGGCATGAGCGCCTTAACAGTGAGAAACATCAGATCGGTATTCGGCCGGAAGGAAGGGCCCTGTACCATCACGATCGAGGATGGGATAATCACCGCCCTGGATAAGAAAGCGCCAGACAGCTCAGGCCCGGTGATCGACGCCGCCGGCCTTATCGCCCTGCCGGGTTTCGTCGAATGCCATACCCACCTGCTCTTCGCCGGCAGCCGCGAGAACGAGTTCTATATGCGCGCCGCCGGGCGCCCTTACCTGGAAATTCTGCGGGAGGGAGGCGGTATCCACAGCACCGTCAGCCGGGTACGGGCCGCCGGCGAGGATGAGCTTTTTCAGCGGGGCCTCTACTTCCTGGATCAGGCCCTGCAGATGGGGATCACTACCGTTGAAATAAAATCCGGATACGGGCTGGACTACGACAGTGAAGAGAAAATGCTGCGGGTGATCAACCGGTTAAACGAATCCCATCCCGTTGACATCATTCCCACTCTTTTGATCCACAGCGTACCCCGGGACCGGGAAAGAGCAGATTATCTCCGGGAAGTGGAAACCAGGATGATTCCGGAGCTCAGGCCCCTTGCGGAGTGGTTCGATATCTTTCTGGAGGAGGGGGTCTTCAGCGTGTCTGAAGCCGAGACGCTTATCCTGGCGGCTCAGAAGGAGGGCTACCGTATCGGTCTGCACATCAATCAGGTGCACGATCTGGGCGGGGTTGAACTGGCCGTGCGCCTGGGAGCGCGGCACGTGGACCACCTGGAAGTGCTGAGTGACAAGGACGCGGAAATGATCCGCAACACTCCGGGACTATATCCTGTTTTTCTGCCCACGGCGGAGGGATTTGTCTTTTCCGAACGGATCGGCCAGATAGCCAAGCTCCTCGATCTGGGGGACCGCATTGTGCTTTCTTCCGACTTCAATCCGGGCTCCTCCCCGGTGCTCTCCCCTTTCTTCGTGATGACATACGCGGTGCTGCGCTACCGCATCTCCGATCCCGTCCTTTTACTTAACTCTTACACCAGAAATCCGGCCGCCCTGCTGGGTCTGGAGGACCGGGGGGAGATCACCGTGGGCCGCAAGGCTGATATGCTGCTGCTGGAGCTCGATAATTTCGCTCAGATTCCCTATCTGGGAACGTTCAACGTGGTCCGCTATGTTATTAAGAATGGTGAAGTCCTGAAGCAGCCGGGCTGAGGGTAAGGCTCCTGTTCCGTCGCGGTCCCTTCCAGGGCAATTGTTACATGCCATCCCGATTTGTTCATTCACGGGTATTTTTGATCCGGGATTGCGCTGCTTGACAAATCATCCGGGCGTATTCGGATGATCATCCTTGTATAACTCCCCGCTGCTCCGCCGTTGATCGGGGAATTTTCCCTGACAATAATTGTGTACTGGTGAAGTGTGAACCCGTCGGTTATTTCTGATCCCGGGGCAGCCAGACGATGATGGCGGTACCCTTTCCCGGAGTGCTGTTGACCGATATTGTCCCGCCGTGTTCATGCACGATTTTCTGCACAATAGCCAGTCCCAGGCCGGTGCCGCCTTTCTTGGTGGTGAGATAGGGCTCGAAGAGACGTTCCTGAACTTCCGGGGTCATACCGCTGCCCTTGTCCCGCACTTCCACCTCCACTCCCGCCCGGGGAGGAGAACCGGATCGAACCAGAATGAGCACCTCGTCTCCGGGGCTGCTGGCTTCCAGTCCGTTTTTCACCAGATTGATAAGCACCCGTTTCAGCTGTTCGGGGTCGGCGCGTAAGCCGGGAGGCGATTCTTCCGCCCGGACGGTAATTCCTGTGCCGGGGAAGGCAGGCTGCAGCAGCAGACGCACGTCCTCACACAGGCCCAATAGATCCAGTAGACTCTTTTGCGGTTTTGGCAGGCGGGCAAAACGGGAAAACTCGTCGGCCAGAAGGCTGAGCGAGTTGGCCTCTTTTTCCAGGGAATGAAGACTCTCTTTGACCGGTGCCGGAAGCTGTTCCGGGGACAGGTTGCGGTACAGGCGCCTGAGAGAAAGTGAGATGGGGGTGAGGGCGTTTTTGATTTCGTGAGATATCTGCCGGGCAACCTGCTGCCAGGCGGCCAGTCGCTCCGCCGCCAGCAGTTTCTTTCTGTTCTCGTCCAGGTCAGAGGTCATGGTATTGAAGGAATCGATTAAATAGCCGAACTCATCCCGGGCTTCCTCACTGATTCGGGAGGTGAGATCCCCGGCCGCAACCTGCTGCATCCCATCCACAAGGGCCTGGACCGGCCTGTTGATGCCCGCGGCGATACGGCCGGCGGCCAGGGCGGCAAGAAGCGCCAGGATATATACCAGAAAGAGCGCCAGAATCCATACGAGATTTTTCTCGATGGCCGTTTTTTTCATGATTGAGAGAGCCGCGTAGACCTGCAGGGCCGTTCCGATATCATCCCGGGCCTGCACCACTTCCGGTCTGAGGGGGTAGGCGATCAGCGTCAACAGCGAGTCCCTGACGGCAGCACGCATGAGAAGAAACTGCTCCTGTTGCAGGGAAACAATGTCACTGTTCGCCGTGTCCTGCTCAATCCAGAAACCTGGAGCGGGCCGGTAGTGCCGGCTGAGCTCTGAAGAACGGTCACCCAAAGCCGAGACCAGATCCACATCCTTGCCTGCTTGCCGGTAAGTCACGGCCATGTCAATACCGTTTTCTTTGAGAAGAGAACTATTCCACGTCCCGGGATCGGGATGACGGTCCAGGAATTCCACTCCCCGGGTCTCCGACTGAATCCGGATGGTATCGAGAGACCGGCGCAGGGCGTTTTCCAGGCCGGGCAGCAGGAGCAGGTCAGTGGAGCTGGTGACGAGACTGGCGATAAAAAAGAGTGCCGGAATAACCGGAAGCAGGGTGAATCCTAAAAAGGTAAGGGTGAGCCGTACCCTGAAACGGGAAAAGAGACTCTGTCCGCGGCGCATGAGAAAGAAGTATACGCCGAAACCGAGTACCAGCGCAAGGCTGCCGCCGAGAAACAGCTCCATCGTTATCCTCCCTGCCTAATGATGAGGATCAGGGCAGGCATTCGACTTCTTTGATCGGCTTCCGGATAGGGTGAGCCGGGCTTTCTTCCCGTTTTTAACCGTATAATTGTTATTACATTCGTCAGAGAAATGTCCTCATTATTTTACCAAGGCAGCTTTCTTCTGCAGGATCTGCTCCCCGGCCCGGCAGCGGATGAGATATACTCCCGAGGGCAGAAGGCCGCCTCCCCCGTCCCGGCCGTCCCAGAAAACCTCATGCGTACCCGCGGTCAGGCGTTCCTCCAGCAGTGTTCTCACCCGGCGGCCGCGCATATCGAATATCTCCAGACGTGTCCCGATCTCCCCGGGGATAGTAAACCGTATTATCGTGCTGGGATTAAAGGGATTGGGGTAGGGATCGGAGAGGTCGAAACCACCGGGCAGACTTTTCCCGTCCCACACGGAAGTTTCCGGAGAAACACCGGCCAGGGCCGCCGCGGTCCCGATAGCCAGCTGGGACATGCGGTGAAAATAGGAAAGGTTCATATTATTCACGATATCGGCGGTACTGTGATAGTAAGCGTTAAAGTCCCAGGCGTAGTTTTCGATAAGGAGCAGGGCCTGATATCCATAGTTCCAGAAGGAGGCATGATCACTGTGAGTGGTGGCGTTACCTGTATAGAGGGTGGGGGTCAGATTAAGATTCCACTGGGAATTCCATTTCATCATTGAGTCGGCCATGGTTCGGAAATAGCCGCCGGTGTGAATTTCGCAGAGGCCATCGTCGTTGGAATCGTAGCCGAGCATATCCATATTAATAACACCGGCTATATCCATATTTTCCTGATAGCATTGGGCGGCATAGGCGGCGCTGCCCTTGAGCCCCTGCTCTTCTCCGGAAAAGAGAGCGAAAACGATGGAATAGGTCGGATCAGAACCGGAAAGGACCCGGGCCGCTTCCAGAACGGCGGCGGTGCCGCTGCCGTTATCGTCCGCCCCCGGAGCCCAGTAGTAGGCGCTGTTTGTGTTCTGGGTGATGGAATCGTAGTGAGCGCAGATTATATAGTAAGTGTCCGGATAGGTCGAACCGGTCTTGACGGCAATGATGTTGTAGAGCGTGTAAAGAGAGCCGCGCACATCCTGTTGCCGCCAATCACCGGCAGCGGAAGCACACAGAAAGGAGCGGTCCGTCCCGAGCCAAAGAGTCTCTTCCGGTCCGAACGTGGCGCTGAGAATGTCTCCCGGTGGGGCGGCTTCTCTGTTCCAGCTGGTTCCGCCGTCGGCGGTACGGAAGAGGGAACCCCTCCGGCCCCAGGCTATTCCCCGCAGGCTGTCGCGGAAGGCCACGCTCAGCAAGACATCCGCTCCCGGAATGGGAAGCCATTGCCAGCTTTCACCCTGGTCCCGGCTGGAGTACAGTCCGCCTCTGCCTCCCGCTATCCAGCCGCGGCGTGGCGTGGAGAAGGTGATGCTGCGCAGCCACTCGTCTGTTCCGGTGGTCATCCTTTTCCAGGATCCGCCGCCGTCCCGGCTCATGAGAATAAGGCCGTCACGTCCCACCGCCCATCCCAGCTGTTCGTTTGCAAAGTACATATCATACAGGGTCATTCCGGTTCGGCTGGCCAGAACTCTCCAGGTGTGTCCGCCGTCCCGGCTGCCCAGAATTATTCCATCTTTCCCGCAGGCCCAGAGGTGGTCCTCGTCCAGGGCATAACAAGCCAACAGAGCGGACGAAGTAACGGATGGAAGCGGTTCCCAGCCGCTTTCCCTTTCCCGGCGCAGGATCATACCGCCGCTGCCGACGGCGCAGGCCGCTCCCGAGGGCAGGAGGGCGATATCATGCAGGGTGCGGCCTTCGTCATCCAGGTAGTCACACTGCCAGAAGCGGGATCCCGGTCGCCACGTCATTATTTCAGGCCCGCAGAAAGCCAGTCCCGAAGCCTCTTCCCCGGAAGCAAGGGCTATCCCCTTGCTGGTGTTAAGTTGATACGCATCCTGAGATGGCGTGTACCCCATCTCCGAGAGCCTGCTTTTAAGGTAATCCCGGGCCAGGTATATTTGGGGGCTGTAGGAGTAACGGGTCTGGAGCGAATCTTTGGCCCCGTTAATGGTAAAGGAGCGTTCTCCGCTGAGTTCCTCAACCGTCCGGGTAAGCCGCTCCTGACTGACCGAGTCCAGCAGGGACTTGACCGCGTCAGGCGCGGCGGTATGGCCGGCTATTGTTACTGTCTCTCTCTTATCCCGTGATCCAGGAGGGGCGCTGAGAGAGTGCAAACGCACGGCGGAAAAGCCGGCGGTCAGGCTGCTGATCTGCCTGAGATCCGTTACTTTCACCAGGAATCCCGATTCATCTTCCCAGAGAATTCTGGTTCCGGGAAAATCCGGCCTGGTGTCTCCGAGTCCGAAAGGAGATGTGATTTTATTGATCCAGTAATACGTGCCGATCTCACCATCCCAATCCAGTACAGCAGCTTCGCCGGCCGGAACATCTCTCTCCACGGCTGCCAGCACGGCCTCGCCTGTATCATAGACCCATACCGCCGCTTTCTGCAGGGAAGGGTCCAGGCCGGAATGATCGGACCGGACAATTATCTGGGAATGCAGCTTCCCTGTCACGGCTATTAAAAGGATAAGCGTCAATCCCAAGGATACTGCTCTGCGCATGGTGGTCTCCTTTGTTTGAAATCGTTCCATTATAAAGAACGGATGAAGGAGGCCAATCCCTCTGAGATATCGCGGCTGAGACATGTCTTTCCTTTTATTTGATGACCTTGATGATGTTTGTCGTCCCCGGAACGTGCAGGGGGACTCCGGCAGTGAAAACCAATGAATCCGACATTTTTATCCATCCCGATTCACGGGCCAGACGCAGCGTCTCCTTTTCCAGTTTCTCAGTATGGTCCGTTTCCCCCGTCAACACCGGAGCGGCACCCCAGACGAGAGCAAGGCGTTGATAGGTATCATGATCCGGAGTAACGGCCAGGATCGACTGCCGGGGGCGATACCTGGCCACCAGGCGGGTGGTACTGCCTGTCTGGGTGGTGGTGGCAATGGCTCCGGCTCCAATACAGGCGCTTATCTCACAGGCGGAATAGGCGACAGCCGCCTCGGTTGAAAGCGGGCCATGGGCGGATCGGGTCAGCCACAGCTGGTGGGGAAAATAGGCTTCTGTCCGCAGGGCGATCCTTTCCATCATCGCTACTGTTTCAGCGGCGTATTTGCCCACCGCGGTTTCTTCGGAGAGCATGACGGCGTCACTGCCGTCCAAAATGGCATTGGCCACGTCGGTGACTTCAGCCCGGGTGGGGCGGGGATTGTCCACCATGGATTTAAGCATCTGAGTGGCGGTGATCACCGGTTTGGCGGCCTCATTGGCCTTGCTGATAATCATCTTCTGCACCCGGGGAATATCCTCGATGGGAATCTCCACCCCAAGATCACCCCTGGCCACCATGATGCCGTCCGCAGCCTCCAGGATCTCGTCGATGTTGGTCACGGCTTCGTGTTTTTCGATTTTGGCGATGATCCAGGGATCCTTTCCCGATTTCATGATCAGTTCACGGACTTCCCTGACCTCCGCGGCGGTGCGCACGAAGGAGAGGGCGACCAGGTCCACTCCCTGCTCCAGACCGAATATCAGATCATCACGGTCCTTTTCCGTCAACGTGGGAACCGAGAGAGTCTTGTCCGGAAGGTTGAGTCCTTTATGGGATCCGAGCAGGCCGCCAACGATGACCCGGCAGAGAATGTCCTTGTCCTTGACGGATTCCACCTCCAGTTCCATCTGCCCGTCGCTCAGGAGCAGACGGGTACCGGGAGAGACGTCCCGGGCAAGATCCTTATAAGACAGGGAAACCGATTTTCGATCCCCCACGAATTCACGGCCGCTCAGGATAAAGCGATCACCTGATTTAAGCCGGACCTCACCCTGTTCGAATTGACCAATCCTTATCTTGGGTCCTGATAGATCCTGCAGGAGAGCCACGGGGCGACCGGCCCTGCGGGAGACCTGACGCACCCATTCCATGACGCTGAGGTGAGAGGCATGGTCCCCGTGGGAGAAATTAAGACGGGCCACATTCAGTCCTGCCGCCACCAGTTTTTCGATGGCCGCAAAGGAATGGCTGGCCGGGCCGATGGTCGCTACTATCTTCGTCTTGCGTCTCATGGTGCAGCCTCTCCCCTCGTTTTGTCTTTTCTTTCTCGTACGGCAAGTTTCGCTTCGATGAGCTCATGATGATCCAGCCCCAGCAGAGAGGCCAGATCGTGTACCAGCCGGTCCTCGTGGGCGCTCAGTTGGTTGTCTGAGTAAATAAGCTCCCAGAACAGCTCCACCAGATGGATTTTTTCGGCCCGGTTAAAGGTGTCGTTGATCAATTTGGTAAAACGATAGAGGTCCGTGCTCTTTTGTCTTTCTTCCCGGGCGGCCGCTTGAAGGGCCTCCGCCTTTTTTTCATCCAGGCCGTACTCCTGGTGCAGGAGACGATTGATAATAGTCCGTTCCTCTGCGCTGAAATGGTCATCCGCTCCGGCAACTTCCCGCAGCAGAATAAGGGCGGCCGTCTGAATGGTCAGGCTATTATCTTCCTTTTCAGAGGGCTGGATTATTTTCCTGAAAAACCTGTCTGTCATCTTTTTCCTCCTTCACTGCCCCCGATATGTGAGTATGGGGCTAACGCTTGAAATTAAATACTTTTAGAGGCAATGTCAACATCAAATAAATTCTTGACTTTATCGGCCGGGAGGCGTATTTTTCTTGTTACAGTAAATAGTAGAAGGCTATCTGTGTCTCTCAAAGAACAAAAACTGAAGAGCAAGATAATCCCCAAAACCGTTCCGGAACATATTGCTATCATCATGGACGGCAACGGACGCTGGGCCAAGAAACGGGGCTTGCCCCGGGTAGCCGGACACCAGCAGGGAGTGAAGACGGTGCGCAGAGTGGTTGAGGCCTGCGGAGACCTGAAGGTGAAGGTGCTGACACTCTACACTTTTTCCACGGAAAACTGGCGCCGTCCCGAGGAAGAAGTCTCGGCTCTGATGAAGCTGCTCCTGATGACCCTGCGGCGGGAAATCGACGACTTGATGAAGAATAATGTCAAACTGTCGACCATCGGCGAGCTGGACCTGCTTCCAGCGGATGCTGCCGCCGGAATCAGGGAAGGTGTGGAGCGGACCAGGAACAATACGGGCCTCATCCTTAATCTGGCCCTCAGTTACGGCAGCAGAGAAGAAATGCTGCAGGCTGTGCGTCAGCTGGCGCACCGGGTACGGGAAGGAAACCTGGACCCTGAGCAGATCAGCAAGCAAGTTCTGGAGGAGGCGCTCTACACGGCAGGGATGCCGGATCCGGATCTGCTCATCCGTACCAGCGGAGAGATGCGGTTGTCCAATTTCCTGCTCTGGCAGATGGCCTATACAGAAATCTTTATCACGGATACATTATGGCCTGATTTTCAAAAAATACATCTCTATGAGGCCATTATCGCTTTTCAACGGCGGGAAAGACGGTTCGGCCGGGTGAGTGAACAATTGAGCACCTAATCCGGTCCCGGGAGGTCGATTCCTGGAACAAAGGGGAGAGTTAAGCGTCTAACACAAGACAGACAAGCGCGATGAGTTGAGGGGTGTGCCCCTCATTTTCATTTTTTAAGGTGGTACTGCCTATATGCGGGGACGACGGTGGATTCTGGTTCTGGCGGTAGGGGCGGCTTTTGTCATCTCGGGGATTTACGTGGGATGGCGCGCCTCGGAGGCCAATGAACGCATCCGGCGGCTGCTGGTAGCCAGAATCAGAGAGGTGATGTCCGACAAGGCGACTATAGAGAATCTCGAGGTCGGCTGGGGACGGGTACGCCTGCGCGGGATACTGCTGGCCGCTCCGGATGACTCCTACTCGCTCACCATCGAACAGGCAGAGATTGGATACAGTCTCTGGAGCCTTCTCCGCTCTCGCTTTAGTCCCTCCCGCGTTCCCAACCAGGCCGTTTTCGTGCGTCCGGTGCTGACACTGCGGTCAAACGGCAATCTTGTCAGCAGAGCCCCCCCTGACAGCCTGAAAGAAAAACTGCAGAGCTATTCCACTCTCTTTTTGAATATCCGGCGTGTTACTCTGGTGGATGGTAGGCTGATGGCCCAGGGTTCCCAGGGACGTATCATCCAGCTGGCCCACGGTCTCTACGGCTGGGTTCAGAACAGGGGATCGGAAGAATCATTTGTCCGGCTATCCGGAAACGTATTTGAATCCCCCCGGAAGAACTTAACACTTGAGGCGCGTCTGAACGTTCCCAGCGGAAGAGTGACCCTGGTGGAAGCCCGCGTGAGAGATTCCAAACCTCCTCCCCAGCTGCCGCTGCTCCTCCCCGGGTCCATCCAAGCTCTTGAAGGTACCCTGGAGGGTAATTTCTCTTACCAGTCCGGCGGTGAGGCCAAAGGGAATCTGAGCCTTAAGGAGGGCACCCTCAGCATGGCAGGGGGAGGCCTGTTGTTTACCGGAGTGGATGTCGAAGGCAATCTTGAAGGAAGGGATATTGTCATAAAAACCGATGTGAGGGGATTTAACGGTTCACCATTCACTATTCGGGGTAAAATTCATAACATCTTTAATCCAGAAGCGGATTTGGTCTGCACGTTCACCAGATTCGACCTGCCGGCCTTTTTCCGGCATCTGTTCCCGGACAAGAAGGTACCCTTTACGGGTCAGTTAAAAGCCTCTCTTTTAATGAAAGGACCGCTGGAAAACCCGAAAATCGAGGGAAAGATTCAATCGAATAACGCGGGTTTCAGTCTTCTGGTTTTTGATCACTTCAGCGCTGATCTATCATTCAAGGATGATGTGGCGGAACTGTCGGGGGAAGGCAGTGGGAAAGGCGGGCTCAGGGCCCAGCTGCACTATCTGGTCGGATTCAAGGATTCACTGGTAATCCGGGAAGCCCGGACCAGGATCCAGGGTGATGCCGCCCCCAGTTTTCGCCGTCTGCTTCCCGCGAAAGTAACAGGTGCGAAAACGAGACTGGTCTCGGATTTGCAGGGCGGGATAAACAGTATAAGGGGATATCTGCAGGGGCGGGTGGCTTTCGGGTTTGCCGGAGCTGACAGCCTGATATTCAAGCCTCGCCTGGAATACGTCAGTGAAGAGCTTCGGGCCAGTGTCTTCTTGAATGAAGCGGCCATTCTCACCGGAGAAGTGCATAAACCCCTGAAGTCCGGATCATCTTTCCGTTTTTCCTTCAACAAGGTGGAAGACATCCTTATGCCCCTGGCCGGGGAGTTTTCCTCCGACCCGCTTAAAAGCCTGGATCTGGCGGCGGTGATCAGCGGTACCTATCAGGATTGGACCCTTACCGGCACAGCGCTGCAGTACTCTCCCACCGGGACGAAAAAGGCGGGTGATGTCGAGCTTCAGGTCCAGGCCTCTGAGCCGGGCACATGGGAGTGGCAGGGCGGTGGAACCTACTTTGGTGAAGAGTCCAGAGAACTGACCTGGGAGCTGGCGGGGAAAGATGATGAAAAAGGAGCGCGGATACAATCCGGCCGGGTCCGGGACATGATCCAATTCAGCGGTTCCTATCCCTTATGGGGCACAGAAAAACCTGCCGGAACCCTTCGCATCTCAGGATTCTACCTTCAGGATCTGCACAATATTTTCCCGGGGCTTCGCTTCTGTACCGGGAAAGTGGCCGGGAGAATGGATTGGTCGGATAATTCAGGGAAGGAACGCTTCACGACGCAATTACATCTCCGAGATTTGAGTCTTTACGGAAGCCGTCTCATGGGTGTTGACCTTGATTACGAGGCTTCCGGACGGGGGTTCGAGACGGCCTCTCTGCAAATAACCGGCGATTCCCGTCCCCTGCTTTCCGGCCAGGTGGGCCGCAGGGACAGCCTGGAACTGGCGGGTCATTTCGAAGGCGATTCTCTCAGTATCAACCAGCTGATGCGGGCTTTAGGCAGCACCGTCCCTTTGACGGGGGAGGCCGCGATTCGGATCGATGTGACGGGGACGGTTTCATCACCCCTCCTTTCCTTATCCATGCAGGTCGACAAGGGGCAGATCGGGCCGGTGCAGTTTCATTCCTTCAGCCTGGCGGCTACCGACTCCACCAAGCCGGGAGGCCTCTGGCCGCAGGGTGTTCTGGTAGTGAACAGGGCTCACCTCTATACTGACCAGGGATGTGAGGTGGAAGCCCGGGGCCGGCTGGACCACGGCTGGGGTGGCGGATCAAGCATGTATATTCAGGGCCGGGGTGAACTGCTGGCTCATCTGCCGGCTGTTTCACCCTTGTTCGTGAGAGGACGCGGATCCGGAGAAATATCCCTGAGAATGGCCCGAGCCTCGGACCGCTGGGTTATCGGCGACGGCAGTGTGTCACTGGAGAACGGAGTCTTAGAGCTGAATGAAATAGCCAGGACTATCGAGAACATCAGTGTCCGGGCCGAACTCAAGGCGGGTGATCGTCTGCTGGACCTGCAAAAAGTATCCGGAAAAATCGGCAAGGGCACGGTATCGCTGAGCAATCAATTCCCGGAAGGATATCCCAAAGGGGTCGAGCCGCTCTTCCTCAACAGCTTCTCCCTCAATCTTGGAGTAATCAAGCTGGAAACCAGTGATCCGGGTATCCTCCTGCACCTGCCCGCCTTGATGGAAGGAGGCGACACCGGCTATTTCAGTTTTTCCGGGCTGGATAAGGGGAAGATGTTTATCATAGCCGGTCCTGCTTCCAATCCTCTGGTACAGGGGCGCATCTCTCTCACCAGCACCCGGCTAACCTATCCTTTCCTCGCCCGCAAGAAAGACAATGAAAAGGGGAGCGGGCTGGAATTTACCAATAAAGTACAATGGGATCTTTTTATAATCCCCCACAAGGACGTCTCCTATGTGCGGCGGCTGGAATTTCCCCTGGGCAACGTCTATGTGGATCTGCTTCTCAGCGACGGAACGGGCGGGATCCGGCTGGCCGGGATCCCTGAAGAAGGAGACTTAACGGTATGGGGAAATCTGGTGTCCACAGAGGGAACCATCGAGGCGGCGGACCACCTCTTCCGCCCTGAAAGGATCACCTTTGACTATCCCAAAGGAAGCAGCGATCCGTTTTTGCGGGGCAGGGCCTACACCACAATTATTGATTCACTGGGGGCACCGGCCATAATCTGGATGGAAATAACATCGCGGGATGATGATACCGGATTGGAAAAGACCGGCGGTCCCTGGAAAAGAGTCTGGTTCCGTTTCACCACGGATAATCCCAACCTCTCCCGCAGCGAAGCGGACCTGATGGCGGCCCTGGGATATTCGACTTCTCAACTGAAAGAGAGGGCCTACACCGCCCTGGGACTCCAGGTTGAGAATCTCATCTTCCGGCCGCTTTTCCGTCCCATCGAAAGAGGCCTGCGTAAACATCTGGGGCTGGATGTGGTACGGTTCTCATCTCAATTCAGCCGTAACCTGGTACAGTGGCGCAGTACGGGGACAATGGCCTGGGATCCGAAGCTTCTCTTTCAAAGCAGCCGCATAACAGTGGGCAAGTATCTGGCCAACGGACTCTCCCTCACCTATTCCGGACTCATTGAGTCCAATGTACCGTATCGCTATCATACCCAGGGGATCGGTTTCCGGCACGCATTGATCCTGGAATATACCATACGGCCCGATCTGTTTTTGGAGATTGAATATAATTATGACAGTCAGCTGCTCGCAGAGAGGCGGGAAGACAAGCGGATCTGGCTGCGGCACGTGTTCCCCTTCTAGGGAGATTTTTTTCTTTACAACTACTATATTTTTTTGTAAGTTTGTTGAATGTTTTCAGAGAGGATGATATGGTGAAGACAGCAGGTATGAGAAAATTACTATTAGTTGGTCTAGTTTTGTTCCTGTGTGGAAGCGGCATGGCCCAGTCCCAGCAGTCTGCAAGGATGAGGATCCTGGGAATAGCCATAAGCGGAAATGTCAATACCTCGAGTACTGTCATAAACCTGAGTTCCGGTCTGCATGAGGGACAGACGGTAATCCTGGAAGATTTTCAGAAGGCCGTCAAAGCTCTCTGGTCTCTGAAGACATTTTCCGATGTCCGGATCCTGCTGGACAGAAAGGTCGCGGACGGGATCTATATCACCATAGCGGTAAAAGAGTATCCCAAGCTGAACCGGGTCACCATAGAAGGGAACAAGAAGTTGAAACTGGAAGAGATCGACAAGGAGGTTTCTCTCTTCCGCGGCCAGGTAATCAGTCCCTACGAGATCCATGAGGCGAAAAACAGGATATTAAAAAAGTACGCCGAAAAAGGATACACTCTGGCCGACATAGAGACTTCGGAGACGCCGGAGGAAAACAGCAACAGGATCGATTTGACTTTCAAGATAAAGGAGGGCAGCAGAGTTCAAATCGAGGGTATTCGTTTCTTCGGCAACGAACACTTCAATAACCGGATGCTGCAGAAGCAGATGAAGGAGACTAAAGAGAATCGCTGGTGGCGCAGCGGTGATTTTGACAAAAACAAGTTTGAAGACGATAAAGAAAAGATCATAGAATTCTATCGCAACGAGGGCTATCGGGACGCCCGCATTCTGCGTGATTCCATCTTTTATGACGATACCCGCTCCAAGATGTTTATCGACATCTGGCTGGAAGAAGGCAGAGCCTACTATTTCGGCAAGGTGAGCTGGGAAGGCAATGTTCTGTTCACTAATGAAGAATTGACAAACCTGCTGACCTTCAAAGAGGGCGACCGGTTCGATCAGAAGAAGTATACCGAGTCCATTGAAGAGAAGGTGAAAGGGGCCTATTATGATCAGGGATATATCTATTCCCAGATCAATCCGGTGGAGACGCTCAGAGGCCAGGACACCCTGGATGTTCATTTCATTATCAACGAACTCAATCCAGTTACTATCGGGAAGATCAAGATAACGGGGAATACCTCCACCAAGGACCGGGTCATTCGCAGACAAATGCGGATCAGACCGGGAGACGTATTCAGCAAAGATCTTTTGGTGCGCAGCGCCCGTGACCTGATGATGCTGAATTACTTTGCCAATGTAAATCCGGTGCCGGTGGGATCTTCCGATCCCGAGCACCTGGATCTCATCTTCGAGGTAGAGGAAAAATCGACTCAGACGGCCAACCTTTCTATCGGCTGGAGTGAACTGGACCGTCTCATCGGAAGTGTCGGTCTGGGAATGAACAACCTTTTCGGAAACGGGCAGCAGCTCAGCCTGGACTGGAATTTCGGCCGTTATTACCGGTCTTTCAGTCTGGGATTCAGCGAACCCTGGTTTCTCAATACCCCCACGCTGGTCGGTTTTTCCGTGCATGATGTCAAACGTGATGCCTATTATATCGGGTACAGCCAGCAGAGCCGCGGTTTTTCTATCAGGACGGGACGGCGTTTCAACTGGCCGGATAATTACTTCCGGGGGGACTGGATCTACAACTATGATGAAACGGCCCTGGGAGATTTCTCCGAATGGATGATAGAGTATAATCCCAATAACATCGTCAACGAAGACTGGCCCCTTACCACCAGCAGCATTACCCAGATCTTTTCCCGCAACAGTCTGGACAATCCCGAATTTCCAACCCAGGGTTCCCAGGTCAGCCTGAGCACCACCATCGCCGGCGGTCCTCTGGGCGGGAATGTGGGGTATCATAAACATGTTCTCAGCGCCGAGTTTTTCTTTCCGGCCTTCTCTCCCCGCATCGTCTTCATGGCCAGGGCCAAGGTCGGATTTATGGAGGAACTCACCAAGGGCAGTCACATCCAATATACCGACTACTTCTTCATGGGCGGGAGCGGCATGTCCCGTTCGGAGCCGTTACGGGGATATGACGATCCCCTGGCCGGAGGACAGTATCGCTATGAGGGCGGCCGCACCATGCTGAAAACCACTTTTGAACTGCGCTTTCCGGTTATCAGCAATCCCACCGCGTACGGCATCATTTTCGCCGAAGCGGGGAACACCTGGCTCAGCCTGCAGGTTACCGATCCTTTCAATCTGCGGCGTTCCGTGGGAATCGGCGCCCGTATTTACATGCCCATGGTGGGTCTGCTGGGATTCGATTACGCCTATGGTTTCGATTACATAGATGCTGCGGGCCGGAGATACGGAGTCTGGAAACCACATTTCGTTTTCGGAAGGAGTTTCTAGTCCTGTCAGGGCCCGGATGAATTGATCAATTTTCTTGTACATGCATGGTGGCAATGAACAAAAGAGGAGGAAGACCGTGACTAAAAAATTATTCACCATACTCTGCGCTTTTCTGCTGTTTTCTTTGGGGATGCAGCCGGCTCTGGCTCAGATGAAGATCGGTTATGTGGACACTCAAAAAATAATGACGGAGTATCAGCCGGCTCTGGACGCCCAAAAGAAGATTGAAGATGCGCAGAAAGCGTATCAGGATAGATTGGCGGAGATGCGGAATGATTTCCTGGCCAAGCAGAAGAAGATGGAACAGCAGAGCCTGCTGCTGTCCGACCAGAAAAAGCAGGAACAGGCCCAGGAACTGCAGGATCTTTATCAGAATATCCAGAAGTACGCCATGGAGCAGGAACAGCAGGAACTGCCCAAGCTGCAAAGCGAGTTGATGCAGCCGGTCATCGATGCGATCAATAATGCCATCCAGGCGGTAGGCAAGGCCGAAGGGTACGACTATATTCTGGAGGCGGTCAATCTCCTCTATGCCAATGAAACACACGATATCACCGAAAAAGTTATGGCGGAGTTAAAGAAAGAGACAAAATAACTTCTGCTGGGAAAGAGAGGGTGCTCTGTCAACGGGGATAAAGGAACCTTGTGACGCAAGATGCCAATAACCGGGTGGTTATTGGCATCGCCCTATTTTATCGAAGGATTTTTTCTTCATTTCCGAGGGTATGAGCGCCCTGGACTTGGATGTTTGCGGATGATTTACGGCCCATAGGGCCCGGTTGGGAGGGAACAATGAGGAAAACAACCCTGGCAGCGGCAGGAGTGCTGCTGTTGCTGGCGCTGCAGCAGGCGGCCGGACAGGCGAAAATCGGCTATGTTGATTCCCAGAAAATCAGGAAACAGTTCGGTGAGACGGCAGAAGCCGAACGGCAGTTGCGGGAAGCCAATCAGGTCTGGGAGAAAGAGCTGGGAGAGAAGAAGAGCAGCCTGGAAAATCTGCAGCGGGAACTGGAGGAACAGAGCCTGCTTCTCAGCGAGGAGCGTATAAAAGAAAAGAAGCAGGAAATAGAGACGGTGCGGCAGGAGCTGCAGGCCTACCAGAAGCAGAAATGGGGCGAAGGAGGAGAATACACTCGGAAACAGGAAGAACTTTTTGCCCCGGTCTTTCAAAAAATCAAAAGGGCTATCGACCAGGTCAGCGAGGAAGAGGGTCTTGATATTGTATTCGACACCGTTCAGGGTAATATCGTCTACGCCCGGGAACAGATGGATAT